>JACCWL010000192.1 GCA_013697645.1 Tatlockia sp. | reverse complement strand
CACAGCAACAGGCCGCTCAAAGGGCACAGCAACAGGCCGCTCAAAGGGCACAACAACAAGCAGCGCAAAGAGCGCAGCAACAAGCCGCTCAACGCCCGAACCGAAGATAATGATTCTGCTCGAACTTTGCGTAAACAAGGGGTCAGATTTAATTATCATGGATCCTAAAAAAACCTAATTACAACGGAAATAAGATGGAAACTAAAAAAGAGGAAAAAAAATTTAGCAAACAAAGGATTGAGTTAAGTGAAGAGCTTTTTGATGATGATGCCACGGAAAAGCCTGCCGCATGTGTTAGATATGCAATGGCTATGGTTTCCAGTGAACTTTTTAAAATGAAAGGAACTCCAACTAAAGATAATAAAATCCATGTTAAAGGCGGCCACTTTAGAGGTTCACGTTACCTGTGGACTGCTTTAATGGTATTTGGCAATAGACATCCCAGCATGAAATTTGGTAACGAATCTATTTTCCTGCATGGGTTTGAATTTTTTCCTCAAAATGAACTTGATTCCGGGGCTTTTTCTAAAGAATCACTCTATGAAACTGTTTTCAAGCATCACTTAACTGAGGATATGTTGGTAGTGACTGAATTTCCTCGGGCATTTGAATGCATTCCTATCAATGCGGGTCTAACGATAGAAGAACAGGAAATTTTTGTAATAGAACAAAAAGACCGGAAAATGAGAGGAAGCAAAGGGCAAGAATACCCAATTTCCAATGAAAATTGGTTAAGATTAGAAATAGAGAAGTTAAACTATAGAACCTTTGACGAAGTACGTGATTTTTTTTCAACTCTTCCCAGGCATAAACAAATTATTTACCTGAAGGGAGATTTCGAGGTAGGTCAATTTACAAGCTCTCATGTGGCAAAAGCCTTAGCTTATCTTCCCAAACATGTTAATAAGATAGTCTTTGAGGTGCAATATTGTTATTCTTCAAGCCTGGAATTAAAAGGACGTTTTCCAAGACGTTTTTCCTGGCTACATTTTTCAAGACTATTAAGTCTAGATAATATTCATACTAAAAAAATTGGAAATTCGCTTAAAGATTACATCATTTCATTACCTCCATCGGTTAATTCTGTCGCCTTTCATTTTAATAATGACCCTATTATTTATTTTGGTTATTCAGATGAAGCCCTATGCTTAGAGCTTAATGATATCTTAAAGGCTCTCAAACCAAGTGTTAATTATTTAAGCATAAAAAATTTTCTTATGAAAAAAAAAGATCTATATCTAAATATTCCTTTTGAAGTGCAAGTACAATCTCTTGTTGTTGATGGGTCTCATGTGGATGTTAGTAGTTTATCGGCATTAACTGAGCTTGGTCTGCCAAATAATATTCTTGATTGGCTGATTTTAAGCAGCAATTCTGTGAAGAATAAACATTTAAAATTACTTGATCTCAGCTATAACGATTATTTACCCGACTTAGGTTTAATTGCCTCAACAGTTAAGGCGCTAAGATTGTGTGGTAGTCAATTGGCTGTCCTTAGTTTTGAGGGGTTAATTGAAGTTTTATCAAAAGTTACTACAACCTTAGATGAGCTCGATATTGGTGAAAATGGCTTGACGGAGCGATTTGGAGATAGCCAGTTGGCAACTATTCTGGGCGCTTTGCCTAAGTCGCTAGTTGCACTTAGAATTTGCGAGAAAGGTTTTTCCCCATATGGCTTATTTTTTATGAGTCAATATCTTCCTAACAATATTAAAATCTTAAGCTTTAAAGATAGTGACTTGCTAAGCATTTCGATTAAGGATTTCGTTGCTAATCTTGCTCATCTACCAGAAACGGTGGAAGGGCTGGACTTCAGCTCAAATAATTTAAGCCGAATAGCAGTTGCTGAACTCATTTATTTATTATCGAATTTACCGCGCCATATTAGGATACTCAAACTCAACGATAATTCCCTGGCTTGTTTAGAAATAACTGACTTAAGGGCTATCTTATCAGCTCTTTCCCCTTTTGTTGAGGAGCTTGATGTGAGCAACAATGGCCTGGATAGATTGACTTATACGCAAATGTGCAAAATACAGACCTTTTTCCCTCAAACGGTTAAAAGACTTATCACAGGAAGTAGTGAATTTACATTATTAAATGATGGATCCTTAGTTCCCTATAAAAATTTATCGCAGGTGGGTCTTTTTAAACCTCAAAAACAGTTTAATCATCAGTGGGAAAGTTTCAGTTTACATTTAATCATGAATAAAATAATTCAAGTCTCTGGGTTCAATTCGGATGTTTTTAGCTATCTCCTTTCCTATGTGTATATAAATGTCTCCCGTGCCGAAATTGAACGCATAAGTGAGTTAAGCTGTTCCTTTCCCGCCATCATTTCTTCAGTACCCCCAAAGCAGATTAGCTCTGCAGACCAAAAACAATGTATATATGCAGTTAGTCAACGTATCAAAAAGTTAAAGGATCACAGCTTTCTTGATTTAAGCCGTTGTGGATTGAATCGCCTTGTAAAGAAAAAATATCAGGAGAAGTTTTTTGCCGCAATGAGAGATATAAATACCCCAATTACAACCTTAAATTTACGAGGAAACGGTTTTTTACATGATGAGCAAAGCAAGAACGTGTTTATTGCTTTAATGGGGCAGCTTGATGAGACTATAAATTGCCTTGATTTAAGCGATAATGGCTTTGAACATAGAGGGGTAGAGGATCTGGAAGAGTTGTTTGAGTACCTGCCTGCTAAGGTGCAAATGGTGAGATTAGGGCATGGGGAACCTATGAGCCGTGAAACACATATTGAGAAACATGACTGGCCAGAATCTTACCAGGAACTAATTAAGGATTCTGGTAGAATAAAACAAATACGAAATGTACTTGATGATTATTCGAAGGGTGACTCAGCTTTAATGCGATTTTGTTATATTCGTTGGCGTCTAAGTCATACCGATGTAGTACCTCGAATAGTTTACCTTATTGATAAAAAATTAATTACTAATCCCGAAGATCTATGCTATGAGTTAGAACAAATTCCGCTAAAGAATGAAGAGGGCTCTTTAGCACGGCGAATATGTTTTTTACAGGGGGAATTGAAAAAAGAAAACTACAAAGCCCGAAGCAGAGCAGACGAAGACAATGAGATAGAGTTGCAATCACTCGGCTACAAGTAACTAATCATAACACCTGGTGCTTCATGATTGTCATACCCCAAGTATAAGTATTAGGAAACCTTTACTCAGGGATTCCCGTATCAAGCTTAGCTGGCAAAATGTCACACCTACAAATCAGAAAATTATAATCCTACTTATCATAGGTTCATTGCCAGTAAGACTAGATATGGAGTGTTATTACAGGATTAGGGGTATGCCGTAGCAAGCTGCGGAAGAGATGATGGTAGGCCCACCGAGATCGATCACTAAGTGATAGGTCTCAAACCACCTCATGCGGCTGTTGTTAAAAATAATGGTCGTGAGTGATGATGAAAGTCAGGCAAAGACTTGGCGAGGTATGAATTAGGAAGACGAGTGCTAGCGATCACTGTTGACGCGTCGTAAGGTAAACTTAAATGGCATCCAAACCGAGGGCTCCCCGTTCCTTCGGGATAAACTTATTGGTCATCTGGGTTCTGGACAAGTGGCGTCGGCGTAGAGGTGGCGTGATCCTGATTTGGCTTTTCTGTGGAACTGCGGGAACCAGTCGTCTTGATGATAAGGGAAGAAATGAAAAGATTTATTAAAGCATAATATTTGAATTAATATCGAGTCAGACCTCAGGGTTCTCAATGAGCGAAAAAACAGAATTTATCCAAAATCAACTAGATGTCGCATCTGAGCAACTAAAAAAATTAAATAATATTGATATTAAAAAGGCCTTCTGAAAATATATGATTCATTTAAATGAAAAGTTTTACCTCAAACCAACCTCCGATAGCTATGATTTATTAGCCTTGCCTGATCTTGTTCTTTTTAAAGACTTAAAATGTCAATATTTGGGTTGTAATGATGTCCTTGCGGAATATATTGGACTAGCAAATTCCAAAGATTGTATTGGAAAGAATGATTCTCTTTTTTGCTGGGCTACCTATAGCTCAATTTATCAAAAAAATGATCGTTTAGTTATGGAAAATAAAAAGCCTTCTTATTTTATAGAGCCTGCAACAGGAGCACATAGTAAATTAATTGATTGTTTAGCCATTAAAGCACCTCTTTTTAAATCAGATAATAATATTGCAGGCGTTCAGGGGATTTCTATTTCGATGGAGAATATTTCTTTTAATCAGGTATTAGAAAAGTTTATTTATGCTTGTCAGGAATTTAAATTAGCATTAGAGCCATCTAAAATGATTCTTCTAATCCGGCAAATAATGCAAAGCAATAATTGCAAAAAACAATGGGATAAAGAGACTCGATTATTTGACTATGGCAAAGTAAAATTTACCTTTAGAGAGGCTCAGTGCCTGCATTTTTTTTTAAATCATTACTCAGCTGAAAAAACTGCAAATGAAATTTTTATTTCTAGAAAAACTGTTGAATTTCATTTGGCGAATATAAAACAAAAATTAAATTGTTGTGATGTAAAAGAATTAACCAACTTGGCTATTGACTACGGCTTTATTGATCTTATGTTTATGAAGTTTTAATCAAGTTGGAATGATTAGATAATTCATTAAAATTTCGTAGCAATTCAAATAATCTGATCTTTATCTTGCAAATAGGCCTAAAAAATAATTACATCCCTTCCAGTTATTTATCTTATGAGAAGTTTCCAGAACCTGTTATTAAATACAGCGAGAAGCGTTACAGAAGCCCAAGAAAGGATAAAAAACAGAAGAAAGTGTTTTTTTAAAATCTATCCATGTTTACAGATATATAAAATGAAACCTGGATTTAATTTTTTTAAACAAGTTCAATGATTTCAGGCTGCGCAGTTTTACGCTGAATGTTTGCTGAAACAGGAACATTGCGATGTCGAAGGTATCGGTATAAGGTTGCTCGTCCTATGCCGAGTTGCATTCACACTTAATTTTTCTTCTTTATAAAGGTACTCAGCAGTAAGGGCGATATTTTGTGCTTTTTTAGTTAACCCCTTAGGCCGACCGCCAATATTCCCTTTCCCTCTGGCGGCTTCAAGTCCTGCGAGGGTTCTTTCTTTGATTAATTCACGTTCAAATTCAGCCAGCGAACCAAAAATATTAAAAATCAGCCGACCTTGAGGTGTGGTGGTATCCACCGGATCATTGATGCTTTTAAACCCACTTCTTTTTCATTAAGGATGTTAATAAGGTCTATTAAATTTTTAAGCGATCGACCATGCCTGTCTAATTTCCAAATGATAATGACATCATTTTTGTTGACCTCATGTAATAGTTGATCTAGGGCAGGGCGGTTGGATAAAGAACCGCTAATGATGTCTTTGTATATTTTTTCACACCCGGCTTTTTAAAGTGCGTCGATTTGTAAATCTAAATGCTGACCTTTGGTTGAAATACGAGCATACCCAATTTTCATAGCAATATTATTCCATAAAACCTATCATTTATTATAAATAAAACATGTGTTAATGGAAACAAATAATGGAACAAAAACTCTCCTATTAATAATAGGGGGTCTGTATTTATTATAAACACATGAAGTATTGTTCCAAAAAACCTTCCGGCCTGTTGTAAAAGATGAAAATTATTTACACACACCTCATAATTTGATCTAATTCATTCTAAATTCATTTAATTACAACAAGTTGATGCAAGGAATAGCTGTAAATAATAAATCAGATGCTGATTATTTAGCTTTGGATGAATTAATACCCCAAGCCCATTTACTCCGAAAAATAAATCAATATATTGATTTTTCTTTTGTGAACGAGCTTACAGAATATTGTTATAGCCCTAATAATGGTAGGCCCTCAATACCACCAGAACTATATTTTAAAATCATGTTAATCGGTTACTTGTATGGAATCCGATCCACCCGGCGCCTAATTCAGGACATTCATTATAATATTAGTTATCGCTGGTTTTGTGGCCTTACCCTGAAAAGCTCTATCCCTAATCATGCCAGTTTAAGTCGTATTAAAAAAAGATACTCTGTTGATGTATTCGAAACTTTCTTTCATGCTATTTTAAATCAATGTAGGGAGAAAGGATTATTAAATAGCCATGGAGTAATGACTGATAGTACTCTTTTTCAAGCCAATGCTTCATTAAATTCAATGCAGCCTTTAACCGAATCAATTAATGAACATATTCCAAAAATTGAATCTGATATTTCAGCACCTCCTAAACAAAATATTTCTAACAAAACCCATCAAAGTAAGACCGATCTAGATGCAACCCTGGCTTTCAAGGCAGGAACAACCCGCACCTTAAAATATAAAGCGCGTGTCTGCTGTGATAGTTTAAGTCGAGTAATAGTAGCTATTAAAATTACGACCGGAGCTGTACATGATTCACAACCTTATCTTGAATTAATTAACTACTTAAAAACAAAGCTCCAGTTAAGCATTGATGAGGTTATTGCTGATCGCGCTTATGGAGTAGGACAAATTATTGCTGTTTTAGAAAAAGAAGGGATAAAAAATTTTATTCCTCTATTCAGTACACGTAGTGGAAGTTCATCGAAAACAATCCTGCCGGATTTTCAATACGATACTGAAAAAAATGTCTATATTTGCCCTGCTCAAAAAGAACTTAAACCAGGAAAAATTTATCCTGAAGACTATGTAATTTATTTTTCAAGTACCAAAAATTGTCGTGATTGCCCTTTAAAAAATGATTGTAAAGCAACTCAAAAAAAGGGAAAGGAAATTCGGACCATTACCAGACATATTCATTTTGATTTATTTCAGAAAGTTCTCAAAGAAATGGAAACAGATATCTTTAAGAAAAAACTCGCGGAACGGCTTTGGAAAATTGAAGGGGTTATGAATGAATTAAAAAATTATCATGGTATGTTTAAGGCAAAGTATCGTGGTCTAAATAACGTGCAAATTCAAGCCTACATGACAGCTATAGCTATCAATATCAAACGGATAGTTTTTTTATTCTTTTTATATTGGTTGTATTTTGATCGAAAATAAATCAGGTTTTACAACAGGCCGCTTCGTTTTGTGAAACTTGAAGTTATACACATCATGTGTATAATATAAGAATGGTGCGCCAAGCAAAGCTGGCGCTTACTTGCTGGTGAGTTAGATAAACAAGTCCAGCTCAGGTAGTCCTTTGTAGGAGCCTGATATCGAGCCTTGCG
>JACCWL010000173.1 GCA_013697645.1 Tatlockia sp. | reverse complement strand
GGCAAGGTAAGAAATTGGGAGGTAGTATCAGAGGTAACTTTAAATCCAGAAAAACAAGCGGTAATTAAAAAACTATTAGTGGCCTAAATTTACAAAAAAGAGTGTCAACTAGCTTGCAAAACGCCGAGACTGTGTGAGTATTTCAAATAATTTATCGCTGCATGGCAAAGAAATTATCGAAATCACAAATCCAGCAGAAAGCCGTAAACGCTGGAGTTTAAAAACGGTTAATGTGCATAATTGCGCCTCGCATATGAAACATTTTATCGAAGGAACCGACTACTTGGTGAATGGCTAATGGTAAAGGAAACTCAATCTGCTCGTTGGCATTTTTTTATGCCTCTTGTTTTTATTAGCCTCTATGGTTCAGGTTTTGTGGGCGCAAAATTAGGGCTCCCCTATGCACAACCACTGACCTTCTTAGTATTGCGTTTTGCTTGCACCGCCCTGCTTCTTTTGCTCATGGTTTTTTTGTGGCATTCACCCTGGCCGCGTAAACTTAATGAATTAGCTCATATTATGGTTGCCGGGCTATTGATGTTAGGGGTATTTTCTGCGGGTGTATTTGTCGCTATCAATTGCGGCATCTCGCCTTCTATTTCTGCTTTAATTATTGCCCTTCAACCAATTTTAGTGGGCTTAGGAGCTGGTCCAATTTTAGGGGAAAAAATAAGGGTACAACAATGGGCTGGTTTATTATTAGGGCTTCTTGGAGTATTTCTGGTAGTTAGTCATAAATTAACCTTTAGCCATATGGATATGGTGGGTTTGGCGATGAATTTTTTGGGGCTTTTAGGTTTAACAGCTGGTAATTTATATCAAAAGCGATTCTGTGCTGATATGAACATCTTTAGTGGAGGTTTAATCCAGTCATTGACAGCTGGGGTAGCTGTTTTTATCGCAGCTTTAATTTTTGAATCTATGCAGATAGTGTGGAATGGTCAGTTTATTTTTGCACTTGCTTGGATGTCTATCGTTGTTTCTTTTGGTGCCTTAAGCGTGCTTTATTTACTCATCAGGCATGGGGAGGCTACTCGAGTAGCCAGTCTATTTTATCTAGTCCCTGTCTCAACATCTCTTTTTGCTTATTTTGTCTATAACGAAACGATCGATAAGTTTACCATTGGCGGCATCATAATTATCGCTTTGGGTATTATGCTAGTTCAAAAGAGAGCGCTTTTTAAGAAATCCAGATTGGTGGAGGAGCTTTAATAAGGATTTACCTTCACTTTTGCACATTTAAAAGATCAGATAATCGTCTGCGTGATCTTCCTCGTCTTTTAAAATTTCTTCTAACATTCGTCTTGTTGTTGAGTCATGACTACCAAACCAATTAATTAGTTCGCGGTAAACCATAATAGCTATTCGCTCTGTTATTAAATCTTCTTCAATTAAAATAGTAGCTTAATTAAATGAATTTATTCTGGATTAGGTAAAAAAATTAAGTGGATCCACTGATTTTAAACAATTATTTGATAATTTTTTTTGATTGAAAAATTCTCGCCCTGTGAGGGCGAGAATTCTCTAGGTCGTTTTGAAGGGATTTAACGAGTCTGGGAGCTTACATTGAAATTGCTAAAAATTTAGGTAGGCCCGCTTCAAATGAATTTAATTCGTGACTTGAATCGCTTTCAGTATAAAAGAAAGTTCCAAGGTATCCTTGTGGAGCCCAATACGCAGTTGCTAAAGCTGGGAAAACAGTAACACCTGCCAAAATTCCTACTATAGCTCTGCATACCATGCTTATCCCTTTAAGAATGGGGTAGGCGTCGTAATAAAAGGCCATCCCACCACGGAATTTAGGGAATTCGGTTTTAGCTAATTCGATTGCTTGTTTACAAGCTTGCTCAAATTCAAGAATGCTGTCATCCGACAGCCGGGTGTAAAAAAACTTATCTCTCGCTTCCTTTAGAGAATAGAGTAAGCCATGCGCAGCTGCAGCTACCTCATAATAGGTTTCATCATATTTTTTGTTTTCAATGTTACCTTTGCTTATAAGCGCATTTATTTTTAACTCAAGCTTGGTAAGCAATTGATTAAATGTGTTTTTCTTGGCTGAGAAAGCCAACTCAATATTAAATTCTTCTTTAAAATCATTTTGCATCACGGTAGTAATTTTATCAGTCAATGTATCAACCATTTGCGAAATCTGTGGATCATCAATTTTATATAAACCTATTTGATCCTTAAGTTTTAGAAGATCATAGAAATCGAACTGAGTTAAATCACCTGCTGCCTTATATAGAGAAGAGGATCTTATTGCTTTTTCAATAGATTCATCAAGAAGAATGACTGAATAAAAAGTACTCTCGTAATTGTTATTTTGATGATCATCATCGAATACGCTCTCCTTAAAAACAAGCTTAATTACGCTAACTTTGGAGACAAACTCTTGTTGCGACTCATGCTGATTCATCGAATCCATTTGTATATTTTTAAGACCTATCTCAATGCGTGGTTTGTCATCATCAAACCTAAAATGGGAAGTAAATCCAGGCCGAAAAATGGCTTTAAGTTTTGTACCTTGCAGAGAGGGAAGGCATCCTGCAGCTTCAAGAACCATGTATTCTACAATATCCGTCTTACGAAGTGTTTCAATATCATAATCGATATTAGCTAGACTCAGCTGTTCGCAGATTAGATTATAGGGCACTTAGATACTCCTGACGGTACAAAAAGAACATATTATAGTCGGGTTGGATTATTAATGCAAAGATATTTCGATTTTCAATTTCCGACTTTTATTGGCAATTGCGCTTGTATTAAGTAGAATTGCGGATAGATTTTGCTTACCAAAGGACAGATGATGTTTGCCAAAAATGATTCAACAAAAGCTAAAACCACCCCCAGCTATCTCTTAGAAGAATTCTCAGAAGCGCTTTGGAATCAACTGGTTGAAATTTATCCATTTTCAGATAAGGTTGCAAAATGCCTTTCTAATTTAAAGCGTGAATTGTTAAAAAAAATGCCAAAAACTGATTTACACGTTCATGGCGAAGCTGGTTTTTTGATTGATGAAACGCTCGCACGCGACTTAGCTGACCGGAGTAATACTCCCTTTCCCGAAGAAATTCTGGGTCAAGATGCCTTATGGCTTTATCGGGGTAAAGATAATTTTTTGCAATTTATTATGGATTTTTTAAAGATATCCAAGCTTATTCGTTCACCGCAGGATGTCGAAGATGTTGCCTACGACTTTTATAAAAACTGTTATGAGAATAATGTAATTTATGCCTTGCCAGGCATTTCATGGTTTCAATGTAAAGATCAAATGACTTTCTCTGAGTTTAACGGAGCATACCACCGAGCACTTGCCAGAGGCATGAAGGATTTTGGTGCTGTTGCTTTGATGCAATTGCGCTATTATTTAGAAAGACATCTGAAAGAAGAAGACTTTGAAATGGTGTATCAGGAGCTTATGAAACATCCCCAAGGTTTGATTACCACTATTGGTTTAGCCGGTGCTGAGGAAGGCCATCCTTTAAGTGATTTTGAAAGTTATTATCAGGCAATTAAAGAAAAAAGAATTCAATCAAATGAACCGTGGTTTTTCTTAACAGCGCATATGGAAAAATTTTCCGATTCTAAAACAATTGTAGACTCGCTAAAATGGCTTGATTGGATAGCGCATGGTCGACGACTTGCTGAAGATGAAAATGCTATGGAAGCGGTTAAGAAGTCAGGAGCAATGCTAGAACTATGTCCTCTGAGTGATGTCTCCGTATACCCAAATGAGTTTCCCGAACTTCAAGATCATAATCAATTAAAAAAATTATTAGAAAAAGGCTTAGTCAGTTTAAATTCCGATGATCCTTCGATGTTTGGCACGATAGACAAGGTCTATCAACAGGTCTTTGAACAATTAGATGCCTCTTTTACTAGCTTGTTACAATGTACTTGGAGAGGCATTAACCCTGCAGCACCCCTTGCCCTAGAAGAAATGAAGAAATATCAAAAAGAAGCCTATGAAAATTATGAGGAAATAAAGGACTGCGGGGATCTAAAAATACAATTTTTTCAGGCTTATTGGAACCTGTTGCCTCTGCTTAGTAATCTGGATGAGAATCTGGCAAAAAATCTGATAAAAATTGATCTAAAAACCTCTTTTCAGGATTTGAAACATTTAAAAGATGAACTCCCTAAAAATAGCGAAGCACATAATAGTTTAAAAGAGCTGCTTAAGTTGAAAAAAGCCATTGATAATGCAACAGCAGCGATTTTGAAAAAAATGGAAAAATCCGTTGAGCAAGTTTTGTTTTTTAATCCGAACCCGGATTTAAAACTTATCTAAGACCTATTTTTCCCACAAAGGATGTGCTGCCAATTCTCTTGCCCCATAGATTATACCTATGCTAAGCTAATTCGCATTATTAATCATAAGGATACAACAACCATGAAACTACGGATTAAACTAGCTCTGTGTATTGCTTTACTAACTCCTTCGTTGTCAACCTTTTCCCAGGGATTGATGTTGAAGTGCCCAGCTGAAGCTCAAGTTTCTGAATTTTTTAATGCTACTACAGGAAAGTTATTTGACGATAGTCTGGGGGGGTTTTTGACTCTTGTTTCATATGGAGGTTCGGTTGTGCCTATGCCGTTTGATCCAGATAAGGTAGGTGACTTAAAACTCGTTAGAATCACAATGACAAGTGTTCTCTGTCAATATGACTACGATATAGGTGGTGTTACCACGCCTATAAATTTAGAACTTTTGGGTAAGTTTAAAAAATCTACTGTTGGTATGTGGGTAAAAGTAGCGGGAGTTGATTTATGCACTGCCCTTAATAACCCAGACAGATGTCTCTTTACTGAATCTGGGTTGTGAAGGCTTTATTAATACTTTTCGTTTACCCTTAGGAACATCTTTAAAAATAAGTACCCTGAGCAATACGAAAATATTATTTAATACCTTGATTTTAATTATTAAGAGATTCCTTCGTTATAAACTTCCACAATGCATTATTTCCGCGACTTGTGCGCGGAAACCATCCTGGCTCTGATATAGTGAGATTTGCCTAATGAAGATTCCGCGAACAAGTCAAGGTACGTGGGGACACAAATTTGTGAGAAACTCTTGGTGCCAGGCCGCTTAATCAAACCTGTGTGGCAGACTCGATCTTATAAAGAGTTAGAGTTAATCGCGATTTTTATTCCTTCGTCCTGAATTTCGATTCCCAGTTGATGTTTTTATGTGAGCTACCTTTGAAGATAAAGGTTCATTCGGTTCAAAATCAGAAATCTCTATTCTTTTGAGACGATTATTAATTACTTTCTCAATCTCTTGTAATTGTTTTACTTCATCAGCACAGACTAATGAAACAGCTAAGCCTTCACTGCCCGCTCGCCCAGTTCGACCTATACGATGCACATAATCATGAGCAACTTGGGGTAAATCAAAATTAACAACCAAGGGTAATTGTTTGATATCAAGACCTCTAGCTGCAATATCTGTCGCTACTAGAATTTGTACTTTGCCATCCTTAAAATCACTAAGCGCTTTCATCCGTTGCGACTGACTTTTATTGCCATGAATCGCTAAAGCCGTAACATTGGCTGAATTTAACCCTTTTACCAATTTATTAGCCCCGTGTTTCGTACGTGAAAACACCAAAGCTTGCTGCCAATTTTCTTTCTGGATTAAGTGACAGAGTAAGGCTGTCTTACGTACCCTATCCACTGGATGCACGATTTGAGTAATTTGCACTGCCGTTTCATTTCGAGGTGTCACTGAAATTTCAAGAGGATTAGTAAGAAATTGCTGCGCTAATTGACGAATTTCTTCTGAAAACGTAGCAGAAAATAATAAATTTTGCCGAGAACGAGGCAAGAAGGAAATAATTCGTTTGATATCGTGGATAAATCCCATATCCAACATTCTATCTGCTTCATCTAAAACTAAAGTTTGAATCTCGTTAAAATGAATTGCCTTTTGTTTATAAAGATCAAGTAATCGTCCTGGAGTAGCTACTAATATTTCAACGCCACCTCTTAAAATCATCATTTGGGGATTAATTTTTACACCCCCATAAACCACCGCTGAACGAATTTTAAGGTATTTAGCGTATTGAACGATGTTTGCTTGAATCTGTGCTGCCAGTTCACGAGTCGGAGTTAATATTAATACCAGGGCATGATTCGATTTGGCCCTTGGTTTATCCATCAATCGCTGTAACAGAGGTAAAACAAAGGCTCCCGTTTTTCCGGTGCCAGTTTGGGCAGAAGCTAGCAAATCAACACCCTTTAATATAATGGGAATGGCTTGTTCTTGAATGGGAGTTGGGTTTTTATAGCCTTGCTCACTGACTGCTCGCAGCAAGGGTTCTGCTAAGTTTAAATCTTCAAAATTCATCTAAATTCCTTTTCTAATACTGCAACGCCGTATTAGATTCATGATGTCTTATCAGCAAAGCCGAAAGACTAAAGTATGGAGAGTATTAATTTTTGTAAGACAGTTAAGGTATACGACCTATCCTGTGCTTAATTCGATTGGGGCGTGTTCAATCCCTGGTGATTTTAATTAATACAAAGAAAGGTATAAATAATAACATGGTGTTACTAAGTTGTACAGAAATGATTCCTATCTAAATTGATTAATAATCATTTTATTTCTGCAACAGAACTCCTGAAACTCATGCTGATAAACAAACGCTAAAGGGTATAATCACGATTATTAAATGGAGTTTTTGTAGGCCTTCGCAATCTCTTCCCCCAAATTTTTTGCAGTAATTTGACTTAATTTACTTTCTAATTTGTTAAGACTTTCAAAAAAAAGCCCATTGCAGTTTAGCGCAAATTTAATGTGAGTATGAGGATCTAAGGAATCTGTAGCTTTCAAGTGCGGTGGATCTTCTGAGTGAGACAATAAGAGCTCTAAAACATCTAGGTAATCATGGTCTGCCGCTACCTGACATAATTCACTTAAACTTGAATGTTTACATTCAGATAGATTATTTGGGTTTAAACTTAAGCTAATACGAGAGTCAGCAAGCAAGATTTTTACAATTTCATTATTTCCTGCTTGAACCGCGAAAAAAAGCAGCTCACCTAGGCTCAGATCAATCCGCGAGTCTTCCATCAATAGTTCTACTATCTCAGCAAAGCCACTAGATATTGCATTTTGAGCCGCTTGATTATTATATTCTGAGGGAATAACACGGAGATCAGCTAACAATAGTTTAACGATACCGACATGGCCATACTTACATGCAAGAATGAGAGGATCAATCACTTCTTCATCATCACTATCATCAAGGTTTTCTACTTCTTGCATAGGGTAGACACGTGGATCCTTTAATAACAATCTCACCATCTCAAGATGGCCTTTTTCACAAGCAATCCGAAGAGCAAGGTTGTGTTTATCTGCGGGATCAATATCAGAATCATCTAAGAAGCACCCAACTGTTTCGATATTATTTTTCGTGACTGCTTCTATAAAATCAGCAAAATCCGCTTTTTTTAATTTTTTTGTAGCTTGACCTTCTATAAGGTCATCATCATTTTTGCGTTTTTTTTCATCTTTCTCTAACATTAGGTTTATCCTAGGCTTATTATTTTTGGCAATTGTATACCAAATGTATTGAGCAGCTTAGTTCTTTATCGAGATTATAATGGTAGAAAAGCATTTTAAAACAAACCATACTAAGAAATAAAAATATTTAAGGGTAATTCATTAATCAAATGACAAAAAATAATTTGAAATGGCTTAAATGGAGTTCAGAAATCCAATCAATTGCCCAAGCAGGCCTAACCTACTGTGAAAATGAATTTGATAAACAGCGATATTTTCGTCTTCGTCACATAGCTGCTGAATTAATAGCAGAGCTTACAGACAAAGCTCCTGATGAAATAGTAGAATTATTGACCTTGGAAAAGGGCTATTCCACGCCAAAGCTAGATGTAAGAGCCTTTATAATTCAAGATGATAAATTATTATTAGTTAGAGAAAAAGCAGATGGTTTATGGGCCTTGCCAGGAGGATGGGTCGATGTTAATGAATCCCCTTCTGAATCAATTATAAGGGAAACTAAAGAAGAAACTGGCTATGATGTTTCTGTTATCAAATTACTGGCTTTATGGGACAAGCTTAAACATGATCACCCTCCCCAATGGCCGCATGTCTATAAATCCTTTTTCCATTGCCAAATAATTGGTGGCGAACCAATGGAGAATATAGAAATTTCAGAACTAGATTTTTTCGATATGAACAATCTTCCACCGCTTTCCACTCATCGTGTCACGGCGAATCAAATTAGCCGGTTAAAGGACTTGGTTGCTAATCCGCAACCCACTGAATTTGATTAGCAAGATGACCTTATACAGCTTGACCGGCAGCCCAACCTGAAGACCAAGCCCATTGAAAATTAAAACCCCCTAGCCAGCCAGAGACATCCAAGACCTCACCTACAAAAAATAGTCCAGGCACTTTCTTTGCAGCAAAGGTTTTGGATGAAACCTCATCACAATCAATTCCGCCTAAGGTAACTTCAGCCGTTCTATAGCCCTCAGTTGCATTGGGTTTGATTGACCAATTTTGTAACACATCAGCAACTTGCTGCAATTGCTTATCAGTAAATTGTTTAAGTGGCTTCTCTAAATGGTCAGACTGATAAAAAACACTTAATAAACGCTTGGCCGCATAATTTGCTAAAACCGTTTTTAAAGAGCTTTCAGCAGAATGAAGCCGTGCATTTAAAAGTTCCGCATAGAGATCAATTTGTGGAAAAAAAACTACCTTGACTACATCACCAGGAAGCCAGTAAGAAGAGATTTGTAGAACAGCAGGACCGCTCAAACCACGATGCGTAAAAAGAATATTTTCCTGAAATGATTTAGAGTTACAACTGGTTAAACTTTCTGCAGAAATGCCGGTTAGGCTTTCTAAACGCTCTTTGTCATGTGAATGGAGGGTAAAAGGGACAAGTCCTGCACGTGTTGGAAAAACAGATAATCCGAACTTTGCAGCAAGCTGATAGCCAAACGGACTTGAACCTAAGGTTGGAATCGACAACCCCCCACTTGCAACCACCAGCGATTCGCATTGATACCATTCATTGTTTGCTTGCACCATAAAGCCATTATCACTTTTATTTACAGTTGTGATGTTTTGATTTAATTGGATAGCTGCTTGATTTTTTTTACATTCACTTAAAAGCATATCTACAATCAGACTGGACTTTTCATGACAAAACAATTGGCCTAAGCTTTTTTCAAAATAGGAAATTTTATAACGCTCAACCATCGCAATAAAATCCCACTGGGTGTAACGGCTCAATGCTGATTTACAAAAATGTGGGTTATGTGAAATAAAATTTTCAGGTGAAGTGTGAAGATTAGTGAAATTACACCGTCCGCCACCTGACATAAGGATTTTTTTACCAGGCTTATTGCTTTTTTCAAGGATTATAACCTTGCGCCCTCTTCTTGCCGCCTCAATACCGCACATTAGACCAGCGGCTCCAGCACCAATAATAATCACCTCAACTTTGTTCATTATTATAACAGCTAAAAACTAATTGATGTGCATTGTATCATGCCCAAGCATTTTCTATATATTTAGCAAGGTTGCTAAAAAAGATTCTGTTAATGCTCTTTAGCAAAGCACATAGCCTGGGATATAATAGGTCTGTATTTTATTTATTAATATAAAGCCTTAGATAAAGGATAATTTTTATGCGTGATAGAGTAAGTATTTTTACTAACCCCAGAACAATATTAAGTGGAAAATTTAATTATAAAGAAACTTATCAAACCTTTTTAAGAAGCACTAATCAAAAAAAAGAAGCTGCAGAAGTTCTTCGTTTGCTCGGTGATTCGATAGGTAAATACATTTTTCCTAAAGATAAGACCAGTAATATTGTTGACCTTGGATGTGCTGATGGCGTACCGGGTTTGCACTATCTTAAGACTCTGAATCCTACTGGTCTTTGTAACTATATTGGTGTAGAGAATAATGATGATTTTACTAAAGATGCTTCTTTAGCATTATCCTCGAGTCCCTTAATTAACGATTTTAGTCTTATCAATGAGGATCCTTTTTCTGGATTGCTGAGCTTCAACAAAGCTTTGGCTTCGAAAAAATTTGCTGCAGTCCTGATTTCACATGCTGCTTATAGTATTAATGATCCCGCAAAATGTGAGTTGATTTTAAAAGACATATCCAATTTAATAGCGCCCACTGGACTTGCAATATTCCTGCATGAAAAATACGTTGAGAATCAATTTCAATATTTTAGATTTAAATATGGCAATTTTAGAGTTAATGATATTGCAGAAAAATTTGAGCTTGCTGCAATAAACTCGCAATCAAACCAATTTCAACCCATTCAATTTGACTCGTCTCTTGTATTTTCACCCTTATCTGATGAGCATTGGGAGGCTATGAAATATCCTAGTCAATATAACCAAATTAACAATGTTAATTTTATAGCTAATTTAGAAAGACTCTCTTTCATTGTTCAGCGTGATTTTTTAGAAATGGAATTAGATGGCAGCTTGTCCTCTTACATCGAGGAAGTAAGAGCAGTGATTCATAACAACAATAATCAACTTGATATTACCAACCAATTACAAGTCTTTACGGCTCAGAATTGCATCATTACTGCGGAAATCACTAGAGCCACGAATAATTTAGATCAAGAGCTAAAAGGCAATCGTCCTGGTTACAGATTGGGGGCTTACGAATAAGACACATACACTGGGTGCGGTTTAGTTAATTTTAGGGATGGGACGTCCCTACCTTTAATCATACTGATTTACAATTTAGCGTATTTATCAGACAATGCGCTATTTTGATTAGAGGAAAATATAAGTGTCTAAACTAGAAGCATTACTAAATACAATGGCTTATGGAAAAATAAAGCTAGAAGATTTTAAATCCTCTGCAATGCTCTTAGCAAAGCAAGGAGTTGATCTTAAAGAGAAAGCTACCACAGATCATTTTAAAGGTACGCTTTTGCATATGCTTATTCAAACCAATATAAACGGCGTTAACGACAATGAAATAATAGAGTTATTGACCAGCTATAAAGACCTCGTCGATGTACAGGATAGGTATAATCGTACACCTCTTGAAGATTTGATGAATCAATGGGCTTACAACAAATGCACAGTGGTAGATTTTAAAAAATCCGCAAAAATTCTAACCGAGCATAAAGCAGACCTTAAAGTGAAGGCTAGCACCGATCATTTTAAAGGTACGCTGTTGCATGCATTGGTTCGAACTAATATAAATGGCGTTAACGACAATGAAATAATTGAGTTATTGACCCGTCATAAAGACCTCGTCGATGTGCAGGATAGGTATAATTGTACACCTCTCGAAGATTTGATGAATCAATGGGCTTACAACAAATGCACAGTGGAAGATTTTAAAAAATCCGCAAAAATTCTAACAGAGCATAAAGCAGACCTTAAAGTGAGGGCTAGCACCGGGGAGTTTAAAGGTACGCTGTTGCATGCATTGGTTCGAACTAATATAAATGGCGATAATTATGATCAAATTACAGAGCTATTAAACTCAGATAAAGACCTCGTCAACCTGGAGGATGGTTTCGATGCTACACCCTTACAAGAGTTAATGAGTCAACTGGTTTATAAGCAATGTACTCTATCTGATTTTATTATGTCCGCGAAGCTCCTCGCATCTTTCACCGCCGACCTTTATGTAGTTGATAAAACAGAAATACAAGGTACTTTGATACATCATCTCTTTTATAGAAATGAGAATGGCTGCAACAATGAAGATATTAAAACACTATTAACTGGAGACAAAAACCTTATCAATGCTACTGATGGATTTAAACAAACACCATTACAAGGCTTGCTTTTTAGGAATTGCAAAACACCAGTTGAGGTCGTGGAAAATTTACTAGAATTAGGCTCTAATCTGCACGCTGAAGATCTTTTCGAGAATAACTTATTACGCACTTGCAGTATTTCGGGAAATCTTGAAGTTGCTAATTATCTTATAACCAAAGGGTTGGATATTACAGCTAGAACAAAGAAAGGAAGAACTATGTTACATAGTTCTGTTAAACATACAAATAAAGCATTTTGGGAATGGCTACACGCGAAGGGCATAGACATTAACGCAGAAGACACTAGGGGACTAAGAGCAATACATCTGGCAGCACTAGCTGGAAATTGGCTCATGGTACAGTGGTTAATACAAAAAGGAGCTAATCTCGATTCACGAGAAATAGATACATATAAAAATTATCTAGATATAAATACCAGGGTTTTCAATCTTATAACGAATTCAAAAAGAGAGAACATTGGAACCGTTCTAATAAAAATCGAGAAAGGGGTAAGTCCCGTCGAATTTACTTTCACTTCAAAAAAATTAGATCAACCTGTTATTACAAGACTAGAAAATCCGGCTAGTGAAATTTTTCATAAGAATAAAGAGAATGATGGCTCCCTACTAATTACAACAAAGTCAATGAACAAACCACTCGAATCTTCGCTTCCTTCAAAAATAATAGATAATACATCCCTAAAATCGGTTGAAGAAATTTCACCTCACGCTCATGAAGACCATGAAACGATAATAAAAATACTAATTAAAAACAATTCAAAACTATCCCGATTATTAAAGTACAATCAACCTATAGACCCCACCCTAGTTGAACAAGTAAAAAAAGTGGATTTGAAAAAATTAACGATTGGTTCAATTCACGATCTCCTTTTATTGCAAAACTACAGAGCAAAGAAAATAAAAGAAATGCCTGATATGGAGTTTTCTTCTAAGGAGGAAGCTGCTCTGTATAAGAAAGAATTAGAAATTTTTTATATCCGAGCAATAAAGATTAGGCTATCGGATGATCCACCTAATGTGAAATGTCAAAGGTTGATAGACACTGCGCATAATTGTTTTAGTCAACGCGATTCAGGCAAACGTTTTTTTGCAGATTTTATCTTAGTGCTAAGTTGCTTTGTTTTAGTCGGGTTAGTTGTTGGCCTTAGTCGAGTAGCAACGGGTCATACTTTTTTATTCAGTCAACAACCCACTAAAAGAGAAGAAGATTTTCTTTTACTTTTAGCCAAGCAAAATAACGATGTAGATGAAAATGAAAACCTTGAGTCTTTACATTTGCTTAGGGCGCGAAATTGATATCTGTAAAAATTGTTACCGGTAAGTTGAATCGATTTGATTGTCACTCATAAGGTGTCGATACCTCAGGGTCGGGCCCCTGGCCCGACGTTTCGTCTCTTAGGTTGAAATGTCGAAGAAACCTTGTTAAGCGCTGCAAGAGATGGTTATTAAAATTTTTTTACATTTATGCCCGAATAAACATCCGGGCAAGATCTGGAATTTAAAGGCTATAATACAATTCAAATTCAAAAGGATGAGGAAGAGTGCGCAACATTTGAATTTCTTCTTCTTTGAGTTCGATATAAGAGTTTATAAAATCTTTGCTGAACACATCACCTTGCAATAAAAACTCCTGATCATCTCTTAAAGATTGCATCGCTTGCTCTAGAGAATTACAAACCGTGGGTACATCAATTAATTCTTCTGGCGGTAAATCATACAAGTCTTTATCAATGGGTTGACCGGGATGAATTTTATTTTTGATGCCATCTAAACCCGCCATCATCATCGCCGTGAAAGCAAGGTAGGGATTCGCCATTGGATCGGGGAAACGCACTTCTATCCGGCGGGCATTAGGGGTAGAAACATAGGGAATACGAATTGCAGCTGAACGGTTACGTGCCGAGTATGCTAGCAAAACTGGGGCTTCATAGCCGGGCACTAAGCGCTTATAGCTGTTAGTTGCAGGATTAGTGAAAGCGTTCAATGCACGCGCATGTTTAATGATTCCGCCAATGTAATAAAGCGCTGTTTCCGATAGACCTGCATATTGATCACCAGCAAAAAGATTAACCCCATCTTTCATTAAAGATTGATGGCAGTGCATACCATTGCCATTATCACCTACCAGTGGTTTTGGCATGAAGGTAGCTGTTTTACCGTAATTGTGAGCTACATTCTGAATGACATACTTAGTAATCTGCAATTGGTCCGCTTTTTTAACCGTTGTATCATAACGAATACCAATTTCACATTGGCCCGCTGTAGCCACTTCATGGTGATGGGTTTCGACTTGAATCCCTAATAATTCTTCTAAGGTCAAACAAATGGCCGAACGAAGGTCTTGTAATGAATCAACCGGCGGGACTGGGAAATAACCTGATTTTACACTGGGTCTATGACCGATGTTTCCGCCTTCTATAATTTTGCCGGAATTCCATTGGCCTTCGCTAGAATCGATTTCATAAAAAGCGCCACGCATACTAGTGTGGGAGCGAACGTCATCAAAGATAAAAAATTCAGGTTCTGGTCCAAAGTAAGCCTTGTCAGCAATTCCTGTGGACTTAAGATAAACCTCTCCCCGTTTGGCGATAGCACGAGGATCACGATCATAGGGTAATGAAGTTTGCGGATCAACAACATCACATCGAACGATCAGGGTATTATCCTGATAAAAAGGGTCAGGCATTATGGTGCTAAAATCAGGGAGAAGAGCGAGATCTGAGAGATGAATTTTTTGCCAACCTTTTATAGATGAACCATCAAACATTTTGCCATTTTCAACAAAATCATCATCAACTGCTGATATAGGAATGGTAATATGCTGGTCCTTTCCTCGAGTATCAGTAAAACGCAAGTCAATGAATTTAGCATCATGTTCTTTGATTGCTTCCAAAATTAGGCTTTTACTCATTATCATCTCCAAGATTGCCTTCGGCTAAGTGACTTATTTCGGCTTATAGATTAAACTAAATCTCAGTAAAACTGAAAATAAATCTTATGAGCGCATACCAATACCAAGCGCTAAATAAATCAGGCTCTTCTAGTAAAGGGGTAATTGAAGCTGATTCCGAGCGTCAAGCTCGCCAATTCTTGCGCGAACAAGGTTTAATCCCTACTCAAATTCGTCCTTTAGCAAAACAACAGCAGTTGCGCAAAAAAGATAAAATATCGGCGCAAGATTTATCCTTATTAACTCGCCAATTAGCAACCTTGCTGGCTGCAGGCATTCCTGTTGAAGAATCTTTACGTGGCGTAAGTGAACAAACCGAAAAAGACAAGGTGCGCGGCTTAATTATTGGTGTTCGCTCTAAAGTTCTTGAAGGCTATGCACTAGCCCAAGCCATGTCTGAGTTTCCTAATGCTTTTCCTGAGCTTTATCGCGCTACTGTGGGCGCGGGCGAACAAACGGGTCGTTTGGATTTGGTACTAGAGAAACTTGCTGACTACACAGAAAATCAACAAGGTACGAGGCAGAAGGTCCAACAAGCGCTTATCTATCCTTCATTAATGATTATCGTGTCCATGTCAATTATCAGCTTTCTTCTTGCCTTTGTTGTACCCAAAATTATCGAAGTCTTTTCAAGCAGCGGCCAAGCCCTTCCTCAAATGACTCAAGTACTGATTAAAGTAAGTTCACTTATTAAGTCTTATGGGTTAATAGCCTTAATTGTCTTGATTGCTTTACTTGCTGGTTTCAAAAGAAGTCTTTCTAATCTAAAAATTCGCACGCGTTGGCACACCGTATTATTAAAAATTCCCGTAAGTTCTTATTTGGTTAGGTCAGTTAATGTTGCCCGTTATATCCATACGTTTGGCATTCTATTTGCTGCTGGTGTTAGCGTACTCGAAACAATGCGAGTTTCAGCAAGTCTCGTTACGAATTTAGTGATGCGTAATGCCTTTGATGTTGCGACTTCGCGAGTACGTGAAGGAACTTCTATTAGTCAGGCCTTAAAAGATACGGGTTTTCTAAGCCCAATGGCGACGCATTTAATTGCTAGCGGTGAAAAAAGCGGCCAAATTTCTCCCATGATGGAAAAAGCGGCATCTCATATGGATTCTGAAGTCAAACGTTTGATAGATACAGCGCTGACGCTGCTTGAACCCTTGGTCATTCTTTTTATGGGTGCTGTGGTTTTATTTATTGTTCTGGCAACGCTTTTACCAGTATTTTCAATGGAGCAGCTGGTTAGTTAATCGTCTAGAATCTGAGAACTCCTCTCAAATTTTTTGACAGGTCGTAGGTCGCGCGCGCCTGGCCCGACAATGGATGCATAGGTAAGAAATGTCGGGCCCAGGGGCGCCGACCTACGCTTATTGTGAATTGATCTCGGAGTCCATATTGTATGAATAGATAGGCTAGAGCCCTTATGGTGATTGGGTTAAACGCTCCCTTCTATCCTGAATTCGCAATTTATGATACAATATTGTTGTTTTTCTGCTGAGGTTTTAATATGTCAAAACAAAGTGGTTTTTCTTTAATAGAAATTATGGTTGTTGTGGTAATTCTTGGTATTCTTGCTTCTATCGTTGTTCCTAAAATTATTAACCGTCCCGATGAAGCCCGAGTTGTAAAGGCTAAGCAAGACGTTCTGGCTGTTCAAAATGCTTTAGATCTTTATAAATTGGATAACGGCAGCTACCCGACGACTGATCAGGGTTTAAGCGCTTTAGTTGAAAAACCGACTGCCAACCCTATTCCCCATGATTGGAAACTTTATCTTAAGTCCTTACCTAAAGATCCCTGGGGACATGATTATATCTACCTTAATCCTGGCGAACATAGTGAAGTCGATGTCTATACGCTTGGAGCTGATAATCAGCCGGGTGGGACTAGCGTTAATGCTGACATAGGTAATTGGGATGCGCGCTGAGCGTGGTTTTACCTTAATTGAAATTTTAGTGGTGGTCATTATTATTGGCATCACCGTTGGTTTTGCCTTGCTTGCTTTCGGCGATTTTGGAGCAAGCAGGCGGGTGATTGTTAATACCGAACAACTTTCATCTTATATCAAACTTGTTCAGCAGAGAGCGGTATTAGAAAATAACACTTTAGGTATTAGGGTTAATGGCGAGGGATATTCAACCTTTCGTCTTGAGCGTGGACTCTGGCAGCAAATGCCGGCAAAGAGTATTTATCATACGCGAACTTTTCCAAATAATATGGTGGTGAACGTTCAATCGCTTGCACAATATAACAACAAAAGACCCGATGTCGTTGTTGATGCCTCCGGGGGAATTAGCAGCTTTGCAATTAAATTAGGTACTAAACAAAACCCAACGATTGCAACTTTGTTGGGCAATACAGATGGACAATTGGTTATCCAACTCCCTAAAACTTCCACATGAAAGACCATTCGAAGGTAAAAAATAGCGGGTTTACTTTAATTGAGGTTTTATTAGCCCTAACCATCATTGCGATAGCTTTAACTGCCCTTCTCAAAGCTACGGCTCAAAATGTATCCAATACACAGCGAATTAAAGAAAAGACAATCAGCCATTTGATAGCCATGCAAGCAGTCGCAATGGTGCAACTCAATCTAGTGCAAATTATACCTACCCAAGAGATGACCAAGGTAACTAGCATGCTGGGCCAGCGTTGGTATTGGCGTGCAAGTATAAGTCAAACAGCAATTAAATCCATGCAACAGATAACGATTAAAGTCAGCAAAAATCAAGCCGGCCCTTTTGGCGATCAGCTTATTGCTTTTAGGTATTTCCCATCATGAGCAATCTCGCTTTTTCGACCCATTCAAAACAAAAACAACAAGGCTATACCCTCATTGAAATACTTATAGCACTTGCTGTTTTTGCCATTTTAGCCACAATTACCGCGTCGTCCATGTATTACGCTTTTGAAACAAGAGCACGAGTTACAGCACAAGCGGATCGTTTAAATGCCTTGCAACTTGCATTAGTTTTAATGGAGCGTGATATAGAGCAAATCGTCTTAAGAAATGCGCGCGGAAAGGATATGCTTATTTATCCTGCTCTTGATGGGCAATCAAAATATGTGGAATTTACTCGTTCAGGTTTCGCTAATCCAAATAGCGATGAAAAGCGCTCTATCCTTAAACGTGTTGCCTATTTATGTCAAAATAATAGCCTCCTGCGGAGAACTTGGGTGGCTCTTGATGCAGCCGATAGGAAAGCCTATCAGGATAAAATTTTATTAACTGAGTTGACCCATTGTGAGTTTAGTTATTTAAATTCAAATGTTCAAAATTTGTCTGAAATACGGGCAAGTGCCGTCCAGCCCAATCAACGCGCAGAACCTCTGCCTAAAGCAATCCAGATGAATCTGACTTTAAATCACTGGGGTAATATTAATTATCTTTTTGTCATTCCGGGGTCACTGTATGCAGAGAGCTAAGCTCAAACAGCAAGGAAGCGCTCTAATCACCGCTTTGTTTATAATGACCTTAGTAGCGATTGCAGCAACAGCGATGAGCACTCGTTTGCAGCTTGATATTTATCGCACAAGACTTAGCATCGCTTCTGATAAGCTTGATTTAACCGCCCAAGCAGTTCAAATTTGGGGTCTGGGGGAGCTT
This sequence comes from Tatlockia sp., assembly GCA_013697645.1. Taxonomy (GTDB): domain Bacteria; phylum Pseudomonadota; class Gammaproteobacteria; order Legionellales; family Legionellaceae; genus Tatlockia. Next base: position 2,760 of record JACCWL010000173.1, on the reverse strand, counting down.
GCTAATGCCAATCGTAAGTTCCAAGTTAGTGATCCTTCTGGCAAGGTACTTGATTTTCCAGCTAAATATAATGCTATTTATCCGGCGGTTAAAATAAAAGGAGCTTTATACGATTTGCAGGCACGGTTGAATGTGAATAATGTCTCTGATCATAAATACCTCATCTCTTTTCAGGAACTACTCAAAAATACCGCAAAAAAAATGGAACAAAAGCAAAGAGAGGAGCTTAGTATTTCCTTGCTAATTTGGCTTAATCCTTATCAACCTGGTCAAGATGCAGTTATGAAGCTCTCTGATTACCTCAAAGAGAAACCTCCTTATTACCCAGCACAGCAATTTATGCAGAATATTTCAGAATTAAGGCTATTAATGGGTGTCGATGCAAAACTCTATCGCAGTCTACAGAATTATATTACTGCTTTGCCTGAGATAACCCCTATCAATATTAATACCGCATCAAAGCCGATTTTGATGTCTCTTGGTATGGGTTTAAATGAGAGTCAAGTTAATGAATTAATTGAAGAAAGGGGTAAGCAGGGGATTAGTGATATGGGTAAAATTAATCTTTTGCTGCAAAAATTAAATATCCGATCTGAGCAGGTTACCATTGAGAGTCAATATTTCATGGCTATTGCCTATCTAACTTCTGAAGATTTAAACCTAACAATATATACAATTCTCAAACGTAAAAAAGATAAAAATGGCAAAATTATAGTTTCTTTAATCGCTGAAAGTATCAATTCATTTGACTAAAAACTTAGTTTTTCATACTAATCTTCTTCTTGATCCATTTTATCGGGCGAAGGCAATTTAGCCTTTAATTGATTAAATAAATCATCCCCCCCTTTAATTTCTTCTGGTTTTAAGGTGGGTTGAAGACGAGAAAGCTCTTTAATTGCCTGCTCGTTTTTATTCATCGCTGCTATTTTCAACCAGGCATAAGCCTTGACCAGATCCTTAGTAACGCCTAAGCCTGCCATGTATAAATAGCCAATTTTTCCTTGGGCTGCGGGATTACCTTGATCCGCTGACTTACTAAACCAGAGGGCTGCTTGTTCATAATCTTTATCGATGCCTTGACCTGTTAGTAGTAATTGACCTAATTCACCTTGAGCAATTGCATTTCCTTGCTCTGCTGAAGCCTGATACCAATAAGCTGCCTTTTTTGCATCGGCTGGCACACCTAACCCATTCAGATATTGAAAAGCCAGAAATGCCTCTGCATTTTTATGACCTTGATTAGCAGCCCGGGAAAACCAATAAGTCGCCATGCGTTGATCAGGGGCAATTCCATATTTGCCTGTATAGAGCAGGCCAAGACTGTATTCGGCTTTTGCATCCCCCTGATCTGCTGCTTTTTGATACCAATATTGTGCCTTTTCTATATTCTTGGTAGTACCTGTACCCATCATGTATTCATAAGCTAGGTTTACCTGCGCTCTTGCATAACCTTGTTCGGCTGATTTTTTAAACCATTCAAAGGCTTGCGTGTCAGAACGCTCGACACCATCGCCCACAGCATACATTAAACCGATATTACGTTGAGCGATGTTATTGCCTTGTTGGGCTGCTTTCAGATACCAGGAGAATGCCTCTTTATAATCTCGTTTAACGCCATCACCATTATCATAGAGAAAACCTAAACTTAATTGGGCTAAGGCATTATTTTTATCAGCTGATTTTCGATACCAATCAGCCGCTTTAACGGCATCTTTATTAACTCCATAGCCATTTTGAAACATTCGGCCTAAGAGATACATAGCCTCATGATTCCCTTCGCCAGCGGCTTGAACTAAATGAGGGTAAGCGGTTGTATAATCGCCATTTTCATAAGCGGAGAAACCGACAATTACATCTGCGAATGCTGAATTGATATAAAAGAAGGCTGCGAGAATTAGTATTCTCATACTTACTCCAAGTAATACCCTTATTAAAATAGTAGAGTATTGGCGTAACAATGCAAATAAATAACCTTATCATTTTAAAAATAAAATAGGCAATCGCCGTTATTTTGAACGCATGTAGATCTAGATTGACTGGCACCGTGCCAATTGCAGGAGATCTTTCACAGAGTTTTGGATGACGGGGCTTACGATGTTTGGGCTCACCGAAGACAGCATTTTATAAAAAGTCTACAATTTAGCTAAATCTACTAAAAAGTGAAGGCTTCATGTCAATTGCTCTAATCTCTCATTCTGATTGCCTCTTACATAATATGGGTCTCTATCATCCTGAGCAATCGCGGCGCCTCCAGGTTATTGATAATGAACTACAAAAACCTGAATTCGCTGTAGTTTTAAAAAACTATCTAGCACCCCTTGTTGCAATGGAGCATCTTTTGCGGGTGCATTCTAAAGCACATATTGATGATATTTTCCAGGCCTCGCCAGAGAATGAGGATCTAATACCCTATGCTCCAGATGTCTATATGAACCAATATTCCTTTAGGGCAGCCTTACGAGCCGCAGGAGCTGCGGTTCTTGCCGTGGATTTAGTGATGAAGGGTGAGGTAAATCAGGCTTTTTGTAATGTACGACCTCCTGGACATCATGCTGAACGTGAACGAGCTATGGGCTTTTGTTTCTTTAATAATATCGCCGTGGCTATAGCTTATGCGCTTGAGCACTATAAGCTTCAGGGCAAGAGCATCAAAGTTTAAATTCCCAACACTTTTTCTCTATATTGGTCATATAGGGCTGCTTTTCTTCTTTTTCTCGGGACCGAGAACTTCGTTGTCTCTTCTTTTTTTATCAAATTCAA
>JACCWL010000169.1 GCA_013697645.1 Tatlockia sp. | reverse complement strand
CTGCTAAATATTTAGCAAACCCCCAAAGTAAACGGCTGGGACTTATTGGCGCAGGACCAATCTCAGCTCAGCACATTCATTGTCTGCAGACTATTTTTCCCCATCTGCACCAAGTTAGCGTTTATGATATTAACAGGAAGCGGGCTGAACAATTTCGTGGTCAGGTTAGTGAAGCGTTTAACATCGATGTATCTGTAGCGAGTAGCTATGAAGAAGCAATAAGAGAGCAGGACATTGTCATTGTAGCTACCAACACGAATGATGCTTTCATAGACGGTAGCCATCTAAGTCCAGGATGTTTCTTTTCAAATGTTGGCATCATGGAAGCAAAAGTATCGGTGATTCAACGCGCCTCGCATGTGGTGGTTGATGATTTTGAACAATGCACCCAAAAAGACTGTCCCCTGACCCGCGCATTGTCGGAGAAGATCATCACACGCTCTTCTATCTACGAGCTGGGAGCTATTGTGGCTCAAAAAACGCCAGTGACTAGAGCACAAGACGATATTGTTTTTTTTAATGCGATTGGCATGGGGCTAGTTGATACCGTTTGCGCCGCTTATTTTCTAAAGAGAGCGCAGGAGATGCAAGCGGGCCACTTTCTGCAACTTAAGGGCGATTTTTATGATGAATTTGGGCTACCCGCTAAATTGTGAGGTGCTGCGCACTGAAAATTATCAATTATTAGATGTCACACTGCGCGATGGTGGCTATTGTAATCAGTGGTGCCTTTCTGAAAACGAATTGCTCTCTTTTACGCGCTTTTTATCTCTCTTGCCTCTCGATATTATTGAGGTGGGTTATATGAGCGACCAAAATAAATACGGTGCTAATGGACAGTTAAGCCCTTGGAGCTTGGCGCAAATAAAAGCATTGATGCCTAACCCCCCCAAAATAGCTGCCATGCTCTTTCAAGATGAGCCAAACCCCGTTTCATGTCTTAAAACACGGATTCAATATTTGGATCTAGTTCGAGTACCAATGCGACTAGAAGATTTTCACCAAGTACAGGCAATTGTTGAATTTTGCAACGACTCAAACACTGAGTGTTCAATTAATATTACCAAAGTCTCCACCTATTCTCTGGATGACTTGCTAAGTTTGGTAGAACGTATCAACAGCTTATCAGTTAAAGTGATTTATCTGGCTGATTCGCGAGGTGCCCTATATCCCAACATTGTTTATGAAACTTTTAGTGCCTTAACCGCAAAGTTTCCAGAGCAGTCCTTTGGTTTTCATGCACATAATAATTTGACTTTGGCATTTATGAATTCAGTTGCTGCTGTTGCGGCAGGGGCGCGTTATCTGGATTCTTCTATTGCCGGAATGGGAATGGGGGCTGGCAATTTAATTACAGAGCAATTATTATTTCATCGTTATCAAGAGTCTGAAATTCTGAATTCTTTGATCTCTACCCTTAGCCATCATGCCCCACTCTATGAATTGCTTGGTTTGCGACAGGAACAACTTAAATATATATTATCCGGCACACTCAATGTTGCTCAAGAAGATGCCTGTTTGGCAACAGAGCTCCAGACAATAGCTCAAAAGAGGCTAAGAAATATTAGGAGGTAAAACATGTTGCCCAATAAAAAACCTAGAATCAAGACTACTTGGTCGGCTTGGTTTATTTGCAGCATCGCCGTAATTTATTACAGCTATGAGTACCTGTTACGAATTGCTCCTAGTGTGATGGAATCCACTTTAAGAGACCATTTTAGTCTTTCTGCAACAGGCTTTGGTTTTTTATCAGCGTTTTATTATTACGCCTATGTTCCTATGCAGTTACCGGTGGGGATTTTACTTGACCGTTATGGACCAAAACGTCTATTGGCTTTTGCCTGTTTCACCTGCGTTGCAGGTACTTTTCTTTTTGCTAGCACTTATGGGTTCTGGGTTGCAGCTATAGGACGATTTTTAGTCGGATTTGGTTCGGCTTTTGCATTTGTTGGTGTACTTAAACTTGCCACTCTTTGGTTACCCCAAGATAGGCTTGCCATCGTTTCTGGAATTACCTCTGCCTTTGGGGCAATTGGTGCGATGCTTGGTGACAATCTTTTGATGAAATTAGTAACCCAAGTTGGTTGGCGAGATACCCTTAATTACTCTGCTTACTTTGGGGTTGGATTAACTTTAATTTTATGGTTTGGGATCCGTGAGAAAAAGAAGCAGCCCACACAATCAACCCGCGGGAGCCACGTCAACTTTAAAAAAAGTATGAGGGATTTCAGGACCATTATTAAAAACAAGCAAATCTGGATCAACGGCCTGTATGGCTGTTTGGTCTATTTACCTGCCACTGTGTTTGCTGAGCTTTGGGGGATTCCTTATTTTGAGCATGCGCGTGGACTCTCATCAACAGATGCAGGTTTAGCGAACTCGCTTTTATTTCTCGGTTTTACCCTAGGCGCTCCAATTATGGGATATATTTCTGACAAAATGAGACGTCGTAAGCTCCCTATGTTTCTCGGTGCAGTTTTTGCAGCCCTAATCATGATAATTATTCTTTACGTACCTCACTTAACTGGCTTACAAATCAAAGTATTGGTCTTCCTGTTGGGAATCGCCTACAGTACGGAATGTATCATCTTTGCTGTGAGCCGTGAGGTAAGTCCGAGTGACGCGGCGGCAACGGCGATGGCAACTACCAACATGATTGTTATGTTAGGGGCAATTTTACTCCAACCAATTGTAGGACATCTGCTTGATTTGGGCGCATCCGTCCATAATCAGGAGAATTTATTCAACACGATGTCAACAGTACCCTTATACACAGCCTCGGATTATCAATTTGCGCTCTCAATCATTCCTATAGGTATTATCATTGCTGGCATACTTGTTTTATTTTTGAAAGAAACCTACGCAAAGGTCCTCAGCAGCGAGGATGTGCGTGCAGTTGCTCATGATGATTCAGAATTAGGGAGTTTGGAGCCACCAACAGTATCGATTGGTTAAGTGCACTAGAGAAATAATATTGGGGGAGTTATAGATTATTGTTGATAAGAAAATTGCTCAACATTTACAATTATAAATGGAATAGGGCGGGTAATGTAATTCATCGAGCCAATCATAACCTTCATTTGAATGCCCTAAAGGTTCGTGCTTAGATATTTGAATAAATCCTACCTCTTTAAAGCACTCTTCATAATCTGAATTTGTCCAATAATAGTCAAATATTTCAATATTTAAATCTGATAAAATTATCCGTGCTATGTCACCGCTTTGTAACTCATGATTTTGTTCGAAATTGTTTTTAACCGTAAGCCAATGTTTAGTAAAAAGATGATTGCTATTTACAATAGATACGATTTCTCCTCCCTTTTTACATACTCTTTTTAGTTCTTTAAAAGTAGATATTATTTCCGCTTTAGAAGACATATCAAATAAAACAAAAGAATTAAAAACAAGATCAAAAGTTTCATTTTGGAAAGGTAATTCCGAGCTGTTTAAATGTAAAAATTCAGCCGATTTTAAGTTAGATTTAGCCGTTTTAATCATGTGTGGATTGGTATCAACACCAGTCACACAAAAACTAAGTCTTTCCAAATATTTTGAAGATCGACCAGCACCACATCCAAAATCTAAGGCTTTTTTTCCTTTATTATCTTTTAAAATTAGAGGAAGGTCTCTAAACGCTAAATAACCAGTACCAGTGATATCATCAGCATAAAAATTCATAAATTTATTATAGTCATTAAGCAATTGTAAGATCCTAAGTTTGGGAGTATTTATTAACATGTTGTGTTTCATCTATATTAATTTCAAAGATTGAAAAATTAGTATTTAAATCATAGATATCTATAGATCCGTCAATTAAGATTTTTAAAATAGCCTGGTGAAGCAGACTGGCATCAGTATGCTTTTCATCGGAGTAATTTTCAGTTAAATCGGCCATTTTGATTATTTAAGAGGTATGGTCAATGTAGGGGTCAATTCATGATTATTTTTGGGATAAAGCACATGGATTTTATAAGGTGTTGCGTCCTTTTCTGATTCCCATGGGATACCATCGTTTAGAGTTCCTAAAGGTCGATGGGTCTGCATTAATTCCAGTCCTGCACATAAATAAGCTTTTTGGTATGACTTTCCTGAATGAAAAAAATCATAAAATCTGAACATCTCAGATTTTTTAACGGGATCTAGTACAGCTAATGAAACTGGTTGATCATCTTTAAGGCGAGAGTTGCTAGTAGTAACTTCTTGTGGAAGATTTTCTTGAAAATCATTCTTAAGTGTATACCATTTATTTGAGGTCTTATATGCTTGCCTAGTAGCATTAGTAGTAATTAATACACCAGTCACATCAAGTAAAGGTTGAAGCCTTTTTACAATATCGAGCATTTCTTCAAAAGGATGTTCAACTAATACAAAGTTACAAATAATTAGGTCAAATTTACCTAGAAATTTAAGATCCTGATCGGGAGTAATATGAATAAATTTACCATTAGCTATTGAATTTTGAGCGATGGTTAAATTCTCATTATTAATATCTGCACCGATTATCTCTAATTCATAGCCGGATTCCGTTATTATTTGTGCATAAATACTAGTTGAAAGTCCTGTGCCACAACCATAATCTAAAACTCTGTAAGATTTTTTTGGCAATCTTTCAAATAAATGTGTCTTTAGAAGCATATCACTATCACGATATGCTAAATAAAGAGTAGAATTTAAATTAAATTTAGCATGTGATTTAGCATCTTTATTATAATTTTGTTGATTAATATCTTCATATTTAGAAATCATAGGTAATCCTATTGAAGGGCTATTGATAAATGGTAGGATCTTCGATCCCTGCTTCTTCAAATCCCTTTTTGCGATATGAACAACTTTCACACTTTCCACAGGCTGCTCCCGATAACTTATCGGCACTGTAGCATGAGACAGTTAGAGAATAATCCACACCATTGGCGATACCCATTTTAACTGTTTCTGCTTTAGTTAAATAAAGAAGGGGTGTATTGATAGTAAGTTTTTTTCCTTCGATACCATCTTTGGTGGCTAAGTTTGCAAGTACTTCAAATGCATTAATATATTCAGGTCTACAATCGGGGTACCCTGAATAATCAACGCTGCTCACACCAATAAAAATATCATGAGCATCAATAGATTCCGCATACCCTAATGCAATTGAAAGGAATATAGTATTTCTGGCAGGAACATAGGTTGAAGGGATTTCTGAGATATTTTTTTCAGAATACTCAGGAACATTAATAGACTTATCTGTTAAAGCCGAAGATCCGAACATATCTGTTGGAAGAGTTATTATCTTATGAATTACTTTAAAAGACTGAGTGATTTTTTTTGCCGCTTCTAACTCGGCAGAATGTCTTTGACCATAATTGAAACTAATAGGATGGCAATCAAATCCTTGGTTTTTAGCAGATGCCAAAATAGTAGTAGAATCTAATCCGCCAGAAAATAAAATAACTGCTTTTTTCATAATGAGCTCTCAGTAAAAAATTAATTAATTTTATCGAATTTATTATTCGATTCCGTATAGTTTGTATCTAAGTTGAAGATATTAAATTTGGTATCAGTATCGTAGATATCCAATTTTTCTATTTGTTTTAATTTATTTGTCAATCGAATAGTAATGGGTAGTCCTAATAATTCAACAACTGTTTTAATCAACCAAATATGCAAAATTAATCCAATAATTACATTATTTGGCATGACATTATAAAAGGCGATTATAATAAAAAAAATACTATCGAAAATACCAGAAATAAGAGTTGATAATATAAAGCGAATACCAATAAATTTCCCATTAAGCACTATTTTTAATTTCGAGACAATGAAGGCATCAAGTGGCTCTGAAATTAAGCAGCTAATAAAACAAGCAGCAATGATCCTTAGATTCACCGACAGGAAAGAATCAAATGAGCTGATGTCACCTGAGCCTGCTGCAGTCGGAAGTGCCATTACAATTTGCCCATAGATAATAAAAATTAAATTGTAACCATTCACCACGATCAGCCACTTTGTGGCCGACTGTGGTGATGCAGCCGCTCCAGTATTAGATTGTTATTACTTTTCAGTAAAAAATACAGCAGGCAATTTCCCATCAAACAAAGTTTTTA
>JACCWL010000151.1 GCA_013697645.1 Tatlockia sp. | reverse complement strand
GAACCAGAAAGGGATAACTTAATTTTCTGCAACGATTCAATGAAAAACCTTGATTACGCTGCCCTGCATCAAGGCTACGTTGATTTGGTTATTTTTTACAAAATTATTGAGTTAACTCATCCATTTTCGCTGCACAAATAAAATCATTGTGAGTTAATCCTTTTAACGCATGGGTCATAAAACTTACATGACAATAGTTGTAACCAACTTCTAAATCGGGATGATGATTTTCTCTATTCGCAATCCAAGCAAGGGCATTGACGAACGCCATTGTTTCATAAAAATTTGCAAAGGAAAACGAGCGTTTAATTTCCTTATCTGCAACGACTTGCCAATTATTATCCAGTTGCGGCATCAAATTTTTGATTTGTTCAGAATTGAGCGCTTGACCTATTCCCTCGCAGGATTCGCAATGTTTTTGGCTTAAGTCAGATTTCACCTTTAAACTCCTTTGTTATTTTTATAAAAATTATTTTTTAGGTTATCTAATAATCGATCATTTTGCTCGGCCGTACCTATGGTTATCCGCAAATGATTGTTAAGGCCATATTGTTGTAAAGGACGAACTATAATACCTACGTTAAGCAGGTTTTCATAAATTGCCTGAGCATCTCTTTGGCAATCAATAGTAACAAAATTACAAGAAGACGGTAGGTATTTTATTTTTAGAGCATCAAAACCCTGATGAAACTGCAGCATCCCACGAGCATTCAGCTCCACGCTTTTTTCAACAAAATCATCATCGTCAAGAGCCGCATTGGCTGCAACAAGAGAAGCTTGGTTGACAGCAAAAGGAGGCTGAACTCTATGCAGTAAAGCCGTTATTTCAGGGCTCGCAATGGCATAACCCAAACGTAAACCTGCCATGCCATAAGCCTTAGAAAAAGTGCGGGTGAGAACAAAATTTGGATAACGAGAAAGCATATTGATAGTGTTCTTATCGCCTTTAGGCAAGGCATATTCATAATAGGCTTCATCTAAAACCAAGATAGTTGAGGCGGGAATATTCGCAAGCAATCGCAGAATCTCACTAAGAGGAATAAAAAGACCCGTAGGATTATTAGGATTGGCTAGAAAAATGATTGCTGTTTCCTGATTACATGCGTTTATCATCGCATCAATATTCACTTCCCAATTAGTATTTAGCGCGATTTTAACTGTCGGTATATTCAAGGTTTGTGCCTGTATTTCATATGAAATAAAGGCATAGTCATGAGTTAGCATATGTTTGCCTGTCGCTAAGGCAAATGTAGTCAGTAAGAAAAAAAACAGCAAATCAGTGCCATCACCCAAAGTAATCATCTGCTCGCTAACACCGAGTTTCTGACTAAGCTTGGGCGTTAAAGGATGATTGGTTGGCGAAGGATAAGTAGCAATCTGTAATCCACTAAGATTTGCCAAAGCTTCTCTAACTAGGGGACTGCAGCCAAGCGGATTTTCATTAGATGCAAGTTTTATAATATCTGTGAGGTTTTTTTCACGGGCTAAAGCCTCGATAGGCTTGCCCGGTATGTAAGGATGTAATGAACGGATTCCTGGATGGGGCAAGTCAAAATAATCGCAAGCCAAGTCGTCTCTCCTGAGATATAAAAATGTTGTTCATCTTAGCACTTGCTATTAGCAACCTACAAACGTTAACCTATGCCCGTCCAAGCAACCTCGGAATGGAATATGATTAAATTAAAAGGGTTTTCACTCGTTGAAATCCTGGTGTCCTTATTAGTAATTACAGGTACTTCCTTGGCACTTTTAAGTCAACAATGGCGACTCAGCCAAGCGCTCAATCAAAGCCTCAGTGAATTACGTCATTTAATCGAAATCGATAATCAGAATGAAACAAATCGCAAGTAAAAAAACAGGCGGCTTTAGTCTGATAGAGCTCATCATTTCTTTATTTGCGGTTAGCTTATTAATGACCTTATTAATGCAGCAATACCTGCTGTCTAAACGTCAGTACACAAAAATGAGAACCCTGTTAGAGCAGAATCTGGAATTGCAACTGGTTACTGACTTAATTTCGAACTCTTTGCGAAGTGCCGGCTTTACTCCTTGCGCTAGTGTTAGTAGCTTGCAATCGATAGATAGACGCAATGGTAAAACTCAGCTTGTAGCAGTTGGGTTAGGAAAAGAGAAGGGCCTGCAAATTAATAAAATGGATGATCATTTTGCAACAGTTGACCAGCAATTAAGTCCAAGCCAATTATTAATCAAGGGTGATATTCATTATGAAACAAAGCAAGCAGTTTTAATTGCAGATTGTTATCATGCTGAAGTTCATGAAGTACTAAAAGCTAGGAAAACAAAGTCTGGAATAGTGCTAACGCTAAATAATTCCTTGGCTTTTAACTATATTGCTCCAATTTATCTCGGCGAGTGGATTGAAGAAGAATTCTTTGTGAAAAAAAATCAGCAAAATGGTTCTTCTTTATTTTATAAAAATAAACATACTGATGTTGTGTCTAGTCTAATTCATAGTCTCTCGATTCACTTCGATGGAAAGACTCATGTGGAAGTGAGTATTGGCTTGGAAAAGATGCCAAACCTTGTTATTAAAACTGAGGTTCGTGGGGGATGAAAAGTCATTTTAATCAGTCGGGTATCGTCCTCTTAACTACTCTGATTTTAACTAGTTTATTGGCTTTGTTAATTCTGACGCAGATGCAATTATTCTTATTAAATTTCAAGGCATTAAGGCTTTTAAAAGAAAAGCACCAAGCCTTTTGGTCTCTAGAAGCTGCGGCTTCTAAGCTTATGCAAGATCTTGATGGGCTTAGAAAGGGTTCTTGTGTCTTAGGTGAGCAAGGACCGAACATTGTAATTGATTTATTAAAAAATAAACAAAGTTGCTCCCTAATTTATGAGAAGGAAGTATTTTATTATTTAATTGAGGATTTGGGGATATTTCCCTGTCTACAGATACAATTTAATAAAGAGAAATATAGCACGCGACATTTTCGCCTTAGCATTCATTCTGCCAAAAAAAAGAGGGCAATTTTACAGGTACGCCATGCCAGATTAGCAAATCTAATCCGATGTGAAAAAGAACTAAAGCCAGGAAAAACAGGGCTGCTAAGTTGGAGGTATTTTAACTATTAATGTAAATTGTTGTAAGATTCATATTCAGATTCAGATTCAGAGAATTCAACTAAATTTGATTCAAATTCCTCAGATACAGGACTGCTTTTATTAGTATTAAAAAAAGGACGTTCACCTGCAGAAAAATGCGACTTGGATTTTTGCCGAGGTAAGTCATTTTTTAAGGATTGCTCATCAATCAAATTGCTTAGTTGGAGGGGGGGATGGTCTATATTTTCGTTAGGGCTTAAAGTAGCAAGCTCTAAATCTTCTAATTTTTTTTGTAGCTTTTCTCTTAAGTCTGCCTCATCCCTTTTAATTAAAGCATGCTTGATAAGATGGACAATTCCGATTGCTGAAAGAGCAAAAATAGTAGCCGGGATTCCACCTGGTAAAAAACACCATAAGGCTGTAATTATTACTATCAGAATACCGGCTGCAAAATTCAAGCCTAAGGCATTGCGCCTTTTTTCAAAACCAAAAACGCGACGCTCTTGAGAACGATGCTTGCTTAATTGATCATCAAGATCAAAGGGTGAACTATTTAGGTAAACTATGAATTCTTGAGTCAGACAAAAAAATTCCCGAAAAACATCAATTGCAGAGGAAAGAATATAAAGCCACGCAATAGTTGGACTCATAGCCGCTGAAGTAGCTATTAAAATAATATAGGCAGAAACAGTAGATAGGGAGCTTAGAACTAGGAAAATATTATCGCGATAACGGTTAAAATCAGTTTTCTTTTTGTCATAGTCAGACTCAAAAAAATAGTAAGCAAAAACAAGGCAATTAAATACTAAACCTAAAATGGGAAAACTGATAACCATTGAAAAAAAATGGATAAGACCGTCAATTATAAACTGAAAGCCTGGTTGTAAAAGCAAATAAAGAACAAAAGTAAGAAATATTCCACCGCCAAGAAAAAGTTCTAATTTATTGAACTTTGATTTTTTATCGATTAAGAGAATAATAAAATCAACTTGTGGATGACCGTCACGCGCTAGTTGTAATAGAAACTCATAAACTGTCAGGTTTGGGTCGTAATTTTTCCATTCTGTTTCAGGAATATTTAAATCTTTTAATATCGAACGAACACATTTTTTTGTTTTTGAATTAGCAAAAATTTTGAGATGATGAAGATCTCTTCTTAAGAGCTCCGGTTTCTCATCGTAAAATCCCAGATATTCTTCTAAGGAGCTAGAGCTACTGCCTCTTATGTAAGAGTCAAAATGCTCTAAGCTTAACAGCATAGAGTACAATTTATGATTTCTCTGAATCGAATTGGTTGCATTATAATATTCTCTTCTTTAGAAAAAGAAAGTGAAGATCAATTTCGTCGAAAAACCGCGATGTTACCATAGTTTAGCTAATTCACGACTGTTTCGTTTATAAAAATTTCGATTTAGATTCTATATTTTTAAATAGTGAGAGCTGGGTAGCCTTGATTAAGTAGTTTTACTTCACAAAGAACAGTCGATTTTTGTTTTAAGATAGGTTACAGTATCCGCCAAAAAGTGTGAGGTTGAGTGCTTATGTTCAGAAAACTGCGGGGCGTTTTTTCTAATGATTTGTCTATCGATTTGGGTACGGCAAATACGTTGATTTATGTACGGGACAAAGGAATTGTTTTAAATGAACCCTCAGTAGTTGCTTTACGCAATGAAGCCGGCCAGAAGCGTGTGGCTGCAGTTGGTTTGGAAGCCAAACGCATGTTAGGCAGGACACCTGGCAACATCAATGCTATTCGGCCTATGAAAGATGGTGTGATAGCTGATTTCTTCGTAACTGAAAAAATGCTTCAGCATTTCATTCATAAAGTTCATGAAAATAAATTTTTGAAACCAAGTCCGCGCGTTTTGGTTTGTGTCCCTTGTGGTTCCACCCAAGTGGAAAGACGGGCCATTCGCGAATCCGCGATGGGCGCTGGTGCTCGTGAAGTATTCCTAATCGAAGAACCCATGGCCGCAGCTTTAGGCTCTGGGATGCCAGTTGAAGAAGCAAGCGGTTCTATGGTAGTTGATATCGGTGGAGGCACCACTGAAGTTGCGATCATCTCTTTGAGTGGTATTGTTTACCATCAATCAGTTCGTATTGGTGGTGACAAATTTGATGATGCCATTGTTTCTTATGTGCGTCGTAATTACGGAACTTTGATCGGTGAAACAACGGCCGAACGAATTAAGCATGAAATCGGGTCAGCCTTCCCCTCTAGAGACTTATTTGAAATTGAAGTTAGAGGCAGAAACTTAGCAGAAGGGGTTCCTCGCTCCTTTACGCTCACAAGTGCTGAAATCCTTGAAGCTTTACAAGAACCTTTATCTGGTATTGTTGGTGCAGTTAGAGCGGCTCTCGAGCTAGCACCGCCAGAACTAGCAGCTGATATCGCTGAACGCGGGATGGTGCTGACTGGAGGCGGGGCTTTATTGAAAAATATGGATACGCTATTGATGGAAGAAACAGGTCTACCCGTGTTAGTAGCAGAAGATCCATTAACCTGCGTTGCTCGTGGTGGTGGTAAAGCTTTGGAAACAATGGATCTACGCGGCGGTGATTTCCTCTCAACAG
>JACCWL010000128.1 GCA_013697645.1 Tatlockia sp. | reverse complement strand
TTTCCTACCAGTGCTCTTCATTGTCGGGCCAGGGGCGCCGACCTACGATATACGGGTTCCCAGCTAAGCTTTATTTCTTGAGGCAGGACAATTGGGCCAGGGGCCTGAACCTGAGGTATCGACACCTTTTTTAATGTGGCAATATTTAGCCAGGATTTTCTATTTTTATTATGATTGTCGTCCCTGCGAAGGCGGGGGATCCATCCAAAAAATTAGCACAATGCCACATTTATGGATGGATCCCCGCCTACGCGGGGACGATACACAATCCCTAAGGTTCTTACCCGCACCGAGAATTCAATTTTGATAAATTCTCGAGATAAACTTCAGGCTTGTTCTGGAAAAATAAAATTGATTTTAAGAAGTTAAACTGATAAATTTTGCCGTTTGAAAATTTACCCAACTTATTTGCATGGCTAGCTTATACCCCTTTATCCTAAAACGAGTATACTGCCGATTGTCTTACGTTGTTATTTCGCTCTAAAGGCTTTGCATGCACCCTTCTAAAAAAATTCTCTCAGTCTTTTCCTTAGTGATGATTAATGTCATCGCTGTAGACAGCCTACGCACCCTACCGATGAGTGCAAAATTGGGCTTGCCACTTGTTTCATATTATCTGGTTGCTGCTATTGCCTTTTTTATTCCCGTAGCCCTTGTCGCTGCGGAATTAGCAACAGCCTATCCTAATACCGGTGGCATTTATGTCTGGGTGCGAGAGGCGTTCGGCCGGCGAGCAGGATTCATCACTATTTGGTTACAGTGGATTTATAATGTGGTTTGGTATCCAACCATTTTGGCTTTTATCGCTGCGACACTTTCTTACCTTTTTGCACCGCAACTTGCCAATAACAAATTCTATTTGCTTGGCTCAGCTATCTCTTTATTTTGGCTTTTTACCTTGCTGAATTGCTTTGGAATGAAAATATCCTCTATTGTATCCATTCTAGGAGCAAGTCTTGGCACCATCTTACCGATGGTCGGTATAGGCCTTCTTGGCGCTCTTTGGCTAATACAAGGCAAACCCTTGGCTGTAGAAATGCCCACTACCTGGCTGCCGGATTTTAGCTCACTTGGCAATCTTGCTCTTTTCTCAGCTGTTTTATTCGGATTAATTGGTGTGGAGATGTCGGCTGTTCATGCAGAGGAAGTTAAAAATCCCCAACACGATTATCCGCGTGCAATCTTGTATTCAACTATTCTTATTTTAGCGACGCTGGTGATGGGTTCATTGGCAATTGTCATTGTTGTACCTAATCTGCATTTAAGCGTTGTATCAGGCTTAATCGATGCCTATGCCATTTTCTTTGATAACTATCACATTCCCTGGATGACCAAAGTAATTGCTATCTTGATAATTTTAGGCGGCATCAGCGGCGTGTCAGCCTGGATTATTGGACCGACTAAAGGATTACTCGTTTCAGCACGGGATGGCTCCTTACCTGCCCTGTTCTCCCGAGTAAATCAACATGGCGCACCGGTGGCAATTCTTATAGCCCAAGGCATCATCTTCACTCTACTGAGCTCCGTGTTCATTTTGTTTGATTCAATTAATGCTGCTTACTGGCTTTTAAGTGACTTAAGCGCGCAAATGGCGTTGCTAGTCTATGTCTTTATGTTTGCCTCCGCCATAAAATTACGCTACAGCCAACCGGAAAAATCTCGTGGTTTTACTATTCCTGGTGGAAATATGGTTATGTGGCTTGTCGCAGGGATGGGAATCTTCTGTTGCCTTGCAGCAATGGTTATTGGCTTTATCCCACCTACCCAGATCCCAATTGGGAATATCTACTTTTTTGAATCCTTCCTAGTTGGCGGACTCATCTTATTTGTTGTCTTACCTTGGATATTTGCGAAAAAGCATGAAGAAATTTTTGATAAGGAACATGGTATTGATTCTAAAGATTTCGATCTTCATGGAAGTTCTTAAGAGGTAGTCATCCTTTCTACGATCACACAAAATGAAAACCTTGATTAATTTATAAGGTGTAGGTCGGGGCCCCTTGCCCGACAATGGCTTCGCGGGTAAGAAATGTCGGGCCAGGGGCGCCGACCTACGTTTTTTTAGTTGAACCAGAAATGAATAATAATGAAAAACCTTGATTAGGCTGCACTGCATCAAGGCTATTCTCACTTTTTTACTGGTTAAGGGAAAATCATTCTCTTTAAAACATTATCTTTATTTATAAAATGGTGTTTCATGGCGGCTGCCGTATGTAGACCAATTACTGCAATCAAAGCATAGCTAAGCCATTTATGCAGTCCTTGGAATAGAGGCATCAGCTCGCTATTAGGTAATATTAAATCTGGTAAAGTAATTAGGCCAAAAAAGGATACTGGCAAGCCTGCTGCGGAAGTTAGCAGCCAACCTGTCATAGGCAGGACAAGCATAAAGCCATAAAAGGTCCAGTGCACCATTCGCGCAGACATTTCCTCCCATGCAGGGATAGATAATTGAGGGGTGATGTTTGTTATGCGCCAGCCCAGCCTGAGTATAGCCAAACCTAGCACTAAAAAGCCGTATTCTTTGTGCCAACCATATAGTCTAAGTTTTTCGAGGCTTATTGGCAGATAAACCATGTAAAGCCCTAGGATAATAAGTCCAATCATCAAGGGAGCGATTATCCAATGCAGGGAGATGGCAATGATTCCAAATCTGTCTTGTGTATTTTTGATAAGCATTTTTTGTCTCTTTAATTTGCTTTAATAGCTTCAGCATTGATTTCAATTTGCACCTCGTCACCCACTTGTGGTACTAAGGATTTTATACCGAAATCTGAACGCTTAATCACCGTTGTGGCACTAAATCCTACTGTATCTTTATCGGTTATCGGGCTTTTTCCAACCTTGTTGAGAGTAACATCAAGAGATAGTGGTTTGCTTTCGCCATGTAGAGTCAATAGGCCATGAACTTTAGCTGTAGTTTTAGATAAAACCTCTACTTTGTTAGAAACAAAAGTGGCTTTTGGAAATTTAGCAACATCAAAGAAAAGTGGGCCTAGCAAATGTTTATTCAGCTCTGGGATTCCTGTCACCAGCTCACTAAGTTTTACACTAACCTCTACTTTGCTATTTGCTGGATTGTCCTTATCCAACATCAAAGTACCATTTACATACCATTTGCCTGACTGAGTGGAGAAACCCAAATGGTCGACTCGCCATAGTAGATAGCTATGTTGCGGATCTAATTTAAGCTCAACTGGCTCTGCGTAAGGGGTAAAAGATAGTAATAGAAGGAATGCTGCAAGAAAATAGTGTGCTTTTGATAACATGAATTTCTCCTGTTACGATTAATAATTTCCTCGAAAGGATACGTAGGGCCAGTGCTGCTACTTTTGGGAAAAAGCTTTAGATGCCAACACCCGAAGGCTTACTATAGAACCGATAACGTAGGTCGGCGC
>JACCWL010000109.1 GCA_013697645.1 Tatlockia sp. | reverse complement strand
CCCACCAGGCTCAATAACAATTATTTTTTAATTACAATAAAAAATCTCTCAAAAGCAACACCTATTCTGAGGCAACGACTCAGTATTTTTTTTGCCCTTCGGCAACAGCTTTCATTGAGGCATCAGGTATCTGAAACAACCTCTAAGCCAATTTCTTCATATTGCCGTAAATCATAGTTTTCTTTTTTAATTTTTTGCATGATTAAAATAGTATCAACAATAGTAGAAGGTAAATCGATGTTTGGAGCATTCTCACCCGGCCAGGCTAAATCCCTTGTTTCCTTATCAGGCCAACGGGAATAAGCAACCCATAATCCGTCCTTACCTTTATGTAAACAAGAACCTAAAGCGCCACATTTCATTATAAAATAATCGGAAATCTTAGCCCAACACTCTTGATAAACTTCTTCTTGATCTTTTTTCAATTCAAACCGATAAATAACAGCAAACATAGTGTTTACCTTAAAATTCAAAAAAAGAATAATATCTAATAGTTCCAATCAGGTGAGTAGCGCTCTGCTGTTATATTTATTCCACTGGCTCTGGTGAGGGGTTATTTACACGTATTTATAATTTAAAATTCTCGCCCAAAAAGTTCGAGCGCTATAAACTGGCGGAGAGAGAGGGATTCGAACCCTCGATACGTTGCCGTATACACACTTTCCAGGCGTGCGCCTTCAACCGCTCGGCCATCTCTCCTTCAAGCGCGAAAGGATATACTTATCGTTTAAGGAAATCAAGGTTTGACCACTCAGCCTCCGCAAACCCCTTATAAAACAAAGTGCAAAATCAAAATAAAGGCATATAATTTAATTATTCTTCTTAGCAAAAATGGATTCACTATGTTTCTGAAACTTACAACCTCTTTGTTCTTGGCCGCCTTGTCTAGCGAGGCTTTAGCCTTTCAATGTTACCTAACCTTAGTTAAAGATAGCTGTTGGATGAATTATGAGGTGCAAATCAATGTGATAAATTCTGTGGATAACTCTATTTTGACTACTGTCACAGTACCCAAAGGCAAACCCTGGGTTAGACAACCATTTGATTGCAATCCGGGAACGAAACTGATGTATCAGGCCACTTTTTCGCCCGTATTTTGGGAAAGTGAAAAGGGAAAAAGCTATTGGGCTATGACCTATTGGACCTTACCTGAAAAAATAGGGGCTAAAGAGAGTGCTTGGGATATTCCTGTTTGCTTTGCCACTGCTTTTTCTGCAGTTCCTTTTCCACCTGATGCTACGGGTAATTGCAAATGTAATTTTCTTGACATTCCGCCAGTGCTACCCTCTAAGCCTAAATCTTAAATGGCAGAAGCCTAACTCATTGTGTATGATCTCCCTAGCAAAAATACTAGGGGCTTGAGTTGAAAATATTAAGACAGCAAATTGCACAAATGTTGATCATGGGTTTCTCAGGAGCAGCAATTGATGAGCAAAGTCCCATTTCGAAATGGTTAGGCGGCGATGGTTTAGGTGGTGTCTTGTTATTTGACTATGACTTAATCAAAAAATCCCCGGGTAAAAATTTACAAACTAAAGCCCAAATTAAACAGTTAACCACCCAACTTAAGCGCTATGGCCAACATTCAGCTTTTGCCAGGGAAGAAGGGCTAGACCCTTTTATAGCTATTGATTATGAGGGCGGTGCAGTGGATCGTTTAGCCTCAATTGAGGGTTGTTTGAAAACGAAAAAGCCCTGTGAATTGGCAATGCTAAGCGATGAAGCATTGCGAGTTGAAGCAGGGAAAATGGCGAAAATGTTACAAGATCTTGGTTTTACACTTAATTTTGCACCTGTTGTGGATCTCAACTTGAATGAAGAGCAGGGAATTATTGGTAAACTTGGACGTAGTTTCTCAGCAGATTCAAAGCAGGTGGCTCGTGTTGCGAAAATCTTTGTTGAGGTGTTTGCCGGGTATGGTCTAAGTTGTTGTTACAAACATTTTCCAGGCCATGGCTCTGCAATTGGCGATACTCATCAAGGCTTTGTCAATGTCACTGAAACCTTTCAATCTAAAGAATTAGAACCTTATTCTTTATTGCTAACCCATACCGAGCTGCCAGCCATGATTATGACGGCCCATGTAATAAACCATAAACTGGATGCAAGTGGATTACCGGCAACCTTGTCTTATTCAATTCTAACGGGTTTGCTGAGGCAAGAATTAGGATTTAACGGGGTTATCATCTCTGATGATTTGCAAATGCAAGCAATTGCTAATCATTATTCTGTAGAAGATGTCTTGCGTTTAACCATAAATGCCGGTGCTGATATGCTTATTTTTGCTAATCAGTTGGGAGAAATTACAGCTCCTGAACTCATTGATAAAATCGAAAAAATGGTTCAAGAAAACTTGATTGCTAAAGAGCGTATAGAAGAGGCTTATCAACGAATCCTGGGGTTGAAGCAAAGGCAACTAGCCTTTGTTTGATAGAAATACACATAAGAAATGCGTACGACGGATTGTCCGAGCTACTTACCGCAGCTTGTCCGCGGTAAATAATAAAGGATGTCTTAAATGCCTTAGAGGGTCGGGCCCTGGCCCGACGATTGGGGCACGTGTAAGAAGTCTCGTAAAGACAGATCTGAAAGAAGAGCTTGACTGAAACTATATTTATGTTAAAATGTGTTCTTTATGTACAAAAAATAACCAAGTGGTGACTATGAAAGACTTAAGATGGCATTTTCAACCAAACCCCAAGACTTTATTTAGCTTATGTCGTTGTTGCTAATAATAATTGCAAATGCCCCTAAGTCTTTAACTTATTAAAAGGTTCTAATATGTGCGTTGAACATACTCCCCAGAAAAAAACTTGGCTAAGCACTCCAGTCATTTATGCCGCGATGATTTTACTTGGCATTCTCAGCGGATATTCCGATATTACTTTATTAAAAAGCTTTGGCCTGTTTATCGCTGATATTTTTATCAAGATTTTTAAATGCATCAGCCTACCAATTATTGCCTTATCCATCATTGTAACTATATCAAATTACCGTGCTGACGGTTTGATGCGGACGGTTTGGCGGCGGGCGATGACTTATACGCTTGGCACTACCTTGGTCGCCGCTGCAATTAGTTGCTTGCTCTACCTGATTATTCATCCAGGCATCATTACTTTGCCTAAAAATAATGCTGCTGTTGTGACTCCAGTTAATCATCTTAATTATTTCCAACATGTTGCTAATCTCATTCCTTCATCCCTTTTCCAGCCATTTTTAGAACATCAAGTGATTAGCGTTTTACTAATCGGAATAGTTGTAGGGATTGCTATTCGCTATATTCCTGAGCGCGAAGCCAGGCAAACCATCACTCAGTTTTTCCGCGGCGCTCATGGTTTATTAATGGTAGTCACCAATTGGATAATCGCTATTCTTCCTTTAGGGCTTTATGGTTTTATTACCTCAACTGTCGTGCAATTGCGTGGCGGCATGGCAATAACAGGAATTGCTAAATACTTGCTGATAATCGTGCTTGCTAATTTGGTTCAGGGATTCGTGGTTCTCCCTTTATGGTTAAAATTCCAAGGAATTAAGCCTTTTGCTGCCCTTAAAGGCATGTTGCCAGCCTTGTCCGTTGCCTTCTTTTCTAAATCGTCCGTAGGTACTTTGCCTGTTACGATGGAAACAGCTGAGAAAAACTTGCAGGTTAGGCCGGAGGTAAGTCGTTTTGTTTTGCCGCTTTGCACCAGTTTAAATATGAATGGCTGTGCAGCTTTTATCTTTGCAACGGTAATTTATCTTATGCAAAATAACGGCATCGAGATTACATTTGCAATGATGGGTTTGTGGGTGGTGATTGCGACTATTGCTGCAATCGGCAATGCCGGTGTACCCATGGGCTGTTTCTTCCTAAGCGCGAGCTTGTTGGCCTCAATGAATGTGCCGATTACTTTAATGGGCATAATATTACCTTTTTATACCCTAATAGATATGCTCGAAACCGCATTGAATGTCTGGTCTGATTCTTGTGTGGCAAAGGTTGTGGATGAAAAGCTCAAGCAAAGCGAGGCTAAAATTCTTAATCCGCAAATTCAAACAGAAATAGCCAGTTAAGCACCGGAAAGTTTAAAAAGTGTAGCCGGGTTAGCGCGTTAGCGATAACCGGGTTTTCAGAACTTCTAGTTATTTTAACAAACAATCAAGCTACAAGCTGGGCATTAAGTAAGAAGTTGTTCACAAATTAGATAATAAATTTGACGCAATAAGTATAAATCTCTTAGAGATACAGCTTCATTGACTTGATGAATAGTAGCATTCACAGGGCCTAACTCTACAACCTCAACGCCGTAAGGTGCAATAAATCGACCATCGGAAGTGCCACCGCTAGTAGATAGTTCTGGCATGCGATTAGTAATTTTCTGAATGGCTTTTATAGTGCTCTCAAGTAAAGCTCCTTGCGCAGTTAAGAAAGGTTCACCGTTTAGTAGCCACTCAATTCTAGGCTCAAGCTTATGCCGTGCAAAGCAAGATGCTACTGCGTTTTGTAAACTTGCGGCTGTATGCTCGGTTGAAAAGCGAAAATTAAAGTTCATCTGCAATTCACCAGGAATTACATTGCCTGCTTGTCCGCTTGAGTGAAGATGAGTGATCTGGAAAGAGGTTGGGGGAAAATGTTGATTGCCTTCATCCCACTGAGTCGAGGTTAATTCAGCCAACACTGGACTTATTCGATGAATGGGATTATCGGCCAAATGCGGGTAAGCTACATGGCCTTGACGACCTTGCAAGGTTAGTTTGCCAGTTAGGGAGCCGCGACGACCAATTTTCAAGACATCTCCAAGCTCTTTGCTGCTAGAGGGTTCACCAACAATACAAAAATCAGGATGGATTCCCTTTTTATTTAGCTCGGCCATAACATGAGGTGTCCCGTGCGCAAAATAATCCCCTTCCTCGCCGCTGGTAATTAAAAAACCAAGACTGCCGTTAAATTTGGGATTATTTTGTACAAAATCAGCAGCCATTAACATCATTGCAGCGAGAGAACCTTTCATATCCGCTGTTCCTCGGCCATAGAGTATGCCTTGTTTTTCAGTCAAGACGAAGGGAGGACTGTTCCATTTACTGGCTTCACCTAAAGGAACAACATCAGTATGGCCGGCAAAAATAACTAAGGGAGCATCGCTGCCTAATCGTGCAAAAAAATTAGATACTGGCGGACTATCCAAACGCTCGCAGCTAAAACCCTGATTAACAAAAAAATCAATCATAAAGTCTTGGCAGCCAGCATCATGAGGGGAGATTGACTCAAAAGAAATAAGTTTACTAAGTAGCTCTTTAAGATCATTCATTATTCATTCTCTCCAAAAAATGTCATCCTAATGAGTGAGTCTTAAGTTCTTAATAGCTCATTGATGCTAACTTTTGCTCGTGTTTTTTCATCCACTTGTTTAACAATAACAGCGCAATAGAGACCATGACTGCCATCCTCACTTGGCATAGACCCGGCAACTACGACTGAACCTGCCGGAATTCGGCCATAACTGATAGTACCAGTCAGGCGGTTATAGATTTTGGTACTTTGTCCTAAAAAAACTCCCATCGATATGACGGAATCACGTTCAACAATAACACCCTCCACAACCTCCGAACGAGCGCCAATAAAGCAATTGTCTTCAATAATGGTTGGGTTAGCTTGCAAAGGTTCAAGCACGCCACCGATTCCTACGCCACCGGAAAGATGGACATTTTTACCAATTTGAGCGCAGGAACCCACAGTTGCCCAAGTATCTACCATCACGCCCTCATCAATATAGGCGCCAATATTGACATAAGAGGGCATAAGCACAGTATTTTTACCGATAAAGGCCCCACGACGAACCATTGCATGAGGCACCACTCGGATACCGGTTTTGGCGAATTCAGCAGCAGAGTAGTCTGAAAATTTAAGCGGGACTTTGTCATAAAACTGACAGAAATTCGCATCCACTACTTGATTAGGATGTAATCGAAACGAAAGAAGCACCGCTTTTTTAAGCCATTGATTGACAACCCATTCATCTTTAATTTTTTCCGCAACACGTAGATAGCCTTGATCAAGCATAGAGATGATTTCGTCAACCGCCAAGAGCAATTCTTTTGAAGCAGTTTCAGGCGATAAATTTTGGCGCTGCTCATAACCATTTTCAATGATTGTTTTTAAGTCGTTCATAGGTTATTCATCAAAATTGAAAGTTCAAAGAGTATACTCCAAGGGTAGAGAGATTTGAAACTTGCGACTGAGTTAATAGTAAATACTGAAAATCTAACCTTGGGTGGAATGGGTTTGAGATAGTGGATATACTATTCCCCCGATTATATAAGGTGGATTAGGATGCGTTTGCTAATAACAGGAGCTGCTGGCTTTATTGGTTTTCATTTGGCAAAGCTACGCCTTGAGCGTGGGGATTCGGTCATTGGCGTTGATAACTTAAATGAGTATTACGAGGTTGATCTTAAATTTGCTCGACTTGAACAATTAAAATCCTATCCTAATTTTAAGTTTTACCAAGCTGACATTGCCGATGCGGTGAAAATGAAGGAGATTTTTAGCCAATACCAACCACAGCGAGTCGTTAACCTCGCGGCCCAAGCGGGTGTTCGTTATTCTCTTCTTCACCCAGAGGTTTATGTTCACTCTAATTTAGTTGGGTTTTCTACAATCATTGAAGCTTGTAGGAATCATCAGGTTGAACATTTAGTTTATGCATCTACCAGTGCAGTTTATGGCGCAAACGAAGTTCAGCCTTTTGAGGAAAGTGCTGGGGTAAATCATCCACTCACTATTTACGCTGCGACTAAAAAAGCCAATGAATTGATTGCTCATTCATACTCGCACTTATACCAGCTCCCCACCACAGGGCTGCGGTTTTTTACAGTTTATGGACCTTGGGGGAGGCCAGATATGGCATTTTTCTCCTTTACTCGCGATATACTTGCAGGAAAGGCAATAAAAATTTATAACCACGGCCAGATGCAGCGTGATTTTACTTATATTGACGATATCGTTGCTGGTGTTTCAGAGGCTATTGATAAACCCGCTAAAGCTAATCCCGATTGGTCAGCGACTAATCCTGATGCTGCGAGTAGTTATGCACCCTACAAAATCTATAATATTGGTTGTGGCAATCCTGTAAATTTGCTGGACTATGTTGAAGCGCTTGAAAAAGCCCTAGGTAAAACAGCTATTAAGGAATTTCTGCCAATGCAAGCTGGCGATGTGCCATCCACTCATGCAGATACCCAACGGTTATCCTCTGATTTAGGATATTTACCTAAAATTGGGTTTCAGGAAGGTATTTCAAAGTTTGTGGAATGGTATTTTGATTTTTATCATAGGTAGTAGCCTTAAAGATACAAGCCTTGATGCAGCGATACCGTAATCAAGGTTTTTTTCATTAGATTGTTACAGAATTACGATTCCTATTCGGGTTCAACTAAAAAAAGCGTAGGTCGGCGCCCCTGGCCCGACATTTCTTACCCGCGAAGCCATTGTCGGGCCAGGGGCGCGGACCGACACATTTTAATCAGAACAAGCCTTGATGCAGCGAGGTACTTAAGTGTAAACCATGTCATGTCCCTAACAAGCGTAATCAAGGATCTTTCTAATATCGCCTTCTTAATTTTTCAAACTCGCAATCAAACTATCCTTTTCATGCCAGTAATTATTCAACCAGGTCCTAAATTCCGATTGAACCTTTTCATCATAAGTTAGCGAAGGATCAGAAAATTGATTAGGAATCTCTACGCTTCTGATATGTACTTTAATGGCTTTCATTCGTCTACAAAGAAAATCCCAAAGTGAATGCTCTTTATCTGAATAGATAATGGTTATATCTAACAAATGATTAATTTGATTTCCCATAGCAGAGATCACAAAACTAATGCCGCCAGCCTTAGGCTTAAGCAGATGCTTATAAGGTGACTGCTGTTTCTGACTCTTATGAGGGTTATAACGGGTTCCTTCAACAAAGCTCATTATGGATGTAGGGTTATGTTGAAACAACTGCACTGCCTTGTGTGTTGATTGTAGATCTTTCCCTTTTTTGTGCGGATTTTTAGCTAAATATTCTTTGGAATAGCGTTTCATAAAAGGACAACCCATAGCCCACCAGGCAAACCCTAAAAAGGGGACCCATTTTAGTTGGTCTTTAATAAAAAATTTTAGCGTCGGAATTTTATGATTAAAAACACGCTGTAAAACAATAATATCCAGCCAGCTTTGATGGTTTGCGACAACAAGATACCAGGTTTTAGGATCTAAATTATCCAAGCCGCTAATCTCCCATTTTGTTTTCTGGATTGTGCCAATGTAGGTATTATTGATAGAGCTCCAGAAAGTGGCAATTGCATCAACTTTTTTAGTACAGAAGCTTTGCCAGCGCTGGTTAGGAAACAATTTTAAAAATCCAATAAACAGAATAGGAATAAAACATAAAACTGTTGCTAAGGTTGATAGCAGTACTGCTAGAAGGCCATATAATTGACCACCACTTTGCTTGTTTTTGTCTATCATTAACTACTCCGTCTTATTAACTGAGGGCATAATTTAGGTCGGCCTTTAAATCATCAATATGTTCAATGCCCACGGAAAGCCTGATAAATCCGTCCACAATGCCAAGCGTTTTACGAGTTGCAGCAGGTACTGAAGCATGAGTCATGATAGCTGGATGCTCGATAAGGCTTTCTACCCCACCTAAACTTTCTGCCAAAGTAAATAACTCGCAGCGCGATAAAAACCGCGTCGCATCATTTAGATCACCCTTGATGACCATTGCAATCATTCCACCAAAACGATGCATTTGTTCCTTAGCTAATTGATGTTGCGGATGACTAGCAAGTCCTGGGTAAATGACCTTAGCTATTTTAGGATGATTTTCAAGCCAGAGTGCAAGCTCTTCTGCGTTTTCACAATGACGTTGCATGCGTAATGATAAGGTTTTCAGACTACGAAGGACAAGAAAGCTGTCGAAAGGGCCAGCTATACCACCACAAGAATTCTGCAAAAAGGCTATTTTTTCTGACAATTTAAGATTATCGCCAACTACTACGACACCACTAACTACATCAGAGTGACCATTTAGATATTTGGTCGCAGAATGCAAAACTATATCAAAGCCTAATTCAAGCGGTCGTTGGATCCAAGGTGTAGCAAAGGTATTATCGGCCACAGTAATTAAATTATGGCGTTTGGCAAGCGCTGCAATTTCACGCAAATTTGCTAGTTTTAACATTGGATTTGAAGGTGTTTCAATCCAAAGCATTTTTGTTTCAGGGCGAATCGCCGCTTCAATGTTGCGGGGATCTGTCATATCAACAAAGGAAAATGACAGTTTGGCAGTACGAGATTTAACTTTATCAAATAATCGATAACTTCCACCGTAGAGATCATCAGTCGCAATCACATGATCACCTGAATTAAGCATATCAATAACTGTATTAATTGCAGCCATGCCAGAAGCAAAGCCAAAACCGCGTTGTCCTGATTCAAGACTTGCCACACAGCCTTCATAAGCATGACGGGTTGGATTTTGTGTTCTTGAGTACTCATAGCCTTGATGCACGCCTGGAGCCGACTGGCGGTAAGTCGAGGTAGCGTAAATAGGCGTCATAACAGCGCCTGTGCTGGGGCAAATTTCCTGCCCTGCATGAATGGCTCGCGTATCGAAATGAGTTTTATGCATAATAATACCTATAATAGAGTCGTCACAGGAAAAAACTGTAGAACCAGTATATAATAATCTTAATGAACTTTGTTATTTTCAGGAACTTAGAAACAAAGAAATTGCTCTAATAGAGGAGAGTTTGAATGAGGGATCGATGAGTAGACGGGACCTGGGCTATAAAAAAGTAGCCTCTGCTGCTGAAGCAGTCAAAAAGGGTGGTAAAGCCCCATCTCTCACGAATGTTTGTGAAGAGTTGGGAATCTTATCTTATACGCCTGAAATTACTTCTTTGTTGGAAAAATGGTATCACAATCAACCAGAATACCAGCGTATTAATACAGCTCCTCTTTCAGAAAATATAACTATCGAGACCAATGTTCTTGAAAAGAATATTGAACTTGAAAAATCCCTGTCCTTATTGAGGGCAACCCTAGAATCTACAGCCGATGGCATAATGATGGCGAACGGTAAGGGACAGATTGTTGACTGGAATCAGAAGTTTGTTGAAATGTGGCGTATTCCCTCTCAATTACTAGAATCGGGTATAGAAAGCAAATGCTTCGATCATATTCTAGAGCAGCTAGCTAATCCTTCTTCAGTTATCGCGGATGTGCAATATCTCTATGAAAACCCTGAATGGCAGGGTGAACTACCCATGGTACATTTTAAAGACGGGCGAATTTTTGAACGGTTTACCCAACCACAGCGGGTAGGAAAGGAGATTGTTGGCCGTGTGTATAGCTTTCGTGACGTGACTCAGCGTTTGATGTCCGAAGACGAATTGCGTATTCGCGAGCGAGCTATTGAAGCAAGCTCGCATGGTGTGGCGATAATCGATATTACAAAAAAAGAACAACCAATTATCTATGTCAATAAAGCTTTCGAACGGATTACAGGATACGCAGAAGACTATGCGATAGGCAAAAATCTCGCTCATTTACAAGGCTCAAAAGCCGATCAAGTGAATCAAAAACGGCTTGAACTGGCCATTAGAGAGCAGCGTGAAGAAGTGGTTGAAATTGAAACTTATAGACGAAATGGTGAATTGTTTTGGTGTGAGTTAAGCGTTGCACCTGTTACTGATTCCTTTGTCAAAGTAAGGCATTATGTTTGTATTTTTAATGACATAACTCAACGTCGCGATATGGAAAAGCAGCTGGTTAGGCAAGCAACCCATGACTCACTGACGGAGCTACCCAATCGTGTACTGCTAATGGACCGAGTAGACCAGGCTATTTTGCAATCTAAGAAAAAAAATTCCCTCTTAGCCTTTCTTTTCTTAGATTTAGACAGGTTCAAAATGACCAATGATACTTTGGGGCATAGTATAGGTGATAAGTTATTACAGGCGGTTTCTAACCGTTTATTGATTGCAACAAATGATTTTGACACCGTAGCACGCTTGGGAGGGGATGAATTTGTTATTCTTTTGCCAGATTTAAGTACAGAAGTGCAAGCACAACAAATGGCTGAAGAAATTTTACGTCTTGTTGAAAAGCCATTTCAGGTTGATCAACACAGTTTGAAAGTTACAGCCAGCATCGGCATTAGCTATTACCCTAAAGACGGCACTGATTATGGATCGCTGATGAAAAGCGCTGATTTATCGATGTATCATGCTAAAGATAGCGGCCGCAATAATTATCGTGTCTATGATCAAGAGATGAATAGGCGCGTTATTAACCATATGCAGTTAGATAATGCCCTACGCGATGCATTGAAGAAAAATGAGTTCTATCTCGTCTATCAACCTCTCATTGATTTAAAGAAAAACAGCATCGTCGGCTTTGAAGCCTTGCTTAGATGGAACAGCCACTTATTAGGTAGCGTTCCCCCAGTAGACTTCATAGGTATGGCAGAAGAGAACGGTCTGATTCTTGAAATTGGTAAATGGGTTTTGGAAGAGGCTTGCAAACAAGCCGTTCTCTGGCAAAAACAGGGTTATAAGGATCTTCATATGGCTGTTAATATTTCAGGTCGGCAATTTAGGCAAAAGGATCTTACTGAAATGGTTGGTAAAATTTTGAAAGATACCAAACTTGCCCCTAAATACCTAGAACTTGAATTGACAGAAAGTCTGTTAGTTGATGATATCGAGCAAACTGTTGAGACAATGTACAAATTAAAAGACATGGGTACAAAATTAGTTATTGATGATTTTGGTACGGGTTACTCCAGTTTGTCTTATTTAAAACAGTTTCCTGTTGATAAACTAAAAATAGATCGCTCCTTCATTAGCGAATTAGTAAATACGGAAAACGATGCTGCCATTGCCAGAGCCATTATCAATCTTGGTCACAGCTTGAATTTGGAAGTGTTGGCTGAAGGGGTTGAAACCGAGATTCAAAGAGATTTTATGATTGAATACGGCTGTGATTTTGCTCAAGGTTATTTTTTCAAACCCCCCAATGTACCTGATGAATTAAAGGATTTCCTAAATACCTTTCCTAATAACAATATTTAATCTGAGGGTAAAAGTTAGTCTCATTTCTAATAAACGTAGCCTGGTTATCGCGCTAGCGATAACCGGGTTTCAAGCATATCCCACGTCATAAGTGCGCAGCATTAGTGTCCCTCATTCAAGATTTTCATTGGTATGCTTTTTGCTGCGCTCTATATATAGGGCTCTAATGAGCGCGACAGTTTTTAACATGTTCTCAGGCGGTTTTTAAAACGGTCTGTATAGGAGTGCGGCTATGGTTAAGATTTATTGATAAGAAAGAAATGGAGAAAAGTTGATGAAAATTTCGACCATTATCGGCTCTGGCTTGGCTGAAGCTTTGCTTGCTCATTATATGGTTATGCCTCGCTATGAGGTAGTGATTTTTGAGTCCAGATCTGACATCAAAAAGCTTAAAGGACGTTCAATAAATCTCCCCTCATCTTGTCGCGGAATTACCGGTTTGGCAGCGGTAGACCTTCTGTCCGAGGTTGAGAAAATAATAGCTCCAATGAGTGCCAGAGCTTTAAAAGATAAATTTCCCGACGCTTATCAAGGAATTCCCTATCTTGTTAATGAATTTATGCACCTTCTAACGGGAAAAATAAGCACAACAGCTCAATTTTTTAATCAAGAAATGAATTCTGCCTTTGAGAATTGTCGTCTGCTTGGTGAACTGGATCACTATGAGGATAACTTCCAGCAGGTAATGCCAGCCATTTATTCTTTGCAGAAGGTAAATACCGATGCGGTGGCTGAGATTTCGATGGATACTTTCTATGAAATCCAATTTATAAAAACAGATAGAGCTTGGGTTGATGCATCGTTACCCTGAACGTACTCTCTCCAAGCATGACTTAGTGTTCCCCATACGCCTTAAGCTAAGACGAAAGCTTATGGCGATATAAAATTTATTATTGAAAAATATTAGTTTAAAAGTGAGGTCTATAAACGTATGAATGGAAATGAAATTATAATTTAATGAAAAATTACGACAAAAAATTGGCGAGTTTAGATCGATTTAAACAAAGCCATTAATTTTTATAGGCAATTTAGGTCAAATTTTTGTCATTATAGTTTAAATCGGAGCCAATATATTGGCGTTTTCTGAGGTGAATCCCTGGAAAATTTAAAAAACCAAAGCTTTTTAGCATAATCAGCAATCAAAATGAATAAATTGTTGGCATGAAGACTGCAAGACTTAAAGTGTCCAGTGTTACTAAGCCTTGGAGGCTACTATTATGAAAACTATACAATCATATATCGATTCTAAACAACAAGAGTTTATGAATCATCCCTTTTTTGAAGTTCTTTCAAATTTAAATAGCTTAGAAGAAATTAGCTACTTTGTTCCAGAATTAACATTTTGGGCTATGACTTTCCAAGATATCTTACGCTTAAATGAAGAAAGAGTTTCAGATCCCTACTTAAAAAAAGTGGCTCGTCACCATCGTCTAGAAGACGCAGGCCATGAAAAATGGTTCTTGCAAGACAAAAAATACATGGGCGAAATAAGCGGTGATAAATGCTGCTCAAAAGACGGTGTAGTCTGGCTTTATAGCAAAGAATCACAACTTACCCGAGACGCAGCCTACGCAATTATGGCGGAGATATATAAATCAGATAACGAACTGATAAATATTGCATTACTACTAACACTTGAATCTTCTGGTCATGTATTCTTTGAGAAAGTAGTAAAACAAGTTAAAAAGGCAGGTGAAGATCAAAACCTAAAATATTTCTCATCTAATCACCTTGATGTTGAATTAGCACACGCCTTATTCGAAGGTGAAATGGAGAAAAAACTCTTCGAAACACCAGTACCAGTTGATGTTCGACGTGAAGCTTTAAAAATGGTAGACAGGTGCTATGATTCCTTCAACAAGATGTTTGATGGACTGATTATTGCATGTACCCAACGATTAGAATCAGCAAAACAAAGGAACGAACAAAATGCTGCAAACTCAGTGGTCTACGCATCAGATAAAGCAGTGTAAGAAGGAGACAGGACAAGCGATGCTCAGCGATGAGCATTCGCTTGTTTCTTATTCACAAGATTTTGGTAAAATAGCTCAATCTAAACCCGCCGCAGTATGCATTCCCCAAACCAGTGAACAAATTCAAGCCATCCTAAGTTATGCCAATCAAAATCATTTAGCCCTGACTATCAGAGGTAAGGGCCTAAGTCAAAGTGGCCAAGCGCTTCCTATAAAAGATGGACTTATTCTGCACTTGCAGCAGTTGAATTCCGTCCTTGATAAGGAAGACGAGGCAATTTGGGTGGAAGCAAATAGTTCCTGGGCTGAACTAATTGAAACCTCTTTAAAAACAGAGCAAATTCCCTTGGTTCTTCCCTACAACTGTAATTTATC
Source organism: Tatlockia sp. (assembly GCA_013697645.1). Taxonomy (GTDB): domain Bacteria; phylum Pseudomonadota; class Gammaproteobacteria; order Legionellales; family Legionellaceae; genus Tatlockia. The sequence goes on along the minus strand of JACCWL010000109.1, from coordinate 8,464 downwards.
GATTGGCGGAGTGATTTCTGCCGCGGGTATTGGTGCTTCTTCCTTCAAATTTGGTCCTGTTTCTGCGCATGTTAAAGCTTTAGAAGTTGTGCTGGCCAACGGAGAGGTGACGCAAGTTGACGAGAAATCGCAATTATTTCACGCCTGTCTTTCAGGACAAGGGCGTTTTGGCGTTATAACAAAGGCCTGTATTAAATTACGTCGCTGTGCAAAGCAGGTTAAAACCTTTTTTTTGGTATACCTTGAGAAAGATCAATGGCTGCATGATCTGAATGGATTTAAGACGAATGCGGATTACATTGAAGCCTACTGCTCCCCATCTCCTCAGGGAGCAAAACTAGTAGCCGGAAAACGAATACCTTTTGCCCAATGGCTTTTTTCCATACATGTTTCTATTGAATATGACAATAGTCCTCCTAAAATTGTTGATTTGCTTAAAACTAAACCTTGGCAAATAATTCATCAGCAGGATGAAACCATCCATTCTTATCTGCTTCGTCATAATTCGCGTTTTGAAGCAATGAAACTAACAGGACAGTGGGATTTATTGCATCCCTGGTATGAATGTTTTATGTCAAAACAGTTACTTATAGCTAATCTAGATGAGGTTTTAGCTGAGTTACCTATTTATTATGCTTCACTTTTACATGTCATACCGATAGCTCATACGCAGCAAACAGGCTTTTTAATGTTTCCCGAGGCGAATGAAGTTTATGGACTCATGATTTTAAACCCAGGCATAAATCCGGCATTACTTTCAAGTTGCCTAGAAGTAATTAAAGCCTTGGATGCAAAATTTTTAAAACAAGGCGGTAAGCGCTATCTTTCCGGATATATCGGCTCAAATTTAGATACTAGTTATTGGCAAAACCATTTTGGCGCTCTTTATGCCGATTGGATTGGTTTAAAAGAAAAATACGATGCGCAACATACGCTTAGCTCCTTTCTATTCTTTCCAGGATAATAGTTGTAGTTCGTCTTCTCAAGTTTTGCTAAAGTAGGGATTAAGCGTTTTCTGGGCCCATTTAATTAAATCATATGAAGCAAACTAAATTTTCCATGATTGATATCCATGAACCAAAAAAAATCGCTGCGATTATTATTTTTTTACTGGCATTTATAGCATTTATCTGGGAAATAATTATTGGTTTCCATTCAGTTGACCAAAGTAAAACAGCTAGCAAACCGCTAAATCTAGGCACTACCCAAGAGCCGATACGCGCAAATTCCCCTCTGTTTACTACAGCTCTTTTTGGAGATTATGTGCCAGTCAATTTATCTGAGGCAGATATTAAGCAATCAATGCTGGATGTCCAGGTTGTGGGGGTTATGTTTACTGCGAAAGAGAATGAATCACAGGTAATACTGCGAGTTGGAGGCGGCAAAGAAGAGCCCTATACAGTGGGTGACAACTTACCTGGCGGTGCAATAATTAAGCGTATTTCGCCAAATGGCATAGTGGTTTTACACAATGGTGCTCTGGAGAGTTTAAGTTTCCCCAAAAATGAATTAATCTTCGTTAAACCTGCCAAGCCCTTAATTAAAGACAAGAGCCTTCCTTAGGGGGGTAGAATGATGTGCTCCAGGCCCGACATTGTCGGCACTGTGGCAATTGGCAGCACTTTCAAGGAACAAATTATGCGTTTTGCTTTTCGACTGATTCTTTTGATTGCTCTAACTCTTCCTGAAATTGCTTGTGTATATCGTTCTAATTTAAATGAGGGCATTAGCTGCTTTCGATCGGAGAATTATCGAGCTGCATTTATCCATTTAAAACCAGAAGCTAACAAAGGGCTACCTGAGGCTCAGTACGCCGTAGGGTACATGTACTATTATGGCAAAGGGGTTACAGAAGATAGGAAGCAAGCTTGTATCTTTATTAATCGAGCAGCCGCAGCAGGCCACCCTGAGGCTATTGCCGCAATCAAAATTATAAAATCAAAGCCGCGACCCTTTAGAGCAAATGATCCCTTGGGATCCCTGCTTTATACACCGCGATAGCTTTCTCTCGCTCGCAACTGCCTAACTCTGTCGTCCTGAGCATAGCGAAGGATCTCTTGAATGGGGCTCCAATAATCGGGAGATCCTTCTACAAGCTCTCCGCAGTTACTTTATTTATAGGAACTTTACAAAACTCATAGCATTTGATTAACCTTCTGAATTTAAAATCTTTATCTTTTCTTCTTAAATAAGAATTTACTCTGTTAAATTGACTAATCCTTGCACAGAAGGGGGCGCTCTTCTATTCTTAACTAAGCTAGTCCAACAAATGGAGATTGAAAATGAAGAAGCGAACTCTGATTATAGCTGCTACTGCAGCTTCCTTATTTACTTCTGGCGCTTTTGCTCTAACAGCACACGATAATGTCGTATCTAAGTCTCTGTCTTATAACGAGAAAAGTGGATGTAAATCTAGTAGTTGTAAGCAAAAACATAGCTGCAATTATAACAGCTGTAAGCAAAAGCACAGCTGCAATTACAACAGTTGCAAACAAAAACACAGTTGCAATTACAACAGTTGTAAACAAAAACATAGCTGCAATTGGGGTGGTGGTAAGGACAAGGGCGGATATGGCGACGACTCTGGCTGGGGCGGCAAAGGTAAAGGTGACGGCGGCTGGGGTGGCGGTAAAGGAGATAGCGGTTACGGCGGCTCTGGCGACAGTTCTGGTTGGGGCGGTAGTGGTAAAGGTAAGGGCGATGAGGGTGGTTATGGCAACGCTGGCGGCGGGTCTGGCTGGGGCAGCAAACCAAAGCCACAGTAGGATATTAAACTAATAACCAATAAATACAGGTCCTAACAAAATAAAATTGATACCTCTTTAAGGGGTATCAATTTTTTATTAAGAATTAAATGGAAGTAAATAAAGACGGTCTATGCATACATAATCTACTAATTACTCACTTTAGCGCTGATCACCAGCGATACGATGTAGCAACAATAGACTAGAACAAGAATACCCCCATGCCATCGAGCGATTCGTTGTTTATTATGATAGTTAATCCACAAAAGTATTAGCGTCGCTATAAACATAACCGGTATATCGCGCCATAACACAGCGTTGCTAATTGCTGCGGGATGAATCAGGCTTGGGAATATCATCACAGCAAGCAAGTTGAACATATTTGAACCAAGGATATTACCCACGGCGATGTCATCTGCCCCTTTTACCGCAGCGACAACAGAGGTTACGAGTTCAGGTAAACAAGTTCCAATAGCTACAACTGTCAGACCCATAATCAGATCACTAATGCCCACCCAATGGCCAAGTATTACGCAACTATTAATTAAATACCTAGAACTAATGGGTAGAACAATAAGTCCAATCATTAAAGATGCAACATGATAAATGAAAGGGCGTTTGCTTAGGCTCGCTTGTTGATACTTCTGAGCAAGTTGTTTCTCTGGACGATTCTGTTTTGTAATATAAATAAAATAAAGAATTAAGGCCACACAGGCTAACAAAAATAGACAACCATCTAATACATTTAGATAGCCGTTAAGCATTATGGAATAAGTAAAAAGCATCACTAAAAAAAGTAATGGGAACTCTCGACGCATGAGCGTTGAATTCATTTTTAGTGGTTTTAAAAGAGCGGTTAAACCTAAAACCAAACCAATATTTGCGATATTTGTCCCAATGGCATTACCAATAGCAATGTCATTTAAGCCTTCTAAAGAAGCACTAATTGAGATCATGATCTCAGGAGCTGAAGTTCCTAAAGCTACCAAAGTGAGGCCGATTATCAAGGGCGGAAGTCTATAATGCTGGCCAACACCAGATGCCCCACTTACCAAGTGATTTGCTGACCATAATAAGGCAATAAGACTTAATAGGAGGGTAATTATAACCATCATGCCGCATCTCAATAATTATTAGCAATTGATGATACTGTATTTAACTTTTAACACAATAATAAATAGAGCTTTTTTATGCTCAAAATATTTACAAATCGTTTTTTGTATAGTAAACTACCAGTTTTACACTATTAAAATATCTGTTTATTCAAAAACAAATTGATAAAAATATTGTCAAAAAAGGTCAAAAGTTTTAGCCTAGATTCTCAATCGCAGTATACTAACCGCATCACTGGTCAAAATTATGTTTAGTAAACAGTTGTCTTTATTCAGCAATCCGTCATTTAGATATTTTACTCTAAGCTGCGCGCTCGCCATGTTCGGCAATGGTTTAACCTATATCATCATGATTTGGGTTCTAATGCATTTTGACGCCTCAGTTGTATCTACTGCGATCTTAATGGCTTGCTTCTGGATTCCTAATGTCCTGTTTGGTCCTTTTTTAGGGGTTTTAGCGGATCGCTGCAACCGTAAATATATGTTGCTTTTTACTAATGGATTAAGGGCTATCTGTTTAATCTGCTTTGCACTAATTGCTTATCAAAATCAAATATCGTCTGTTGCCATTTACATTTTAGCAGCAATCTTGGGTACTTTATTAGCTGCCTATATCCCCACAGCTCTAACCTTCGTTAGGGAATTAGTTAAAGATGGTGATGAATTACTCTATGCAAATGCCATGGTTGATACCGCCTATGAGGTAGGCGCTGTTTTAGGTATGGGTGGGGCTGGGTTAATACTGGCAACGACTTCATTTGCCACTTGTTTTGCGATTAATGCAGCTTGTTATCTATTGGCAACTATTTTTTTGTGGTTAATCCCTTATAAACGGTTAATTTCTGGTGAGCGATTAGAAGAGACTTTTTTTCAACAATTTATACAGGGTGGGCGCTATATAGCTCAACGTGTTCCTCTATTAATTATCTATTTAGTTCAAGGCTTGTTTTTTATTAGCTACATGACAGCGCCTGTACTGCTTGCTCCCTATGCTAAATTGGTCTTGCACAGTTCGGTTGCTCAGTTTGGCTGGCTTGAAGCAGCACTTTCAGCGGGAATTGTAGCCGGCGGTTTTTTAAGTCCCTGGCTCGCTGGGGTTTTTTCTTTAGTCCGAGTTATTTTTGCGCAGCTGCTCATCGGAATTGTATCCTTTTATCTATTTAGCCATACCCAAAATGTGTCAATGGCCATTTTCTACCACTTCTTTATTGGTTTTGCTTTTTCATCCTGGGCCTTGCTTACGACCCTAGCTCAAGAAATGACTGATTTAGATTATCAGGGTAGAGTTCAATCATTATTCAACTCAGTCTCCGGTATTATTATCGTTTTATTTTATTACGTACTATCACAGTGGAAAGATACGCCGGTGACGCAGTTATACTTTGGCGAAATCGCTATCTTGGCTGTGGCGGGCTTACTGCTGTTGCTAATGGTTTATAATAATCGACGGCTAGCAAACAATTCCATCGAAGAGCTTAAGAGAGCAAGCTAAAGTATTATTGCGGAACTTTGCTGAAAAAATGGTTAATGATATCGCTAATTGGTTTAGCCAAGCCTAATTCGCCAATTTCTTTTGCTTCATACCATTTTCCTGTGTGTTCAGCGACTCTATTGGCATTAATTGCAGTCTGGAGAGCTAGGGAGCTTATTTCTAAATGAAAATGGCTAAAACTATGGCGTATAAATAGAAGCTCTTGTTGATCTCTGCAACTAAACCCATAAGTGTTGGCAAGATATTCTCTTGGACAATCTTTCATCGCAATGCTCGGCATACACCAAAGGCCACCCCAAATTCCAGTTGGCGGTCTTTTTTCAAGATAAATTCTGTTGTTGTTATCATATAATAAAAGAAATTGTTGCTGCTTGACCGCCAATTTCTTTTTAACTTTTTTATGAGGATAAAGACTTGCTAAGTCACGCTGTCTAGCTAAACAATGAGTTTGTACCGGACAAGAATTACAATCTGGATTTTTTGACTTACAGCAGGTTGCACCTAAATCCATAATTGCTTGGGTATAATCGGCGCATCGTTCTCTGGGCATACATTGATCTGCCAGTTGCCATAATTTTTGTTTGACCGCACTTTGTTCAGGCCATCCATCTATCAAAAAATAGCGGCAGAGTACTCGTTTAACATTACCATCCATAATTGGATTAGCTTGATTAAAGGCAAGTGACGTAATCGCTGCTGCTGTTGACGGGCCTATTCCGGGTAAAGCGATAAGGTTTGTAAGATCGGAGGGAAATTCACCTTTGTATTGTTCACAAATAATTTTCGCTGTTTTGTGCAGATTACGGGCACGAGAGTAATAACCCAGTCCTGACCATTGTGCCAACACATTATCTTCTGAGGCTTGGGCTAGTTGCTCAATATTAGCAAATTTGCTCATAAACTGGTTGAAATAAGGAATGACTGTTTTAACCTGAGTTTGCTGTAGCATAATTTCTGAAATCCAAACCCGATAAGGACTGCGTGGATGTTGCCAGGGTAGATCTTTACGGCCATGATTATCAAACCATTCAAGCAAGGGAAGGCTGAATTGTTCCTGAATCATAGGAATTTCTGGCCATTTTCCAAAATTATCTTCAGAGTATTTCCGATTTTTTTAACGGGCTTTGTCAGTGCTGCCCTAAACCAAATTTTAGTGAGTAGGGGATTAATTTTTTGTAAATCAGGTAAGGCACTAGGATCTTTTAAAGTACCCCCAATTATAATTGGAAAACTTCCACCTAAAGAATGTTGAATTTTGCCCATTCCACTATCTAATTCCGTGACTTTCGCAAAGAGGTTAGCACTTAAGCTTTCATCTTTTAAATTTAAATTACCGTCACCTTTTATCTGCAATTTATCGGTCTGTAGTATCAAGGAGTTAGAGCTCATCCTGGCATCTTTAAGTTGGTACTGGAAAGTCAATAATTTAAAATTAGTACCGCCTTTGAAAAATTCAGGATTGTAGAATTGACCTAATTCCAAAGAGGGTTCTTTCTTTATTGTATCTCCAGCAAATAAAAGATTAATTTTATCGCTAGTATCATTAATGACTTTATTTAAATTGATTAATTCAATCACGCCATTTTTAATGGTGAAACTGCCATATCCAGTCGTACTATCTAGCCAATTTGGATTATCTAAATTTGCTTGTGCATGAAGCGATAAATCTAGGCTACCTTTAAATAACGATTTATTAAGTAAATCTTTAATGAATTTAGAACTATCAAGATTAGTAGCTGTTTGATTTATATTGAGTTTCTTGCTGGCAAATTCATAACTTAGATCACCTACCGACTCGCCATGATATAAACTAAAAGTTAGAGGATTAAATACAAAAACCCCTGGCTTTGTTTTGGTATGAGCGGAAATTTTAGCTATTTTTAATTGCTTTATTTTAACATTTTGCAGAGAAATCACACCATCTAAAGGAGTATTTTGCAAGATGGTAAATGGGTTAGAAAAAACTAAAGGCGATAGACTAGTACTACCTTTAAAATTAACCTGAGCTTTAATAATCTGTTGTTTATCCTTAGTTATTTCGAAATTACTTTTGAATTGAAAAGGAAATAACCTTCGTTGTAAATTAAATTGCTCCCCACCGATTTGCAAGCCAGAGAAGCTAACTACTCGCGTATTTTCAACAATATTAATTTGTCCGTGGCTCAATAAAAAACGCTCTATGGCGAATTGCTCTGACAACTTAGTTTGATCTTCAGTTTTTGCTTGAAATTTCACCGGAGTATTTTGAGTAGTTAAAGGGGCAGAGGCTAATCCAGGGTTTACATTCACAGTAAAGCCATCAACCATTAGATCATTAAATACCAGCTTTCCACGTAATAAGGGTGTGATTTTTAGATTAAAATGTAGATTTTCTAATTTAGCAGAATAGTGCGAAGGATTAGAGTCATCACCAATCCTGATTTTGGTAACTTTGATTCCTGGGCGGGGGAAAATCTGCCAGGTAATCTCACCTTCTACCTCACTCTTCTGATGAGTCAGAGCCGAGAAATGTGAATTGATATAGTGTCTTAAAACTTCGGGTTTGACCCACTCTGCAAGAATCCAGAGAGTTATCATCGCAAGGAGTACAACTACAATTACAAGAGCAAGCAATTTTTTAAAAACTATCATGAATAAGGCAGGCTAAAGTGTCTAGGAAATTTCGGACGTTCTTTATACAACAAAAAGGGTATAAAAAGCAAATTAGCGTGAAAAATCCAGGCAAATCGTAGGTCGGCGCCCCTGGCTCCACGAAAGGGAGCATAGGTAAGAAATGCCGGGCCAGGGGCTCCGACCTACCATTCATTTGGGGCGGGATTCTCTAACAAATTCGGGCATCGGCATCGGCAAAAAAAAAATAATTTTTAACGCTTGATATTGTTTTTTAGTGAGGGTAATCTGTTAGACCGATCAAGGAAAATGAGTTGGTGTAAGGCGTTGATTTTGCTTTTTAGTTGTACTCAGGAAGAGTCATTAAAATCAAGGGAGAGCGTCATGAAACCGAATAACTGGGAAGTTATAATTCTTAAGCCCACGCGTACTTTTTTATCTTTTCTAAGTTCACAATTGCCTGATGTAGTATTACCCGATTTGCGTTTATTACAAATGGATAGCAC
>JACCWL010000096.1 GCA_013697645.1 Tatlockia sp. | reverse complement strand
CTTCTAATATAGACACTAACAGCTTATTAAGCGCTCCTCCTTTAGCCCAACGCTTTATTTCCGAACCATTAACCCCTGAGGCAATAATTAGGACCTTGTCGTAAACTCCTTTCGAGATTAAATAATCAGCGAGCGGGGTAATAAATTCACCGTCTTCACCTGAAGCACCTAGTAAAGGTGAAGAGGCAGCATAACATTTACCGTTAAAATAATTAAAAACCTTATTGGGGTAGGAAGTATGCATACGCTCTTTTCCATGATTAGCAGAATTTGACTGACCAATAACCAGTATAACTGCTGTATTTTTATCTTGAGAAGGGCATTCTGTTGCTATTTTTCCAGGATAACTAATGAGCCTATAATTCTCATCAAAAACAGCGTTGTTTTCGGGTGCAAAAGAAGTATTTACGAATCCAAGACCTACAATGAAGATAATTGTAAATTTTAATATAAAATGACTAAAGGTTTGACGATCATTTATCAACTTTTTCTCCGATCAAAGCTGTGTAGAACTATATTGATCTCTTAGTAAAGGCTTTTTAGCTAATTGTTCACTTTAACAAGTCAATAAGGCCACTGCACTAATACCATGAAAACATATTGATGTAATAATTAGCCAGCAAATTGTTGTTTAGAAAAGGCGACTCGTTCGGCCACTGATTGTTTGCCGAGGGCTGCTTGCATTTCAATCTGTTTATAACGAGTGAGGCCACCTTCTCGGTTAGCAATTTGAATATTTAATCCAGGGCGTGCATTTAACTCTAGCATCAAAGGGCCATGATCCTTATCAAGCACAATATCTACACCCAGATAGCCAAGACCAGTTAACTCATAGCATGAGGCCGCAATTTCCATAATTTTATCCCAATAGGGTACGGTAATATTATTAATTGGGATAAAGGTATCGGGGTGAAAATCAATGGCATCATTATGAAATACACCGCCCAAAGTTTGGCCAGTTGCCAAATTAATGCCCACACCGATAGCCCCTTGATGGAGATTTGCTTTGCCGCCAGATAAGCGAGTAGGGAGACGTACCATTGCCATTGCTGGATAGCCAAGCAAACTGATAATGCGTATGTCTGGTATCCCCTCATAGCTTACTTCTTTAAAAACAGGGTCAACCACCACACGGTGTTCAATGATAGCATAATCAGCATGTCCGCCTAAGCTGTAAGCTCCTGTAAGTAAGCATGACAAATGATAGCTCAGTTCATTCGATGTGGTTAACTTGCCATTGATCTGGCGGTAATGTCCAAAGACGCGGTCGGTAATGACGAGGATTCCATCGCCGCCAGCACCGTGGGCTGGTTTTATAACGAAGTCTTTATAGGGTGTTAATAGATTTTCTAGATCTTTGATTTGATGTTCGCTCTCTATAATTTCATAGAGTTTGGGTACTGCTATCCCTGCTTTTATCGCCAGTTTTTTAGTTTGTAACTTATCATCGACTAAGGGGTATAATTTGCGATTATTATATCGTAATACGTAATCACTATTTCGTTGGTTGATAGATAGGATGCCTCGTTTCCGTAAGCGCCTATATAAGTGCCACATTTAGGCAGCCCCAGCCAAGACTTTAAAGCGAAATAGTTCAAAAAGCCGATAACCGCGATACTGGCCAAATAATAAGATTAAGGCAAGTAATACTAGCAAGAGTTCCGGAAAGGCGAAGACTAAATATTGCATGGGAGGATAGCTCATTGCACCAAAAGAAATTACTGCAGCAACAAGACTGCCAACTCCGGATTTGATGGCTTCTGACGCTCCTCGTTCATCCCAGGTAATGCACATCCGCTCAATCGTCATAGTAAGGATGACCATTGGAAACAGAGCGACTGATAGACCAGAGTCTAAGCCTAGATTCTGAGAGATTACGGAGATAAAAATCATCAATAAAATGACTACCGTAAGAATAGAAGCCAGCCTAGGAACGAGTAATAGGCGAAGTTGGTCAAGATAAAACCGGGCTAATAAACCAAAGGATACTATGATGACAAAGAGCGTAATTCCCCAAACAACATGGGTCTCCCGGAATGCAAGAGCGATCAATACCGGCATAAAGGTACCAAAGGTTTTTAACCCAATAAAGTTACGCAGTAATAAGATTATAAAGGCGCCAATCGGTACAGTGAGTAGGATTTTATAGGTTTCTTGCACGCTAACTGGCAATTGCAACAACGAAAATCGGAGCATCTGCGAGTCTGTTTGCAGGCCGCGAGCTTTTGCAATCGATAAAGCATTAACTGGCGTTGGAGAAACCGTTAGATTGAAAATGGGTTTTTTTCCGCCAATCACATCATAAAGAGGGTCAAAACCATATTGCCAAACTAGAAAATTTTTCGGAAAGCCAGCTCCGCCTGTGCGTGGATTAATATAAGTCCATTCCTTACCATTATGGACAACGATAAAGGGTTGGAAATCTGCTTTATTTTGTTTAGATAGAAAGATACCTTTAACCGGCATAGCATAGATTTTTGCTTGATTGAGTACGGTTATGGCCGCTCTGATAATATTGTCGTCGTTATATTCATTCCCAACGAGTAATTTGGCATTGCCATCTTTTTTATTGAGTTCTTTGATGATTCCCTGGGCAAAGGTCTGTATATCTGCAGAAGACTGCCGAACCTGAATAGTTATCGCATCAACGGCCGATTTTTGTGTTTCATCAAGCGGGAGTACCTTAACGTTAGGCGGTTTTGTTAAAGAAGATTCATTGGAGTTTATTTCGCGAACAATTGCACGATAATAGAGCGATTGTGCACCGCTACTTCGCCGAAGTGCCCATACTGTTTGACGGTTATATCCCTTTAAATTAGTGGTTACGCCGTAATTATGAGAGACAAAATACTCATCCAAAATAGCGAAATAAGGAGGCATATAGGGAATGGTAAAACTAGCTTTCACCGGCATGTTGCGATCGGCGGTAAAGCGTAGATTAGCTTCGATTGTCCAACTATTTACCGTTTCAGTATCAGTTAGAGGAACATCGAGCACAAAATGCCGATACAGAAAGAGGCATGTACCCAATACAAATAGACTAATGATTAAGCCATAAACATGGCGCTTATTCGACTTCATTATTTTTTACTTTCTCGGATTTATTCAAAAATGCATGACTTGGGTCAATTAGCCCATCAAAAGCTATGATTGCATCTCTACCAAGAAGTAGCGGGTAATTAAAGCGTTTACGATTGGTTAGATTGACAGGAATTTTGCGAATTTTATCGCCAATTTGTATGGATATCAATACAACGGGTCTTCTTATAGAGGTGGTTTTAAAGGATGAGTTTTCGCCATCACGTATCTTAATTTTAACTTTTCCCAAGTATTCTGAAGTGAATTCTCGCTCTTCATTTTTGCCAAGGACAGTAAAATTTAAATAGGGCTTGCCATTTTGAACGGTTTGGCGAATATTAATCGCACTTAGCGATGCCGATTTAGCACCAGTATCCAGTTTTGCTGATAATACCATTCCCTTATCAATAAGGGTTGCCTTTTCAACGTAGCCATAAATTATTTTTGTATCGGCCGCCATAGAAAATCCTGAAAAAAATAATAAGAGAATCAAAGACAAACAGCGTACACTCATCAACAAACCTTTCCCAATTGGGCAAATACCGCTAATACTAGCAGATTTTTGAGTTTAGGCCCAGAGATATAGTAGATAATTTTAAGAGAAAAATTGTAAAATCTGTCCAAAGGAAGGCCGTTTTGGCCTTAATTTATCGCGATGACGAACGGTTGTAGCTATGATAAGATCGTCGATGGTTCTAAACTTTTTGAATTAATTTAAATCAAGATGAAAATTTAGTTGCCTATTGGGCTGTCATTTAGTACAATCCAACCATCTTTGGCGCGTCCCCCAAAAAAATTGCATGGTGACCAAGACTCTTACTGATAGTGATTCTACATCAGCCAGTAAAAACCAGCTAGCCGACAGAAAGGACGCTCAATATCGACCCCTGGCAAAAAAACTGCATGATCAAGGAAATATTCTCTACCCCTTTTATGGTGGACTGGACGGTCTGAGCTCCGCGTTTAGCACGATGAAATTGGGGTTTGATTTCCGCTATATCACAACTAACCTCTCTTCTGCTGAAGAAATGCATAAATGGCTTATCACTCCTGAGGGAGCTCTTATTGCCGCTCTTTTCTCTATAGGCATCATTACTCTTTCAATACTGGGTAACTATTTTGATGATAAAGATGAGAATACTCTAAAGAGTTATATAGCCATTTTCTGGCCTTATCTACGTGCCGTATTGAAGGCCCTTAAAAATGCCTTTAAGGGATTTAAAAGTGCAATTCAAATAATCCAGTTGCTTGGTGGTGGCGCTGAACTACAGTATCTGATTGTCCCTGTTGGCTTAACCTTAGGTATTATATCGGCGATAAATCGTGTCTGGCATCTTTGGATGGTTAATAAACGTAAAGACATGATGAAAGCAAATGCCATTTTACTTAATGAGATGCAAAAATTAAATGAATCAACTCTAGAATTATCCCTTGCAAAACTTGATCAGATCCGAGGAAAAATTAATAGACAGTCACTAAATATAAGATTTTTTGCTTTAGTTTCCGCCTCTTATAGTGGAATTGTTGACGCATTATACTTATACATTGGGGTGTTTAGCCTTTGTTCCCTCGTTCCACCTGTGTTGATTGCAATGACTGTTTTTACGTCGATTTATTTTCTAACTTGTATTGCCACCCGCATGTATGAAGAATACGATTTTCAACAAAAATTAATCATTTCTCAAACTAAAATTGAGTTGGCCGCGGAAGGTAAAAAAATTGAGTTATTTCTAAATGAATTGCAAAGCCTCACTTTAAAATTATCCGAGGATGTTTTAAATCAAAACTATATAGAGAAGCAAAAAAATATATTTTTGTTATTTCAGACGGCTGCCGATCGTTTTATCACAAAAAAGAATAAACTTCGCTCCTTGTCATGCCCCTCTTATTTTGCCGCCTTTCTATTGGGAGCAAAAAATGGCTTGGCTGCTTATGGCGCTCTCACCAGTGTTCTGTTTTTAGTGGGGATAATGGTTTTCCCATTCCCTCCTACTTTATTAATTACTGTTATCGTTTTGGGTATGGCTTTATTAATTGGTTTTATAATCCATTCATTGGTTGCTAATTATTGGCATCACGAAAAATGCGAGCAACGACAAGCCAAGGAAACTGTAGAGCTATCTAATATTGGTAGGCTATTTAAAAATGCTAAACTACAGGTTAGTGAGCTCAAGCCTGAGGAAGTAAAAACAGCAATTCTTGATGGTATGGTCGTTGATCCCTCTCCCCAATTCTATTTCCAGGAGTCGTTTGAGATACTACGAGCGGGCGTATCGGCAGCGGGCAAAGGTCCCAAAGCAGTTACCACAATTTTGGCGCCCTGGGAAATAGTTGATGATGAAGGCCATGTCCATGAAACCCCAGTCATGATGGGTTTCATGGTGGTTAGTGCCTTGCTACATTCTTTAATATTTGGCCTAAGAGCTTATGCACGCGGTTTTGGACGCGACCCAATAGACGCAGTTCCTGGCACAGCCATTAAAGCAACCGAAGCAAAACCAGATAGTACGGTTGAAGAGTGCGATTATTCTGATAAAGATGATGATGAGTTTCAACCTCTACCCAATCCTAGCTCAAATCAATTGCCGCAATCCAAATCAATGCTGGACTCAATTTATACTTTTTTTAGCGTAAATCAAAAAACGAACGAGAGACCTAGCTTAAATGCAAGCGTCGTTAAAAAACAAACTCTAACTTCTCAATCACTTTTTGGTTCTAAGGTAAATCTTTCTGAAGAAAAGGCAATAACTAACCCATTTGACTTTCCGTGTAAAGTTGAGGGTTTAGAGTTGGATCATTGTACATTTTGAATTGATGATAAACTCTAAAAGTTCGTTTTTTGGCTTTGACTTCATCAAATAATTGCTGCAAGCAGTCAACTAATTGTTTTTGTTGAGCGAGAATAGTTTCCCATTTGCGCTGACAGTTTAGGCGATGTGACTCATCGACTTCCTGGCGTAGGATTTGCAAATTCATATGGTAGGATTTAAGTGCGAGAATAGACAGGCGATCTATCATCATACCTGGTGTTTCAGAATGCACTGGGCTTTGCTCAGGAGACGCTGGTTGCAAGACCTTGTACAGCCATTCATCCATTGCTTCCATTCGGTTATTACGTTGTTGATTAAAATGATCAATCTCACGTTTGGCTAAGTAAACATATTTATGGCCCATGTCATCACGTCTAGCTCTATCCTCTGCATGCCAGAGCTGATAATTAAAAGCATGATTTTCCTCAACCAGCGATAAAAAATGAGTATGATTTAGGGTTAACCCACTGTTTTTCCAATGAATTATGCAAGCCTGATGTAAGTTAGCAATTTCATTAACTTGGAATAAGTTGGTCATTTAAAGCACTCCTTTGAATCAGGAAAAAATTAGCTATGTTACCATATCTTCCAAAGAACTTCTTATTTTTAGCATTTATAAGCAGGGCAAGATCACCAAAATCTTTTAAATAGTATCGAGTTATGATCAAATACCTCCACATTTACAAAACGAGGAGATATTTTGTGTCGAGCAGTTTGATAGAGTACTTTGGTGAGTTACCCGATCC
>JACCWL010000090.1 GCA_013697645.1 Tatlockia sp. | reverse complement strand
TGTAATCCGTCATCGCTAATCTCCTCGGTTGTTATTGTTGTTTCGCAACTCAATAGTACCGAATTCTAGCGATGACTCCAGCCCCGCAGAGTCAATCAAAATTTACAGCAGTTTACGGACTTAACCTCATGGTTGTTGGGTAGAAAATGCTAAGTAATTGCCTTAAATAGAGTTATTATATTTAATGTAGTTTCGCGGTCTGGTGCAAGCTAGCACCAGCCGCTTTCTGTTTTAATGAAGTAATATAAATAAATTTAACTGAAGTCGATTGTTGTGAGCTTTAAAACGGAATAACAAGGATAAAATTTTGCATCAAAAAGGATTTAGACTATTCATTTTTTTAATCTTCATCTCTAGTAGCTTTTGGCCAGAAGTGGGCAAAAGTACAGTACAACGTGATTTTCAAACGTGGGTTAATTTAAAAGTACTGGGTGATCTTCACTCTAGCAATAAACAATTAAATCACTTGAAATATGAGATTGAAGGTCAGGAACGATTTGGCGATGATAGTAGCCGCTTCACCCAAACCTTAGTACGCTCGGGTCTTGGCTATGCTGTAACAAAAAATACCAGTCTTTGGCTTGGCTATGTATGGGTACATACTGGTCTGCCTTTGACTATGAGATCATTTGAGGAAGATAGAATTTGGGAACAACTTTTATGGACTAAAAAAAATCAATATCTAGTTTTTACAAGTCGTACTCGATTGGAGCAGCGGTTTATAGAAAATAGACCCAAAGTGGCTTATCGAGCTAGACAGCTTATTAAAATTGCAATCCCATTTAAAAGATATACTAAACTTAGTTTTGTAAATAGTGACGAGTTGTTTTGGCATAAAAATGATTTTTTAGGTCGGAATGGTCGCGGTTTCGATCAAAATCGTTTTTTTATTGGTTTGGGCTATCAAATTAATTCGGCTCTAAGCACAGAAATTGGCTATTTAAATCAATATGTTCGGCGTTTTGGTGTTCCAAATTTCTTAGCCAACGCTCTACAAATTAATTTAAATTTAAGCATTTATGAGGCTCTGGATGAAACATAAATCTGATCTTGATTCGGACTTATTACCCAAATGGCAAACTAATTTAATTCAGCAAATTTTAAATGCCACGAATGATTATTATTGTCTTCCCAAAAAATTTGATCTAAGAAAAGAGAGTTTAAAATTTTTGTTAGTGAAATAAATACAATCCTTAATGGGTTTGATCCTCACCTCGAATTAGCTTATGACCCCGATTTTATTACACAAATGGAAATAGAAAGAAGAGTAGAAAAAGGTATGAATTCCGCTAAATTTAACTTAAGTGGTGGTAGTCCCACAGAAGAGCAACTTATAGAATACAATAATACTGAGATTAATAACCCAACCACAGCTAATTATGGCTTTATTGATTATCAAGGTCCTGAGGGTCTGATCCCTGATAATATTGGATACGTCAATATAAGTTATCTTATTAATCCTTTAGAAGGTGCTGATAAAACGAATGAGAAATGCCACAGAGGACCTGGGGCTATTAAAAGACTGAACGATATCTTGAAAAGTTTCCAACAAAAACAAGGGATTATTATTGACTTAAGCCTTAGTGAGCATGGCGGTAACCCCGCAATGGTTCAACAAATTGTGAGTTATTTTATTCCTGAAGGAACGTTAATTAATACAATCTATAACCGTAGCACTGATCAACAAACAGTCTATGAATCAGTAAACACTTTAAAGTTAGATGATAAGCCTGTAGTGATTCTCATAGGCCCAACAACCTTTTCTGGACGTGAGGAGATTGCTTATGATTTGCAGCAATTCAACAAGACCTTAGATGAAAAGGAAAAACGCTTTGTTGTGATGGGTCAGAGTACTAAGGGAGGTGCACATCCGATGAGTGCTTTTCCCTTAATGGATCAACAGACCAAGGAAATCAATGATAAGCTTGTTTTGCTTGTTCCTTATGAGACATCAATTAACCCTATTTCAGGAACAAACTGGGAAGACGGGCCTACTCTGGAAGGTAGAGAACCAGGTGTTCAGCCTGATATTGAGATTCCTAAAGACCAAAATGCATTAAAGGCTGCTGTTGAACATCTAAGTTCAATGATTATTCAACAGTCTAAACCAGTTAAATTAACGCAACGCTTTAAAGAGAAAATTAGGGAAACGAAGGAAGATGGACCCAATCTCAATGAAGATGCAGAGAACAAAAATCTGAAGTTCTAATAGGGCTCCTTTGGAAGACAATAGCATTTGGTTATTTTTTTAGTTTGATGAGTAAAAATGATAAAATTGTCCAAATAGAATAATTTTTGATATACTATGCCACATTTTAAATCAATACGCTCTAATACGAGGATTTGTTATGCTGGAATTTTATCTTGCTCAACTCAAAAAAAATATCACATCGACCTCTCAGGTGACAAACGTTTTTCTAAAATTGATTAAACATTTTGAAATTAGCAAGTTGAAAGAATTACCTGATTTCAATGACATCAAAGCGAGCGCAATAACTAATTTAACTGCCGATGAAGTGTTTCATACTGTCGCCATTTCGCTGGTTCGTCAAAATAAAAATCTTGCTAATATCCAGTTTTTAATTGAGGTATGCCTTTTTGATTTGAAACAGTGCAAAGATGAAAATGATGCTACCTTGCTTCACGAAGCTTGTTTGCATGGGTCCACAGATGTTGCCAGGTATTTATTGGAAAAAGGCTTTAATGTGAATGCTCAGGATGTTAATGGTGCAACACCGGTACATCATGCTGTTCAATTTAAAAATAATGGTCTACTAATTACGCTATTAAAAGAACATAAAGCAAATTTGAATGCAAAAGATAATCAGGGAATGGCGCCGGTTCATCTGGCAGCAGCACGCCAAAATTTTAGTGCGATTACTGAGCTTAAAAACGGGGGTGCAAATCTAAAGCTTAAGTTTAATAATATGACTTATCTGGAGCTGAGTCGGAACATCAAAAACAACCAAATACAAATATCAAGTTTGCCAACTCTTGCAAGCAGTGAAGATCCTGAATATAAAATTGAATCTAAATGCTATTATGGAATTCTTCACCCTAAGTTGGATAAAGAGATTTTTAACGAGATTATAACGTCCCTCAGCAATAAGCCTGGAACTCTATGTCAGGAAGAGGCAATTTTATTTGTTGATTCCTTTGTACTCTTACATTTTTCATCTTCATTTGACATGAATGTATTTCAGCAATTTATTCTAACTCAGATCAGTAAACAAAAATTAACCTTGAAAGAAGCTGTAATTGCCATCTTGCGCCCTGCCCTCTTTTTTTCAAGTGGCAATTTTCAATTGCTAGTTGTGCAATTGCTTGATATTGCGCTTGAATTGTTAGCTAGAGAAGTGAATCAATCTGCTGAGCTGATCCAGCTGTATAATGCAATAATCGTTTGTTGTAATCAGGTTGGTGCTCATCAAGAAGCTCTGCAAATTTCACTGAAAGCACAGAGTATGCTCTGTGATGATATGGATAATACAACGAAATCTTATGTTTTTTATAATCTTGGACGTAGTCAGCAGAATCATGGAAATATGCAAGATTCGGTGGAAAACTTGAGAAGAGCCTTTGAATTATTAAGCGATGATCTTGATATTTTCCGTAGCTATTTGCTCGCACTCCTGCAAAAAAGAAGTTATAGCGAGGCTACTCTTGCCTGCCAATCATCGAAATGCGGAGAGTTTACACGTATTTCTCAACTCGTTGTAAGCTATTTAGCAGGTGAGCTGAGTAGTCTAAATGCCTTAAAAGCAGTAGAAAAAGATAGTTTGAATGATGTGGCTGCCCAATCCTTTATTTTTACTCTGAGGGCTAAATGTTACTTAAACTTAAAAGATTATAGTCAGGCTTTAGAGATTAGTAAGGCAGGATTTGATTATCAAGAAAAATTTTTCCAAACAGATTATAGTTCTCATTATGAAACTGATATAGCTGGTATGATAACCACTCATTTAGCCCTTTGTATTGATTGCAATGACTATACTAAAGCTTTAGAGTTTACGCAGGATTGCATGAAAAAATATCCTGTCAAATTTTCTAGCCATCTTACCCTAATGAGTTTTATGGTAATGATATATACAGCCAGTCATCGTTATGAAGAAGCTGAAGAATTTATCAAAAAAATCGAGAACGTCAATCCAGAGTTTTACCTGCTTTCAGATCTTTATCTTCAGCTAGGTATTGAACAAATAGATAATCTTGCTGTGGCACTTCATTATTTTGAGCTGGCATTAAAATGTGATGCTGATAACCGGGTAGCGCAAATACATAGGATTCTAGTCCTGTTACTAACGAAACCAATACAGCAACCGGAAATGCCATCTGAAAACATTGCTGATATCTTCGATAATTTTGCCAACGAATCCTCTGAGGAAGACATAGTGGCTGGCTTAGATGCAAAAGTCAGTGAGTACGATCCGCAGAAAATCCATCAATATTTTCAGACGCAGAAACAACAATGTCGTCTTAATTTAAGCCGCAAACTGTTGCCAGAAAATCTTCAACCCAAAATAAAATGGAAAATCAAAGATTCAATTTTTAGTGAAGAAGAGTCTAATATAGTTGCCCTAAATTCAGATTTTTATCCTGACCATTATGCAGTCATTGATCCGCAGCTAAAAATGGATGAAAAAGTTCTGGAACGATTTCAAATGGCTTTAAAGAAAGGAGTTTGTAGCAGGCGCCTTGGTCAGAATGGTATAAAGATTCTAAAAAATTCGATAATGGAATTAAAAATAGATGATGATATACGATTGTATACAACAGTTATCTATAAAAATTCGAATAATAAATCCCTTATCTTGTTTGACAAGATTGGTGATCATGAATTCATTAAAAAATTATTGCTTGAGAAAAACCCACTTAAAATTATTGAGCTTACCGAGTGCAAAGATGAACTGATTCCAATCTCTGGGTTCTCGGGTGGTTTATTTGCAAACTTAAAATCAACTGCCCTGGTCGCTAATTATCACATGAATGATAAGTGTCATAGCGATGGTGCTACAAACCTACGTATGTGAATCTATATTTTTGTGGGGATACTGTGCTAAGGCAGCAATATAGGGGTAAGAGGGTATAGGTGTGTAAATAGGACTTTTGAAATTAATATCAGGCTATAACCCTTGCTGCGTACAGGCCATAAGCTTTTTATTTAAAAACTTACAATCTGTTTAATTACCTATTACGTTGCTAATAATTTTACGAAAAACGAACAAAAATAAAGCTAAATTAAGTATTTTTGGATATAAGGGGTCCTTTGGAAGACAATGGCATTCGGTTAAGAATATCTAGCCTTTTAGATCATCAAAACAAATAATTAATATATTGATTAGATATAAATCGTCGTGGTAAAATATAGTACTAATTTCGCGATCGGAAACATCTTAATGCCTAATACCACTTTTATTCAGAAACAAGCGCATAAAATACTTTCAAAAATACCTGATACCTTATGGTCTGAATATTTTGAAGGGCGCTTTGATGAGAGCCAATTGCATATTAACGAAAAAAAATTTACTGATATAAATCTTGACGATCTACCAACTGATAAATATCAAGCCTTTATATTACTTACTCTAAACTATCCCGAAAATGAATCAAAAATATCCGGTATTTTTGCATCAAATACTTTAGGACTAAGTTATATAGAGATTTTTAAAATTAGTGCTGCACTCGGTTACACGGACACTGCTATATTATATTTATCCAATCAATATAAGGTTTTTTTATACGCAGAGCAGCATTATCAACAATATAGTCAGTACCTTGATCCCTTAATAAATTCTTTAATGAATGAGAGGCTGATTACACTTCATCACGAAAAAGATACGCTTTTTAATGAAAATCCTAATGCAGTATTTGATGTAAAAAATAACCTGTATTGTCTTTATATTATTCACATTCTTATCAAGCGCAATGACCGTGCATCCAATGATGAAATACAATTTTTGCTAGATATCCCTTCTGTTATAAAAGAAGCTCATGACGTTAACTCTGCTAATTCTGATTTCATTAAGTTACTAACTCTTGCACTTAGCACAGGCAATTCAGATGCTTCTGCTATTCTTCTGGAAGCTTTAAGCAAGAAAAAAGGCCTAGAAAAACAACCTATACATCTTGCAGCTAAATTTGGCGATCTAGAACTGGCAAAAGCACTTATTGAATATAGGCCTGATTTAGTCGAACAAGGGGGCCCGTTTGGAGATACACCATTAGCAATCGCAGCAATGGAAAATAATCTAAATATGGTTAAATTTTTGATTAGTAAAGGGGCTTGTCCAGATGCACAAGCAATTGATCAGCAGAAAACTCTGTTATACAAACCTTATAATAATGGCTACCACGATGTTGTTGCAGTAATTATGGATGCCTCATTACAGCGGGTTCAAAATAGATTTGATAAAAAAAAATCCATGTATGAATCCCTGGGACATTTCAAAAATAGAGTAAAATTTTTACCTCCCCAGCTCGCCATTGAACTATATACTAAAGTAAAATTTCTCGAGGAAGGTTTGTTTGGAAATAATACAGCCGAGGAAAAAGAAGAAATTATTGCAACGTTTCTGACGGAGAGTATCGCGTTAATTAAAGGCCCAAGTTATGGAATTAAAAATGTTATCCTCTCTTTGGCATTATCTGCAATAGTTTTTGTTCTGACAATAATGATAGGATTTGGTATCGGATTTGCTTTAGGTGCATGGAGTGGCCCTGGTGCAGTTTTGACAGGGTTAGTCGCAGCGAATGCTAGTGCTGTTGCCCTTGTTGGTGTTAGCTCTTCTCTTGGAGTTCTAAGCTTTGCTTATAACTTGAATCGATTATTTACCCCAACACCCATAGAAACCAATATACAAGAAATGGCGATAGCTGCAAACCAAATACCCCAAATATAAAGAGCAAACACTCTCTAGCATTGCCCATTTCGATTAAACGTTATTTCTCTTATATGTTTCCCTAGCCCGGTTGCTTGCAACTGGGATTGTCGATTAGCCACTCAACTACTTTGAAGAAATGGTGGCTTTGCGCCGAGCTGAATTGCCTGAAGATAAAAAGGGTTATATGATAGTCTATGGTCTAAGATACAAAAAAAATAATAGGTGGTTTATTATTTAGACAAACCAAATCTATCTATTGCAAACTTCGATCATGAGTTTATCCTTCTTCACTAAATAGCCTACATCGCCAATCTGCAATTAAACTAGTTTCTTGGTTCTCAATCAAATCTTTAAAAGCTTTTTTGACATAGTCAGAAGCACAATGAATATCAAAAGCTTTTAAATCAACATATTCTTGAAGCAAAACAATTGTATAGTTTGATTTGCCTGCCGCACCGGGATGAGGAATCTGTCTGGTTGCATGTGCTCTTATGCAACCCTGTTCTTTTTCCGAAGTCAAAGCCATCAACTTTTTGAAATGTTGCCATAATTCCCCTTCACAACCTTCTTTGGCTTGCCATTCGGAAACTACAAAAACGTGACCTGACATTTGAGAAACTCCTATTAATTTTTGCTTTACCTTTCAGGTTTTTCCTATTTATGTGATTCCATACAAAACCCTTCACATTGCAAAAGTACAAAAAGATAAGCCAAAGCCTAAGATAACTTAGGGCTAATCTGCGTTCCTAGTTTAATGAGGGGCTTTCTGCCTTAATATTACCTTTTCGTTTAACTAGGGCAACGCCTTTGAGTGTTCATACTTAGGCATTGCATTTAACTATAATTTTGAGGAAATCATTTCCTTCGTCGCGTTATCCATGAAACTATTTGCGTCTATTTTTTCACCATCAACTATAATATGACCCTCATTATCGAAAGTCATTAGTAGTTTACCGCAAGGGAATAATGCTTCTGGAATACCTGCTTTTTTTGCAGCTTCTTTCAATAAACCTTGAGGTTTGTATTCAAGTCTTAAGATTGTTGACACATCAGAGTCTCGTAATATTTCATCTAAAATCATCAAGAATGACGTTGGCCATAGTGGATTTTCTGTTTCCAATTTTTGAAAAATTACCATTCTATTTACATTTTCCATGGATGCCATAAAAGAAGGTAGTTTTTTTGTACTGTCTATCAAAGATTGGGGATTAAGTTCTCTTGTTAAAACTTGGGTCCAATATAATGATGCGGCATTACGTTGTTCATCGCAAATTTTCATTTTCATATTAATGTCTCTTAAATTAATGCCAGTTTCTTATGTGAAACGCTGGGTGAGGCCATATTGTAACCAGGCCCTCTATAATGAGTCTATATTTTTTAAAAATGTGGCATTCCGTTTTAATAAGAATCGACATATTTCCTAGATTTATACTGGTCTGCCTTGAAGGTTTTTAAAAGAATGATTCTCCCCTCGTAAGCCATAATCGGGTACTTATTCACCCTACTAAAGCTAATAGGATTAACGTTTGAAACTTAAATTGTATTTGAATTCTCACTCAATAAGCATAACCACTTCGTGTGTTAGCATACCGACACGTGGCTGGAGAGTTTTATCCCTATGAGTATCCCCTTTTGTTGTTCATTATTTTTTTCATGTTCACTATTGAAAGTTTTTCTTTCACTTATTCAATTCAGATTTCTTAGGGGAGAAATTGAGTACTAATAGGTTAATGATAACGTATTGGCACTTGTATCTATAAAGTTTTGTTTCTCTTTACACTTAAAAAAATTAGTAAATGTATTCGATATTTTCTTTGCATCCTTCTCTGAAAATGAGGGGTCGCTTACCGCATGAAAGATTATTTTCTCATTTAATTCTCTCGGCAGGTTTTTGAAAAAATCATTTCCTTTAGTTAATTGGTTAACCATTAGTGACGCAAACATAAGTTCAGAATAATCACAAATAGGGAGGTAGTTAATTTTATTATATTGGGTACCTTTAAATAAAAGGGAGTCTAGTTTTTTTAAATATTCTTTATATCCCTTAATTCCGTGGGATAATGCGATTTCATTTTTCGCATACTTAACTAAAGATTGTAGAGTTTTAAGGTCATCACTTATGCTTCCTAATGACTCTCTCTTACTAAATTGAATTGGCTTATTATGTGATACAGTACCCAATTCCTTGATCTCCTTGTTGAGCGATTCGCATTCTTTTTTCGCTAAATTTCTCTGTGCTTCATCGGGAACATAAACCGGTATCGATTGACTGAGAGGGGCTAAGGTTGTTTTGTACGTATTTATTTTACCTAATTTAATGAGAAAACAACTAGGTACTAAGGTTGTATTAATTTGATTATGAGAGAATTTCTTAGCGTTTTCTGCAAGATAAGTTTTAGAGCGTAATGTTGCATTCAGATCATGATATTTCTTTAGCTGGTTCTCATACACTGTGCAGGAAGAATTTAAAAAAGCAATTTCTGTTTCGATGACTTGCCCTACTTTACTAATTTTATCGATTAATTGATCTTTCCTTTTATTGCAGTTAACAAGCTCGATTGCATGCATATCAAGCGATTGTTCTTTTTCGCTTTTAGAACAAATCAAAGTTTGAACAGTTTTAGCTTTGGTAGTTAAATCGTGGCTTCTATCGGTGGGTAAAGAGTTATTTAACTCTTGGAAATTATCTTTTTCTATTTGGCCAGATTGACTTAGTCTATTATTCCCCTTTTCAGTTCTAAAAAGGTTGATAAAAACAACCATACAAGCAGCTAACCCACCAAAAATAAATCCTAAAGGATAACCAATAGTATATGTGGCTAATTGGCCTAACCAAAATAAAGAGATGGGTAAAAAGCCATGTGAATTCTTTAGCTCAGGATAACCAAGGCTAAAAATGATATTCACCCACTTTATAATAAAATCGGATACCAAATGAAAGGCCTGAGAAGCTAGCATAAAAAACTCCATGAAATTTAAAAATTCAATTAATTGGATTAGGATTATTTATTTGAAAAAAAACTACTAAAAGCTTTAGAGTGTGAAATTAAAATACCCTATGGAAAATAGCCCAAACAAAAGCAATTGAGGCGATGATACAAACTAAGGCCGCGCAGGCAATGACTGTTAATTTGGTTAGATGAAGTATTCTCTTTCTTGCATATTGACCATTATTGACAATTGAATTGATGCTTACTGGAATCCCTCGCATATTGAGTTTTTCTGATTTGGTCACTGCAGGTGGGAGTAAATACCACATTAATATATAAGGAATAACTACGGGTATAGGCGTAAAAAAGCAGATAATAAATATAAACCGCACAAGCCAAGCAGATAAGTTAAAATAAGCAGCAATGCCAGCACAAACTCCTGCAACGACTCGATTTTCAATATCTCGATATAAGTTTTGGCTTCCAAGATGCGGTTCAGTGGGAGTAAGGGGATTATCTAAAAGTTGAACATCTCCCATTTTCTGTATCAAAAAATCGATATCAACTGGGGTCACTTGTTTTTCAGTTTTTTCTGTTAAAATTAAGTCTAATTGTTCAATTAAACCCAGCTCAATATCTCTGATTATTTCGGGCTCGTTCTGAAATTTATCATAAATTTGATTAAGATAATTTTCTAATTTTATAGCCGCCTCATCGGTACAAACATAGATATGCTCTAAAAGATTAATGTTTTTCATTTTACCCTCTAATTCTCGTTAATATAGTATGTAATGATTCCCACTCCTTTTCATATTGTTCTAAGGCCTCAATGCCTTTATTTGATAAGGTGTAATACTTGCGCGGATGTCCTGCCGCCTCAATCCATTCATATTGTACGAGTTCATTTTTATGAAGTCGTAAAAAGAGTGGATAGAGAGTTCCTTCGACCAGACTTAAGCCATAGTCATTGAGTTCCTCAATTATTTCCCGTGGATATTTCGGTTCATTTTTTAATGTTGCGAGAATAAAAAATTCCAAAATACCTTTACGAATCGATGTTGATATTTGTGTTGTAGTATTCATAGAAGCCATGTTAATCAAATATACTTTGTTATGCAAGGTATATTTGGAATTTTTTTTATGACGATAGTTTACAAAATTTTTTTTTTTTAAGAATTATATATTTAATTCAGACATTTAGAATTTTATATGGGATAAATCCCGGTAAGTTGGCGTCTTATAAAAGGTTACCAGCCTCTAGAGTTTACACTGCCTTTTTATTCCGATTTAGCCTAAAGCAGCGATAAAAATTTTCAGTGGTTTGCTTTGCGATTTCTTCATAGCGGACTTCGCGTAATTCACTTAAAGTTAAAGCTACATACTTAACTAGTGCAGGATGATTTTGTTTGCCGCGATAAGGAACAGGGGCAAGATAAGGGGAATCAGTTTCAATTAAAAGGCGGTCCTTAGGAATTTTTTTGGCTAGCTCGTGTATAGCCGTTGCGTTTTTGAAGGTAACAATACCTGATAAAGAAATATAAAAATTCATGTCTAGAGCTCGTTTTGCTATATCCCAGCTCTCTGAAAAACAATGCATAACACCACCGATTTCATTGGCCTTTTCTTCATCCATTAACAATAAAGTATCTTCAGCAGCTTGCCTGGTATGGATAATCAAGGGTTTTACTGACTGGCGTGCAGCATGAATATGCGCGCGGAAACGTTCTCTTTGTTGTTCTTGCGCTTGACTCGTTTCTGTTCGGAAATAATCTAAACCTGTTTCACCTATTGCAATGCATAGCGGGTGTTTTGCTAAATCAACCAGTTGAGAAGCGCTAGGCTCTACCGCTATTTCGGAGTTGGGATGGAGGCCAACTGAAATAGAGATATTTGGGTAAGCTGCGGCAATTTCACAAAGTCGTGGAAAATCATCTAAATCAACACAAACGCAGAGAAAATGCTCGACACCATTTTCCGAAGCTTTGGCAATAACTTGATCCAAATCATTGTTAAATTCAGTTAGATCAATAAAATTCAGATGGCAATGCGAGTCAACGAGCATGATTTTTATCTTTCCTTTTATTTAGGATGATGGGATTTTAGCATTTCACTTAAGATTATTCAGCATGTTCTAAGCTTTCGGTTAGTTTCACGCTAATATTGGGCCAGACCTACGTTCAAACTTCCTTTCGTTGGTTTATTTAGTGGTTGTTGCTTTATCTACTTGATTAACTAACAAGACACAGAGACACCATAGTGGAGTTGGTGTCCATATCACTATTATTGAAATATCCCTCACGTCATCTTCTCTTATTTATAGGAAACCTTTTTGAATTAATACAAATCCGGCCCAGAGTAATTTTATGCAATGCTCTTCTTGAACTTTTATAGAGTTAGGATGGGCCCTATCTGGGTTCCCCTCATCCCTGGCTCGCTTTTCTCTTTGGGTCTGGCTCTAAATGTAACCTAGCAGTAGATTTTCCAGTACTAGCAACTGATTCATATTGATATTTCGTTGCAATTTTTTGCTAATATTATTCAATTGATCCAGCTGACTATATAAATGATGAGGCTTAAACTTTTCTGCAATGCTAGCTAATGGTTCAGTCCAAATTTCTTTGCTGCAAGAGCTGTTAAACTTATAATTAATGAGTTGACTGTTGATTAAATAAAGTAGCCAGATTAAATGTTTAAATTCGTAACTTGACCATTTTGCTGCCAGAGAGAAACTAGAAATTTTATTGGATTTAAGCTCTGCTAACCCTTCGATAATCATCGGTAATTGCTGAAATAATAATCCTCGGCCGCTGTCAGTTTTATGGTTTTGCGCCAGAGTTAAAAAATCACTATTCAAGTTCTCAGTCTGGCTATAGCGCCAAAGCTGACAACGGCTAACTATTGTTGCAGGCACACTTAAAATTTGTTCAGCAACCAACAGGAAGCGAACGCAAGACGGAGGTTCTTCAAGAAGTTTTAGTAAAGCATTGGCTGCAGCAACGTTCATTTTTTCTATTTGATAGATAATAAAAATGCGTTCGTCGCCCAATTGCGGTGATCTAAAAGCGAGACTGTGTAAAGCACGAATATTTTCAATTTTGATTATCCCTGATTCATCTGGCGCAAGATAATTTATGTCGGGATGCTCGGATTGATTAATTAGACGGCATGGCTTGCAGAGATTGCATGGTTTGTTTTCATCCGTGCAGACCAAGGTAGCAGCCATTGCGTAGCAAAAATTAACAAGATTGGCAGTTTCAGAACCAATTAGTAGCAGAGCCTGCGGCAATCGTTGCTTGGCATTGGTTGTTTGGAAACGTTGCCATAACTGGCTGTTTAATTCTCTTTCATTAAGCGTTTGCATGATCTCTTATAAATCGTTTCAGTTGAGTCACTATCGATTCTTTCACCGGAGCAAGGTCATGGCTAGCATCGATAGTTACCACATTATTCATTGATTGGATCATCGTAAGATAACCTTGACGAACTTTGTTGAAAAAGGGAACTGATTCCTGCTCAATTCTATCTGTTTCTCCACGATTTTTTACGCGAAGAAGACCTTTTTCAGGATCAATATCTAAATAGAAAATTAAATCGGGTTTAAGTTCTTTCAAACCAAAAGTGGATAATTGGCTAATCATATTAACATCGAGCCCCCTGCCCCAGCCTTGGTAGGCAAAGGTAGATAATTCAAACCTATCTGCCAGTACCCAAGCGCCTCTCTTAAGAGCCGGGCGGATAACTTCTTCAACTAGCTGTATTCTTGCCGCATAAAACAGCAATAATTCACTTCGATCGTCTAGGGTTTCCCCCTCAATTTTATCTATAAGTAAACTTCGTATACTCTCGCCTAAGCGTGTTCCGCCAGGTTCTCTTGTTAAGATAAGCTCATGAGCAACATCAACTAAACTGCTCTTTATCGTTTCGATTGCTGTTGATTTACCCGCGCCTTCAATCCCTTCGACTACGATAAAGCGTCCGCGTTCCTTCATTTTGGCCTCTTAGTCAGATATCGTGAAATAGCTTCTTTTTGTTCCTCATAAGTGGTGGAAAATTGGTGCGAACCATCCCCTTTTGCCACAAAATAAAGATAAGTACTAGGACTCGGATGTGCAGCAGCATCAATGGCGCTTTTACCAACCATCGCAATAGGTGTTGGTGGTAATCCACGATGGTTATAGGTGTTATAGGGCGAATTAATGCTCATGTCTTCATGACTTAACTTTCCTGTATAATTTTGTCCTAAGGCATAAATGACAGTTGGATCCATTTGCAGAGGCATGTTTTTCTTAATACGATTAACAATAACCCCTGATATAATTTTTCTTTCCGCTGCTAATGAGGTTTCTTTTTCAAGAATTGAAGCAGCAATCAATAGTTCATAAGAAGTGTTATAGGGTAAATCAGGGCTGCGATTTTGCCAGCTTGTTGCCAGATATTCTTGCAGTTTTCGGTTAGCTAAGCGCAACACGTATTTTGCTTCAGAGCCAGCGTTGTAATTGTAAGTATCAGCGAGTAATAGACCCTCAACATTTTTATTATTAGCTAAGAGTTCCTGCCAATCATTAGAGCTGTATTCTAAATAGGGAGCACTTTGAAGGTTTGATTTAACTTGATTCAAAGTAGACCCTTCCGTAATCCTAAATGATTGAACCATTACTTGTCCTGATTCAACTTTACGAAGAAGTTGGTGGGCTGTTTCACCAGGTTTTAATTGGTAAATTCCAGCTTTTAAACGATTAGTTAAACCTTGTAATCGAATAAACATAAGAAATAAACGGCTGGAATTGATTAGATGCTTCTCTTTAAGTATTTTGGTGAAAGATGAAGCTGAAGCATTTTTGTCAATAATAATTGTAACTGGAGCAGCAGATTCGACCAGCAATGGTCTAGCTGCTAGTTTGTAAATTTCATAGCCGAAAAATGATAAGGCGATAAAAACTATCAGCAGACAATAAAGCAAGACTGATTTAAATCGCCGCCGTCCTCCCACATCTAAACTCGCTTAAATACTAAGCTTCCATTAGTGCCGCCAAAGCCAAGAGAATTAGATAAAACATAGTCAATTTTTCTTTTTTGTGGCTCATGAGCAACATAGTTTAGATCAAAACCTTCATCTGGATTGTCCAAATTGATTGTGGGTGGCGCAATCTGATCTTGTAGTGCAAGAATGCTAAAAATAGCTTCAACAGCTCCTGCAGCACCTAGCAAATGACCAGTCATGGATTTTGTTGAACTAATAGCTAATTTATAGGCATGTTCTTTAAAAACACGTTTAACGGCTTTTGTTTCATTCAAATCGTTAAGATAAGTGGACGTCCCATGCGCATTGATATAGTCAATTTGATTAGGTTCTATACCAGCATCTTCAATTGCTGCTTGCATTGAACGTGCCGCGCCATCAGCATCTTCATCAGGTGCGGTAATATGATAGGCATCGCCTGACATACCAAAACCAACTAATTCTGCGTAAATCTTAGCACCACGAGCTTTCGCATGCTCATATTCTTCGAGGACAAGAATTCCTGCACCCTCACCCATCACAAAACCATCACGGTCTTTATCCCAGGGACGCGATGCCTTTTCAGGTTCATCATTACGTTTGGATAAGGAGCGGACAGCTGAAAAACCAGCTAAACAAAGTGGCGTAGTAGTCATTTCAGAGCCACCACAAACCATTACA
Organism: Tatlockia sp.; assembly: GCA_013697645.1. Taxonomy (GTDB): domain Bacteria; phylum Pseudomonadota; class Gammaproteobacteria; order Legionellales; family Legionellaceae; genus Tatlockia. The sequence continues at coordinate 18,537 of JACCWL010000090.1, read as the reverse complement.
TCAGCATCGCCATAGGCAATCATACGACCAGCAAGACCTATGTTGTGGGTTCCTGTAGTACAGGCTGTAACCACTGCTATATTGGGGCCTTTTAATTTATGCTTTATCGAAATTTGTCCTGCTACCATATTGATAATTCCAGCAGGAATAAAAAAGGGAGATACCTTACGGGGACCTCCAGCCACTAACCTATCTTGGTTATCGGTTATCGTTTGTATTCCACCGATACCTGCGCCAACTGCAACACCAGCACGACAGGAAAGTTTCTCATCAATAGTTAATCCAGAGTCAGCTATAGCCTCATCTGCTGCAGCTATACCATATTGAGTAAACATATCCATTTTACGAGCGTCTTTAAGCGACACATGGTTTTCAATGTTGAAATTTTTAACCTTTGCCCAAATCTTAGTTGGATAATCAGCAGTATCAAACTCTTCAACTCTTGTCACACCGCTTTTACCAGCTAGAATATTTTGCCAGGTTTGTTCTACATTTAAACCGACAGGGGTAACCATACCCATGCCGGTAATAACAACACGCCGCTTAGTCAATGAAAACTCCTTGAAGTATCAAGCTTCTTCTACTTTTTTCAGGTTGGATTCAATATAATCAATTGCTTCTTGAATTGTAGTAATTTTTTCAGCTTTTTCATCAGGGATTTCAAATTCAAACTCTTCTTCCAAAGCCATTACTAATTCAACAGTATCTAGTGAGTCGGCACCTAAGTCATCAACAAAAGATGCGTCATTCTTTAGCTCGTCTTCTTTAACACCCAATTGTTCAACAACAATTTTGCGAACTCGTTCTTCTACTGTACTCATAACTTGTATTTCCTCTTAGTTAAAAAAACTCTTGCAGGCTAGTTTATTCAATTATTCAAAGAACGCAAGCCTATTAATCCATATACATGCCACCATTCACATGAATGGTTTCACCGGTTATATAATTTGCACTATCAGAAGCCAAAAAGGCAACTGTTTCTGCAATATCCTCAACGCTGCCAAGTCGTCTCATGGGTATGCGCTTTAACATTTCCTCTTTTACCATTTCAGGTAGCGAGCTTGTCATATCTGTATCAATAAATCCAGGAGCAACGACATTAACAGTAATGCCGCGACTTGCAATTTCTTGCGCTAGAGATTTACTAAAGCCGACAACCCCGGCTTTAGCTGCAGTATAATTAGTTTGACCAGAATTACCACTTGAACCTACTACTGAGCCAACACTGATAATACGTCCCCAGCGCGCACGAAACATAGGTTTAATGCAAGCCTTCGATAATCTAAATATAGCATTTAAATTAGTTTCTATGACCTTGTACCACTCTTCATCATCCATTCTAAGTAATAAATTATCGCAGGTGATACCCGCATTATTAATTAAAATAGAAGGTAGCTTGTCTTGATCTGAAAGTTGAGTCATCAGATTTTCAACTTCTTCCTTGGATGTTACATTAAGAGTAATTCCTTCACCCTTAAACTGTTCATTTCCAAACAGATTCGAAATGGATTCTGCTCCATGTGCTGTGGTTGCCGAGCCAATTACATAGGCTCCCTTTTTAGCAAGATTTAGGGCAATTGCCTTGCCAATTCCGCGGCTTGCGCCAGTAACCAATGCGATTTTACCTTGTAAATTTGTCATGAAGAAATCCTTAGATTACATTACAACATCAACACTTATCTGCGCCATAACCTGTTCTAAATTTTGAACATCATTGACCGATACGGCGGTTAAATCTCGCTCAATACGTTTTATCAAGCCTGCTAATACTTTTCCTGGTCCACATTCTACCACATAGTCAATATGGTTATTCTTCATTAGTTGAATTGTTTCAACCCAACGTACCGGTAAAAATAGTTGCTCTTTCAACAGCGTACGTATTTGAGCAGGCGATTTATAAATACTCAAATCGACGTTTGAGATCACAGCGGTAGTCGGAGTTTTAAAATTAGCTAACGCAAGGTGCTCTTCAAAAGCCTCGGCTGCATCTTTCAATAGTGAACAATGACAAGGCACGCTTACGGGTATCATTTTTGCTAATCGCGCTTCTGCTTCATTAGCCAATTGCACTGCTTTTTCCACAGCGCTGGTATGGCCTGCAATGACTACCTGACCAATTGCATTATAATTTGCGGGACTAACCTGGAATTCAGCATTGCTAGCTAATAGGCATAAGTCTTCAACCAGCTCGTCATTTAAGCCTACAATTGCTGCCATGCCGCCTTGTCCTAGGGGCACGGATTTTTGCATTAGCTCACCGCGTTTAGCGACCAGAGCCGCTGCATCAACTAGACTAATCGCATTCGCAGCGACTAAAGCTGCATATTCGCCAAGACTATGACCAGCCATCATCTTGACAGAGCCAAGCCCTAATTTTTTTAGTAAATAATAGATAGACACATCTGCAGTTAGCATTGCTACCTGGGTGTGTTCAGTTTGGTTTAATTTAGGCTCAGGTCCTTCTTGCACTAATTGCCATACATCATAACCGACCCTTTCTGAAACATGGGCAAAGTGCTCTTTTATTAGAGGATATTGTTCAGCTAATCCAGCTAACATGCCCACGAACTGTGACCCTTGGCCAGGAAATACATAAGCTAAATTAATCATTTTGTTAAAGCTCCTCTACACAATCAACCCTAACTGAAAACTTACGATTTTCAACCTAATGTAAATGATATTTGAACCTAATAATTCACTACCAGAGCACCCCAGGTCATTCCGCCACCGAAGGATTCAATAAGTAACCTGTCACCCCGTTTTATACGTTTTTCACGGATTGAAAAGTCTAAAGCCAAGGGTATAGATGCAGCAGAAGTATTACCTTGTTGCTCTATCGTGACAACAACCCGCGACATGGGTAAATTTAATTTCTTTGCGATGGCTTGAATAATCCGAATATTAGCCTGATGAGGGATTAACCAATCAATGTCAGATTTCTGCAGATTACATTGTAGAAGAACTTCATCAACAACATCACCCATAATATTAACTGCCAGTTTAAAAACCTCATTTCCAGTCATACCAATAAAGGCTTTTTGGGTTTCTGTCGCGAAATTAGGATAGGTAAGAAAAGATTCTTTGTCATGCATTGCATGTAGAGTACTCGCAAGAATACCAGGCTCATCGCTTGCACTCAGAACAACCGCTCCAGCCCCATCTCCAAATAATACACAGGTAGCACGGTCTGTCCAATCGAGGGCACGCGACATGGACTCGCTACCAATAACCAAAACATGCTGGGCGCTGCCCGAATTTATATATTGTTTAGCCACATCCATTGCATAAACAAAACCAGAGCAGGCTGCACTAATATCAAAGGCCGGAATAGGCCGTTTTATTTTAAGTGCATCTTGGACATGGCAGGCCATGCTAGGAAAAAAATGGTTTGGGGTACAAGTGGCTACTAAAATTAGATCCAAATCATCACTATCAATGTCAGAAGCTTCAATTGCTTTCAAAGCTGCTTGGCAAGACATATATGAAGTTGTTTCATGTTCTGAAGCAATATGTCTGCTAGCTATACCCGTTCTGGACAAGATCCATTCATGGCTTGTATCCAACTTAGATGCTAAATCATAATTAGTAACTAAACGTTCAGGTAAGTAACTGCCAGTTCCATTAATAACGGCATTTTTCATAGTAACAAACCTTGATTAATAAATTCGTTTATTTGATTACGCACCAAATCAACTACATTATTTTTTACTTCTAATATTGCTTCCTCAATGGCAAATTGAAAAGCCTCTTCCGTGGCACCGCCGTGACTTTTTACCACTATACCATTTAAGCCTAATAAACTCGCTCCATTATAACGAGCTGGATCCATTCGGTTTTTGAGATGTTTTAATGCTGGCAGAGCAAGCAATCCGAGAATTTTAGTAAAAAGGTTTTTTGAAAAGGATTCTTTCAATCCAGTAAGCATCAGTTTAGCTAGCCCTTCACTTGCTTTTAAAGCAACATTGCCGACAAAACCATCACAGACTACTAGATCAACCATACCTGAATAAAAATGATCACCTTCGACATAACCGACGTAATTCAATAAATTACATTCAGCTAGCATGTGCGCTGTTCGTTTGACTTGATCGTTGCCTTTGATTTCTTCAACACCAATATTCAATAAAGCAATTTTGGGGTTTTCTTTTTTATCCACAGCCTGAATCAAGGCAGAACCCATTACTGCAAATTGGAAAAGATGTTCAGCACAGGAATCTACATTTGCGCCCAAATCGATAACGCGAGTTCTACCTTGAAGCGTTGGTAATTCGGAAATGATTGCCGGGCGATCAATTCCTGGTAGGGTTTTTAAAACAAAACGTGCGGTTGCCATCAGAGCGCCAGTATTCCCAGCACTCACGCAAGCTTCTGCGCGCCCTTCCTTAACAAGGTTGATTGCCACACGCATGGAAGAATCTTTTTTATTGCGCATCGCATGGGAAGGCAATTCATCCATAGCAACAACTTCTGAAGCGTGTACTACAGAAAATTGTTTATTATTGGCTATGCCTAATTTTTTAAGATGCGCGTTTACTTGATTTTGATCACCAACCAACAACAACTTTAAATCAGGGTGGTGTCGTATAGCACGTAAACAAGCAGGGATCACTACATTAAGTCCGTGATCCCCGCCCATCGCATCAATCGCAATGGTGATGATCTTCAAGCGAATTACTCTTGTTCTTCGTAAACGTTACCCGTATCAAGTACTTTGCGGCCACGATAATAACCGTCTTCAGTGATATGGTGGCGACGATGTGTTTCACCCGTTGTTGCATCGACTGATAAAGTTGGGAAAGTCAAAGCATCATGTGAGCGGCGCATATCACGTCGTGAACGTGATTTTTTATTTTGTTGTACAGCCATTGTTTTACTCCTAAACAAATTGCAATTGCTGGGGCGAAATATTACCGATTTTTTGTCGGTAATCCAAGTGATTTATGATTTTATTCTTTATTAAGATTAATATAACTCTCAATTTCTTGATTGCAATGGTCATAATCAAGATGAAATTCCGGTGCATAGAGGTATAACTCGTCAGTTAAAACTTCGGTCAAGTCAAGCGAATCATCAGAGACAATACAATCATAATGGTTCATCAAACGTTCCGCTGTCTCATCAGAATCACAAATTGCCAACTCAGTCTGAATAGAATAAGGGTGAGCAAACTCACTTAAGCATCGTTGGCATTCTATGGTCAAAACAGCTTTAGAACTTAGAGTTAACAAATAGTAGTTAGTAAATGCTCTAACATCAAATTGGCAATGCATAATACTGGGTGGAAGGAGATGGCTTGGTAGCCTATTCTTTATCTCGATATTTTGCGATTGCTGCTTCTTTAGACCTGCCATTGTTTTTAGATTGACTATCATAATTTCACTAAATCCTTAACGGATTATATATTAAAATAATTTATTATAACGTAAAATAGAATTTTTTTTATACATATTTAATTATCCATGAAAAATAAAGTCATAGTCGGCATGTCTGGCGGCGTCGATTCTTCAGTAGCAGCCTGGCTTTTACGTGAGGAAGGATATCAGGTTGAAGGCCTGTTCATGAAAAATTGGGAGCAGGATGATTCAGATAGCTACTGTGCTGCGGCTAGTGATTTGGCTGATGCACAAGCTGTTTGTAATCAATTGCGAATTCCTTTGCATACCATTAATTTTGCAAAAGAATATTGGGATCGAGTTTTTGCTTATTTTCTAAAAGAATACGAAAAAGGCCGTACGCCAAATCCTGACGTTCTTTGTAACAAAGAAATAAAATTTAATGCCTTTTTAAAGCATGCAATGACCTTAGGCGCTGATTTCATTGCAACGGGTCATTATGCAAAGATTAAAGATGGAACCTTGCTTAAAGCGAAAGATAGAGAAAAGGATCAAACTTATTTTTTACATGCCGTTGAGCCTCAAGCCTTCGCTAAGACTTTATTTCCCATAGGCAATTATCACAAAGCTGAGATAAGAGATTTTGCAAAACAATTAGGCTTAGTTACTCATGATAAAAAAGATTCGACGGGCATCTGTTTTATCGGTGAAAAACGGTTTAAAACATTTCTGCAGGAATATATCCTTGCTAAACCAGGTGATATTGAGAGCAGCACGGGTGAACGTTTAGGACGGCATGATGGTTTAATGTATTATACTTATGGCCAACGCCAGGGACTTGGAATCGGTGGACGGCAGGAATCAAATGAAGAACCTTGGTATGTGGTTGACAAAGATTTGCAAAATAATATTTTAATCGTCGCTCAAGGTAACCAGCATCCTATGCTCTATTCGCAGGGGCTCATATGTGGGCAAATTCATTGGCTCTGCGATTATCAAGATAAGTTGCCACTAACCTGTTATGCTAAAACAAGATACCGCCAACCTGAACAGGCCTGTGTTGTTTCACCTGAGAATAATGGACAACATTATGTAATGTTCTCATCGGTGCAAAGAGCTATAACACCTGGACAATATATTGTTTTATACGAAAAAAATCGCTGCCTTGGTGGCGCAACTATTGAACAAATTATCCGCTAAAGGGTGTATAATAAAATAAGAGCTTGAATTGATATTTTACTTTTTTTGGAGTCTTTATGAGCGCAGTTGACGCCTCCCCTTCCTTGGCAGGAGTTAATTTTTCAGTAAGTGCAGCGGACAAAGTTGCTTCTTTAATTACTGAAGAAGAAAATCCTAAATTAAATTTACGAGTCTTTGTAACAGGCGGAGGCTGCTCTGGTTTTCAATATGGCTTTACCTTCGATGAGCAGATTCAAGAGGATGATACGGTTGTGGAACAAAGATGTTCATCTGGCGAAACCTCTGTCAAATTGTTGGTGGATTCCATGAGTTTTCAATATTTAAGTAATGCCGAAATTGATTATGTTGAAAATATTCAAGGTGCTCAATTTGTTATTCGTAATCCTAATGCAAAAACTACCTGTGGATGTGGTTCGTCGTTTAGCATGGCGGATGATGAAGAAGATATTACGGAATAAAAACATCCCAATCGTTGGAGATTGGGATGTTTTATTATTAATATGATTTTATGATAACCGGCGAGCCAATGTGCAAGAATTCGTGATTTAGCCAACGTGCAGCTTCTGGTTTAACTCTAATGCATCCATGGCTGGCATTGTAGTTAGGCATTTCGTAAGAACCATGCACCGCATAATTTTTAGAGAAAAACATGCAATAAGGCATTTTTGCTCCGCCTTTTCCCACGGGGTAGCGGCTGGATTTACAATCCGCTCCACCTTTAGAAATAATCGAATAAGTTCCAGATGGTGTTTTACAAGAGCGGCCAACATCATGGCAATATTTACCTCCGCCAATAGCCTTACCAGACCGAACGACTTTGCCATCGGAGACTGCTTTCCAGGTTAAAGTACGAGGATTGAAGACAAACGAATTAGAATAAGCTATCTCGATTCCTGCAAAGAATAAACCTGTTCCAATTAGTGCGAGAAATCCTGACTTGCAGATTTTGTATGCTTCCATGATTCATCCATAAGTTAGTATTCTTGAATTTAACTATAGGACAAATTTTGAACAATTCCAGCTTTTAAGCTTCTTCCCAAAGCTTAGTTTCTGATTTTTCGTGTAAAAATTTTATAAATTCCCCATGTTTTTCAAGCTCATGTTGATTGGCCATAAGGATAGGAGAATTAGATATCAAAGATTCTGCTGAATGGGTTACAGTCCTTTTGGAATTGCTGGCAAGTTCGATATTATCATCAAATAAATTGGCTTGGCCGCCAGTCATTGCTAGATAAACAGAGGCTAAAATGCGAGCGTCTAGCAAGGCTCCATGTAAGTCACGGTTAGAATTATCAACTTCGTAGCGTTTACACAAGGCATCTAAGCTATTTCGCTGCCCAGGATGCTTTTCTCTTGCTAGAGCTAAGGTATCGCAGACAGTCGATAAATCATTCATCTGCAGTACTGAATTTACGAGTTTTAGTTCAGCATTAAGAAACCCGATATCAAAAACGGCATTGTGAATTATTAATTCAGCCCCTTTAATAAATTCGATAAAGTCAGCATAAATATCTTTAAATAAGGGCTTATCTTGTAAAAATTCAGAGCTGATACCGTGTACCCTAAACGCCCCATCATCTACTTTTCGTTGCGGATTGAGGTAGGTATGAAAGTGCCGATTTGTCAGTTTTCGTTCAATAAGTTCAATGCAGCCTATTTCTATGATTCTATGGCCGAATTCGTGCCCAATCCCAGTTGTTTCTGTATCTAAAACGACTTGTCGCAATGGCATTGATATCTATCTCCAATTTTAGGTTTTCAACAGCTCTTCAATTGCTTGATTTGCTAAAGCATCGGCAAGTTCATTTTCAGGATGACCTGTATGTCCTCGAACCCAATGCCAATTAATTTTATGTTTTTGGGCTAATTCATCAAGGAGCTCCCAGAGATCTGCGTTTTTAACAGGTTCCTTTTTCGAGTTACGCCACCCCTTTTTCTTCCATTGGGCAAGCCACTCTGTCATTCCAAGACGCAAATATTGTGAATCCGTATATAAATCAACTTCTGATGTTTTTTTTAATGATACTAACGCTTTAATTGCAGCAGTTAATTCCATCCTGTTATTGGTGGTATGCGCTTCGCTACCATATATTTTTTTTTCGTGGCCATTAGATCTTAATAAAGCACCCCAGCCACCTGGACCCGGATTGCCTTTACAGGCACCATCTGTATAAATTTCAATCTTCATAAAAATAAATCAATATGAGGTTCAATAGAAGGGTCGATAGCATACCTGGAAAAATCGAGAATTCCAGTTTTTCTTAAGACTTCCTCATCGATAAAGAAATTTCCAGTAACCTCTTTAGAGGGTTGAGATAAAATCCAATGTGCAGCATCTGCGACAATTTCAGGTTTTCTACTCGCTTTATAAATGGCTTCTGGGAAATTATTTTGAATAGCTGCGGTTGCAATTGTGGTGCGTGGCCATAATGAGTTGACGGCAATACCATAGATTTTCAATTCTTCCGCTAATCCTAGGGTACACATAGACATGCCAAATTTGCTCATCGTGTAGGCAAGATGAGCAGCAAACCACTCAGGCTTCATGCTTAAGGGCGGGGATAAAGTGAGAATATGAGGATTATCAGACTTACGTAAATTGGGAATAGCCGCCTGTGAACAGGCAAAGGTTGCGCGGGCATTGACAGCTTGTAACAAATCATAGCGTTTCATCGGCGTAGTTTCTGTATTTGAGAGATTAATCGCAGAGGCATTATTTATTAAAATATCTAACTTGCCAAAGGCTTCAGCTGTTTTGTTCATCGCCTCGCTTATTTGCTCTTCATTACGCACATCCACAACCAAGGGCAAGGCATGTCCTCCTAGTTGTTCAATTTCTTTTGCAACGGTATAAATTGTCCCATCCAACTTAGGGTGAGGCTTATCTGTTTTTGCAGCAATTACTATGCATGCCTTATTGGCTGCGAATTTTAAGGCGATTTCTCTGCCAATTCCGCGGCTTCCCCCTGTTATAAACAAAACTTTAGACATTTACCCTCCCTTTATAAAAATCCTAATAACGAGTGTGACTTTAACTCTTAACTGAATTCAAGGCAAAGTCTCCATCAAGGATTTTTTGCTTGATGATTTGAATCTCAGGTGCCATGAAACGGTCATGGATTAAGGGCGCAACATCGAGACGTATTTTGTCATAAATTTTCACTAATTTTGGCGAGGTGGTTAGTGGTTTATGGAATTCCAAACCCTGACAAGCCGCTAAAAATTCGATTGCTATGATGGTTGCACTGTTATCAATCATGGCAAATAAGCGCCTTGCTGCATTCGTTGACATGGACACATGATCCTCCTGATTAGCCGAGGTAGGTATACTATCCACCGAGTGAGGATGAGATAGGGCCTTGTTATCACTAGCACAGGCGGCGGCTGTTGTATGAATATTCATAAAACCCGAATTTAAACCAGATTCCTGAACCAAAAAAGAAGGTAAGCCGCTAAAATTTTTATCGGTCAGCAAAGCAATAAGCCGCTCGCCACTAGCACCAATTTCGGCAATCGCTAGAGCTAAATTATCCGCTGCCATAGCAATTATTTCGCCATGAAAATTACCGCCAGACAGAATATCTCCCTGTTCAACAAAGACTAAGGGATTATCGGAAACTGAGTTAACTTCTACTTGCAGTGTTTCACCAATAAAGCGTATTTGATGGAGAATCGCGCCCATAATTTGTGGTTGGCATCTAAGTGAATAAGGATCTTGGATGCGACTAAATTGGCCATGCGATTCACGTATTGTACTACCTGTTAATAATTCTCTGCACTTGGCCGCAACATCCCGCTGCGCTTGGTAACCTCGAACACGATGTATGCGATCATCAAAAGGCACCTCACTGGCACGAGCTGCCTCAAGCGATAAACAAGCAGCTAACATAGCCGCTTCAAAGAGTGCCTCCGCTTGAAAAAAGGCATAAATACAAAGTGCTGCAGAAACTTGTAAGCCATTGATTAAGGCTAAGCCTTCTTTGGGGGCTAACTGCAAAGGTTTAAGTTTGGCAATTTTCAAGCCCTCTTCGCCACTTAAAATTTTACCTTGAAACCTAACTTCCCCCTCACCGATTAAGGGCAAGGCAAGATGAGCCAGGGGGCAGAGATCACCTGAAGCACCAACAGAGCCTTTTATTGGTATGCAAGGATAGATGCCTTTGTTGAAAAAAATAATTAAAGCCTCTATTAACTTTCTACTCACTCCTGAATACCCTTGAGCCAAGCCATTAATTTTTAATAATAAAACTAAGGATACAAGCTCATCAGAAAGCAGTTCGCCTGTTCCGCAGGCATGAGAAAGAATTAAATTGCGTTGTAATTGTTTAAGCTTGTCAGCACCGATTTTTTCGGCAGCTAGAAAACCAAAGCCTGTATTAATTCCGTAAACTGTTTTCTTTTCTTTAACAGCCTTCTCGACAATGCCAACAGAAGCGTCTATCAAGGGAAACGCAGCCTCATCTAGCTGGCATTTTTTTTTGTCGCTAAGAATTAGTTTAATTGTATCCAAGTTAAGTTGACCTGGTTTAAGTGTGAATATTTTAGTCATGGCCAGGGCCTCCAATTAATTCCATCGGTAACCATAAATTGTTGTCCTTTGCACATTTTCGCGCTAATTCATAACCCGCATCGGCATGCCTCATGACACCAGTGGCTGGATCATTATGAAGAACTCGACTAATTCGTGCCGCCGCTTTGTCTGTTCCATCCGCTACAATGACAACACCAGCATGTTGCGAAAAACCCATACCCACACCGCCGCCATGATGGATACTGACCCAGGTGGCGCCAGAGGCACAATTTAATAAAGCATTTAGAAAAGGCCAGTCAGAAACAGCGTCAGAGCCATCAAGCATTCCTTCTGTTTCACGATTAGGGCTTGCGACTGAGCCCGAATCAAGGTGATCACGACCAATTACAATCGGTGCTTTAAGCTCTTTTGATTTTACCATTTCATTAAAAGCTAAGGCCAAGCGGGCACGGTCTTTTAGACCAACCCAGCAAATCCGAGCAGGCAAACCCTGAAAGGGAATTTTTTCCGCTGCTAAATCTAACCAACGAACCAGATGTTTATCGTGTTGCATAAGGTCTTTAACCTTCCTATCTGTTGCATATATATCCTCTGGATCGCCTGATAAGGCTACCCAACGGAAGGGTCCAATTCCTTGGCAAAATAATGGACGAATGAATGCAGGAACAAAACCTGGGATTGAAAAAGCATCCGAAACGCCCTCTTCAAAAGCCATTTGACGAATATTATTGCCATAATCAAAAACTCTAACACCTTGATTTTGAAAAGCGAGCATCGCCTTAACTTGTACAGCGATTGATTTTTTTGCCGCAGCGATAACTTCCTGTGGTGCAGTTTTCCGCATTTTTTCTGCTTTTTCTAATGACCAACCTGCGGGTAAATAGCCATTTAAAGGATCATGGGCTGAGGTCTGATCAGTGACCATATCTGGCTTGATACGCCGCTTTATCAATTCGGAATAAATTTCAGCCGCATTGCCTAAGAGTCCTACCGAGAGCGGATTTTTTTGTTTGCAAGATTCATGAATCCAGCCTAAAGCTTCGTCAAGGTTATTAGTGTATTTGTCGAGGTAACCTGTTTTAAGGCGTTTTTCTAGGCGTATGGGATCACATTCAACTGCCAATAAACTTGCCCCTGCCATTGTTGCTGCAAGCGGTTGGGCTCCTCCCATGCCTCCAAGACCGGCGGTAAGCATCCAGCGTCCTGATAAATCGCCAGCAAAATGCTGGGTAGCACAGGAATTGATTGTTTCATAGGTTCCTTGAATTATCCCTTGCGAACCAATGTATATCCAAGAGCCGGCAGTCATTTGGCCATACATCATTAAGCCCTTTTTATCGAGCTCATTAAAATGCTCCCAGGTTGCCCATTTGGGTACTAAATTAGAATTAGCTATCAAGACTCGCGGCGCATCCTCATGCGTTGTAAACACGCCCACTGGTTTTCCAGATTGAATAAGCAAGGTTTGATCGTTTTCGAGCTGCTTCAGAACTTCAACAATTTTATCAAAAGATTGCCAATTACGAGCAGCGCGTCCTAGACCGCCATAAACGACTAGAGATTCAGGATCTTCTGCAACTTCTGGATCGAGATTATTGCAAAGCATTCTTAGAGCCGCTTCACACAACCAATTTTTCGCTTCCAATTGATTGCCATGATTGGCTTTTATTGTTTTATGAGCTTTATTGCGAGTTGTCATTTTAGCTCCCTGCTTAAGACAGGTGGTTATCATACACCAGCGGCTTAAAGTAGCAAAAAATGAAGATTTCGATGTTCGCTATGTTCAATTTGGATGCATTATGATACTCTACGCTCTAATCTTTTTAAATTTTGGATTATTATTGTGCATAGCGAACAGAATAATACCTACACACACCCCCCTTCTTTACGTGTTTTTTTTGCAACTGAAATGTGGGAACGCTATGGGTTTTACGTCGTACAATCCCTTCTCGCTTTATATCTTGCGCTTTTTTTCCAATGGCCAGACAAGCGTGTCTATGCCTTAGTTGGTTCCTTTACTGCATTGACTTATATTTCCCCTGTAATTGGCGGATGGATTGCTGATCATTTGCTCGGTCAAAAAAGGGCAATTTTAACTGGCGCTGCCATTTTATTTTTAAGTTATTTGTCTCTAACTTTTTTTGTGAATGATTATAGCCTAACGGCCGCCTTAGCTGGCATTGCTGTAGGTACCGGTTTACTGAAGCCCAATATCTCGTCCTTGCTAGGAAATGAATACCCTATGGGCTCTTCGAAGCGAGAAAGAGGTTTTACAATTTTTTACATGGGTCTTACTACAGGTATTATTTTAGGTACAACCTTACCATCGATGCTCTCTATTCATTTTGGTTGGTCAGTTTCTTTTATAAGTGCCGCCATTGGTATGATTATCGCGTTTTCAGTCTTTGCCTTTGGTAGTTACCATTACAAAATTGCTGATTATTATCCCTGTGAATTTAAGCTTTCAAACCTATATAAAGCCTTGTTTATGATGTTTTTCTTATGGCTTGTTTCTTTTTGCATCCTTCTCTTTCCGATGTTTGCGAATTCAGCCTTTATTGCCGTTGTTATTATGTCTGTTGCTTACTTAATTTATTCAATTACCTGTGAAACGGCTGAACAGGCACGGCAAAATATCGTAATTGGTTTACTTTGTATTATCTCTATAATGTTTTGGGCTTTTTATTTTCAAATGTTTATGTCTTTAACCTTATTTATTTCAAGGGTTGTACAACCTCAAATTTTTGGCTTAAATTTTCCCGCTCCTTATTATGTGGGAGTTCAAAGCATCGGAATGCTTATTTTTGGGTTTTTATTATCACGTAATAAAGAGAAGCTATCCGTAGTTCAATGTGGCTTACGCACTGGGAAAAAATTCGTATTGGCCATGCTTTTCATTTGTCTCGCTTATTTTTTAATTACTGTGATTAGTTATAGCTCTCAGAGCTCTTCTGCTCTGATATTACCTCTGTATTTATTACCAGCCTACTTACTGATTTCGATTGCAGAGCTTTTATTATCGCCAGTTGGACTTTCAGCTATAACTGTTCTGGCAAGCCGAAAAAAGGTAAGCACTATGATGGGAATATTTTTTGTTTCCTTAGGAATTGGCGGCTATTTGTCAGGAAAATTAGCTACCTTGACTGCTGTAAAACCAGGTTATATGTCAATTATTGAACTTAAAGCACATTATGCTCATGCTTTTACATCGCTTTTTTGTATCCTTATTGTAGCGACGATTATCTGTTTTATTTTAAATCATGTAATTAAAATATTATTAGTAGGACAGAGAAGCGAAAAGGATTTAAATCATTTAAAACCGGTTTAGTGGGCTTATTTATGGGATTTAAAGAATATTTTAGGGGATTCTTTGAGAGTTTGAAAAATTACTGTTATCATCCACCCCTTTTTAAAATGAGATTCATTACATCTTATGTCTGAGCAACAATCGCTTTTAAAGCAACTGCAAAAATCACTCGATGATATTCAAGCAATTGATGTTGTAGTGATTAATGTCCGGGAACACACCTCTGTAACTGATTATATGATTATTTGCAGCGGCCGTTCATCACGTCATGTCAAAGCAATTGCTGAAACTGTTGCTAAAGATATGAAAGCCGCAGGCTTAAGTGCACTTAGCCTGACTGGTCTTGAAGGTGGTGATTGGGTTTTGATTGATTTCGGTGATTTTGTATTGCATGTTATGCAGCCTGATAGCCGTAATTTCTATAATCTTGAAGGCCTCTGGCAAGATAATCCTAAAACCGAATTGTAATAATTTATGGTTTTCAAGAACATAGCATGGATGAAGCGTCGCTTAATCCGGATTATGTGGCGTGGCATCCAGCTAGTTGTAGCCTGCCGCGATAATTAGGGATTTGGTTAACCCGGTTATCGCTGCGCGCTAACCAGGCTACGCTTTTTTTATTTTTTTTCTTAAGATCTGTCAAATAATCATTTCCCTTGTGGGGCTGAACACCTAGGTTAAATTATGTTTAAAATTACCTTAATTAGCTGTGCTAATAAAATGCCTGCCTGGGTTAATACGGCGGTTTCTGAATTTTCTAAACGCCTGCAAGACTTCGCCAGTATAAATCTGATTGAAATTCCTCTTAGCAAACGGGGCAAATCGACTGATCTAAGCCGTATTCTCGAGAAAGAAGCAGCTTTAATGTCGGCAGCCATCCCCAGCGGCGCTCGAATAATTGCGCTGGATATCAGTGGTGAGTCCTTTAGCTCTGAAAAGCTCGCCGCAAAACTTGAGCTACTACAACAAATCAGCTCTCATCTTTGTTTTTTAATTGGCGGTCCCGAAGGATTAGCGCAAACACTCCTTGACCGTTCTCATGAACGCTGGTCTTTGTCGCAATTAACGCTTCCCCATCCCTTGGTGCGGGTAGTATTGTTAGAGGCACTTTATCGTTCCTGGTCAATTATACACAATCACCCTTATCACAAGTGAAGTTTTAAGCTAAGATATGACCTGCTTTTTATTTACCTGGTTTTAAAAAATAAGACGAAGATGCGATATAACTATTCCGCAAAAAATGATCTAGCCGGATCAAGAATTCATCTCTCTCGATTAAATTTACTTATAGTGCTGGTGATTCTCTTATCCTCTGTTCTCGTCTTGCGTTTGGCCTATTTACAAATATCACAGTTTAAGCGATACAAAACCTTATCCTTCAAAAACCAAATGAGTATAGTTCCTATTGCCCCTCCTAGGGGAATTATTCTTGATAGGAATGGCGTTGTATTGGCTGATAATATACCGGTCTACGTTTTAGAAATTGTTCCTGAACATGTCAAAAATATGCAACAAACCTTAAAAAAACTGCAAACGCTGATCCCTTCAATCTCAGAAGCCGACATTGAAAATTTCAATCGTGCACGCAAGCAAAATCGCAGTTTTGTACCTATCCCCTTTAAATTAAAATTGACACAGGAAGAAGTCGCCATTTTTGCAAGCTATCAGTACCTATTTCCCGGGGTGAGCGTTAAAGCAAGACTGATGCGTTATTATCCTTTAGGGGAAGAAACAGCACATTTTATCGGCTATGTGGGTCGAATAAACATTCAGGAATTACAGCAGGTTGATCCTACGAATTATCGCGCGACCAATTTTATCGGCAAGTCTGGTATTGAAAAGTTCTATGAAAATATCCTGCACGGTGAAGTGGGTTATCAACAAGCAGAAATTGATGTAAGCGGTAGAACAATGAGAATACTCAATAAGCAAAATCCTGTGTCTGGGGAAAAATTATTCTTGACTGTCGATAGCCGATTGCAGCAAGCAGCCACCCTGGCTATGAAAGATAAGCGAGGTGCAGTTGTAGCAATGAGCACTCACGGCGGTGAAATATTAGCGATGGTAAGCTCGCCAAGCTTTGATCCAAATGCCTTTGTTAATGGCATTAGTTCTAGTGATTATAAAACCTTAGCAGAAGCGCCAGATCGTCCTCTTTACAACCGTGCAGTAAGAGGTTTGTATCCACCGGCATCAACAATTAAACCGTTTATGGGGCTTGCGGGTCTTGAAAAAGGCGTAGTGGATACAAAATATAGCATATTTGATCCAGGCTGGTTTAGGTTGCCAGGTGTTAGCCACTCTTACCGTGATTGGAAAAAAACGGGCCATGGCTTTATCAATCTAAAAAGAGCGATTACCGTATCTTGTGATACTTATTTCTATAATCTAGGCCATAAAATGGGCATTGCTGCCATTGAGGACATGTTAAGCCAATTTGGCTTTGGCCATCTCACGCATGTTGATCTTAATGAAGAGGCCGCAGGAATTCTCCCCAATAAACTTTGGAAAAGACAAGTAAAAGGAGTGCCTTGGTACCCTGGTGATACGGTTATTACTTCTATTGGCCAAGGTTTTATGCTGGTTTCTCCTTTGCAATTAGCTAATGCAACTGCTTCTTTAAGCCAAAAAGGCAAACGTTTCAGACCTCATTTCTTAAAGAAGTCGATTCAAAGTGATAAAGGCGAAACCCATGAGTATCAAGTACTTGAAGAATATCCAATGCATCTTAAGGATGAGAACTATTGGACTATTATTGCTGAGGCTATGCACGAAGTGATTACTTCAAATGAAGGCACCGGCTATCGTTTTGGGCGGACAGCGCCCTATTCTGTGGGTGCTAAAACCGGTACGGCACAAGTTTTTGGTGGAAAACTCTATGAAAAAGCCCGCAAGATACGTTATGAAGATATTCCAGAATATTTGCGTGACCACTCCCTGATAATTGCCTTTGCTCCTGTTGATAATCCCGAAATAGCAATTGCAGTCATGGTTGAAAATGATTTTGCAGCCTCCAATGTCGCTCGTAAAGTAATGGATGCCTATTTTGAACTTAAGAAAAGTGAACCAAAATGAAAAGCCATTCCGTTCGTCCTGTATATCGATTCACGGTCAAATCCATTCATATAGACTTGCCTTTATTTGGACTAGTCCTCATTTTGGTTGCTTTTGGCATGTTGATTTTATACTCTGCTTCAAACCAAAATTTAAACATGGTATTACGTCAATCCATGCGGCTTTTTTTTGCGGTGGCGATCATGATGGTTTTTGCAATAATTCCACCCCATAAATATAAAATTTGGACACCTTGGATTTATTGTCTTGGTCTAGTTTTGCTTATTGCTGTGATGTTGATGGGAAAAATTGGCAAAGGAGCCCAGCGCTGGCTTGACCTCGGTGTCTTTCGATTTCAGCCCTCTGAGATTATGAAATTAGCAATTCCTATGATGGTTGCCTGGTATTTTGACCGTAAACCTTTCCCAATTGATCTCAAATCACTAGCGATAGCCGCTCTGATGATTTTTATACCCGCTTTATTAATTGCTAAACAACCTGATTTAGGTACTGCCATCATGGTTATTGCTTCTGGTTTAGCAGTTGTCTTTTTGGCAGGAATTAGGATGCGCATTCTGTTAAGTATTGGAATTATGCTTTCCTGTGCAGCCCCTTTACTTTGGCATCTCATGCATGATTATCAAAAGCAACGAATATTCACTTTACTCAATCCTGAGCAAGATCCACTTGGTTCTGGCTATCATATTATTCAATCCAAAATCGCTATTGGCTCTGGCGGAGCTTTTGGTAAAGGTTGGCTAGAAGGCAGTCAATCTCATTTGAATTTTTTGCCGGAACATGCGACTGATTTTATTTTTGCGGTTAGTGGCGAGGAGTTTGGCTTTGTCGGGTCTTCTATTCTAATTGCCTTGGTCATTTTGATTTCATTACGCGGTCTTCATATCGCAAGAAACGCTCAAACGGGCTTTACTCGTTTATTGGCAGCAAGCCTCGCTATGACCTTTTTCCTTTCTGCTTTTGTGAACATTAGCATGGTGATGGGGATTTTACCGGTTGTTGGTATTCCTTTGCCCTTGGTCAGTTACGGTGGCACCGCCATGGTCACTTTCTTAGCCGGTTTTGGTATTTTGATGTCCATTAGTTCTCACCGG
>JACCWL010000052.1 GCA_013697645.1 Tatlockia sp. | reverse complement strand
CGCTTCACGAGCTTCGTTACCTAACTCGCGCAAGGCTCGATATCAGGCTCCTACAAAGGACTACCTGAGCTGGACTTGTTTATCTAACTCACCAGCAAGTAAGCGCCAGCTTTGCTTGGCGCACCATATTAATAGTATACGGCAAATTGCCGTATGGTCAAGTATAGTCCATTACTAAAAAGTTTAATAGACTGACTTTGATTCAAAATTCCATCAATTGACTACAGTCTTTCGTATAGTTTTTTTTAAAAATTGGTGCTCAACCCCCCCGCATGGGATTAGCCTATCCCTGATTAAGCGCGTTCTACTCAGTTTGTTAGTTGCTGTTGGGCAATGAAATTTACCTTAGCCAGATTTATAGAGCTCGAAAACTGCCTAATTAAAGTATTTTTGTAGGCGCGCGATAACAGATAAAATACCAACAAGGTGTAAACCATGAAAAAATTCTATCTAGTCGCCCTCTTAATGCTCGTTCCTTTTTGCGCAGTTAATGCAAATTGTGACCTTACTCGGTTTCGTTGGGATTGTGATATCCCTATAAAACCTACTAAATCAAAAGGCGCGAATGCTTTAGTTTATTGCGGAAATTCTTATGGTTACATCACCCAACAGCAGTATGAAATACTTTCTCGCTATCACAGAAGAAGTGTAAACATGGTTTTGAAAATTGATGGTGAATATATTGATAGTCCTTGCGTCCCTGATAGGCGTTATTAGGAGATAATAGCTCTGGTGCGTCCCGGTTATCGCTATCGCGCTAACCAGGCTACCATTTCTTAAAAATAAACTGCCTTTCAATGAACATTTTTCTTGTGTTTAAAGACAGTCTCTACCCTTAGATAATTTTTTTCCATTTTTCAATCAGGCTTGTGTTGTTACCAGGGTGTAATCCGTTTCGATATCTTCAAATTTGATGTTGCTTCGTTTAGCTCTTGAACGTTTAATTACACCATATTTTCCTGCTTTGACGTTTGTTGCTACAATATCTGGCTTGAGTTTTTGATATATCTGATCAAAATATTCATCCAAATTTTCGTCCTTAGCACAATCCGTTTTAAAGATAAGATCCACACTTTGAAATTGCGATAAAATCAAACATCGTTCTTGAAAAACCCTTAAAGGCCGATTCTCTCCTTTAACATGCTTTGCAATGCTGTCTGAATCCAAACCAATGATAAGAATATCTCCCATTTTTTTTTGCCTGAAATCATCCTTGCAAGCTTATCTTATTTACTTAACTAATGCCCTTCCGGTTAAAGATAACCTTTGTGAGCATGTGCACAACGAAGGTCTGAGCTTGGGCTTCGCCGAATTATAGTCACCCTTCCTTTTATGAGATGACCATAAAAATCCTTGATGTGTGATTTTTAGTCATTTTAGTTTATACTATTTCCCTTTACTAATTAGAGGCCTCGTATGTCGATAAGCGGGTATATTATTCAATATGGATTTTCTCTCAGCTTAATAGTTAATGCGGGTCTTTTCATCCCACAAATTATCGCTCTTGTTAAAACTAAATCGTCTACGGGTGTTTCTCTCCTAACGTTTGCAGGATTTAATATAATTCAACTTTTTACCATGCTTCATGGGTGGTTTATAGGTGATTACCTCCTAGCTGTGGGCTATTTTTTAAGCATTCTCACCTGTGGTTCTGTTTCATTTCTAATTATTTATTACAAATTTATAAAGAAATAGGATTTCTATGAAAAATTGTAATACCTTTCAACCAGAAAAATTTACTATTTTATCGCTGCTTCACTATATGAATAACGCTCAATTAACCAGCAAAAAACAGAAAATGGATGATCTTTACTTGACCCAAAAAATAGTTGATTTGAGTATTATAGCGCTCAATTTTTTCTTAAAAGAAAAGTTGATTGCGTTTGATGCCCAAGTTGGGGAAAACCTCTGTCAAATTAGAGCCTATAGAATATTGCATCTTGCTAAAGAATGGCTACATAACCCATTTATGAAGCTTGAGTTTCAAAAAAAAATTGATACTCTGATAAAATATCAGGCTCATTTACAAAATGTTGTAGCAGAATGGGAACAAGCTATACAGCTTTCCAAAAGTTTTAATAAAAACCTGGATGGTCATGAAAATATTACCGATTTTTTTGCAAGACATGACCTTGCTTTTGACTTAAATGAAGAATTTATATTTATTATAGCCTGCTATTTTTTGACTCATTTCAATATCAGAGATAATAATAATATCCCTGTTGCTATCAACTTAAAGCAGATTGCGGATGAACTCACCATTTCAAAGCACAAAGCAAAACGTCTATCTCATCACTATCAACAACTTATTTGCCAACTGGGTTGCGAATTCATTATGCAAATTGCCAGTGAGCTTCCTTCAAATGGTCATATGGAGATTTTACCAAGTTTATATAAAATAGCAGACGAAAATCGTGCCGTATTGCCTTGTCATATAGTTAGCGAAATTCTCTTCCATCACGCCATCTTAGAAAAAATCCCCGTGTTGCTTAAAGTAGCACGTTTTTGCGCTAACCATTCTAAGCCATATGATACAGTTCTTTTTCTTCTTCTTGGAAAAAAGGAAAATAAAAACCAATTTTCTCTCATTCCATGTAACCAGAATTGCACACAAAATTGCCTAGTTGTTTCTGGCGAGGTGCACGACAAGAAAGGAAATGCCCGAGAAACAACTAAAAACTATATTACCCGTTTTCTGAAAGAAACACCCTTAAAACTCATTTTAGCTAACACAGCAATTCATCCTCAATACTCTGGAAAATGCCTGGAAGCTTTCAAGGATAATCCATTCAACACTATATTATTAGATTCTAAACTAGTTTGTAGTGAGAAATGGGGGGAAAATTTGGCCTTAATGCAGAGTTTTGCTTTAAATGCTGGTTGTTCTCAGCAAACCCCAACCACATTTTTTTTAAGGCATGTCTATGCTAATATTATTGATAATGAACTAAATGAAGTAGGTTCAACACATACAGGCTGTGCATATAAGGCTATTGGAAAAAAATATTTATTATCAAGTCTACAGGAGTAGTTTATGGCAAAGCGGAACCTATCATCGATGAATATGCCCGATTTGCTTAAACAACTTTATGAACAATTACCAGTTCATATTTATTTTAAAAATTCAAGTTTTGAATATTTGGCTTGTAATCCTTCACAGGCTAGTGATTCAGGACTAGTTTCTCCAAAAAACATTGTAGGTCTAACGGATTATGATCTTTTCCCCAAAGATTTAGCAGATCAAATTCGCAAGAATGATATGGAAGTATTACGCCAAGGCAAAGCCTGTGTTTTTGATGAAAATTTTTCTAATCTATCTATGGAAAGCCCATTTTATCTTACTCACAAAATACCATTGTTTAATAATAAAGATGAAACCATAGGTCTTGCTGGAATTTCATTGAACATCACAGACAGAAAACTTAAAGAGAAAAAAACAGTGCTTGAGAAAGAGGCGCTTGAAATTACATTGGCTGGAATTCTTGAAAATCTACCAGGCCATGTATATTGGAAAAACCAACATTCGATATATCAAGGCTGTAATCTTGCTCAAGCAATATCTGCCGGCTTTTCCACTCCTGCTGAAATGGTTGGGAAAACAGATAATGAAATGCCCTGGTGTCATGAGGCTCCCATTCTTCGCGAATCTGATTTAACCGTCATGAACAATAAGACAAGTATTACACGTGAAGAAGCATCTCAATTAGCTGGAAGCGAGCATGTTTCTACTTTTTTATCCAAAAAATCTCCTCTGTTTAATGCAAAGGGAGAAGTTATCGGTGTTTTAGGTATTTCGTTTGATATTACAGAACGGAAAGAAATGGAAAAAGAACTGCATCAAGCTAAAATTGCCGCAGAAGCTGCAAACCACGCAAAATCTGAGTTCATCGCCAACATGTCTCATGACCTCCGTACTCCATTAACAGGCATCATCGGTATGACGCAAGAAATGTTTAATACGGCTGATGACATTAGACCCTTGATTGAACAAGCTACTGGAGATGAGAAAGCAGCCTCACAAAACAATTATTTCACCTTGCTAAAGCATATTGTAGAGACAGTTCAAGAGGACAGCCAACTTTTAATCGGAGCAACCGATGAATTGTTAGAACTCTGCAACGAAATCTTAGAAACCATGCGCTTAGAATCAGGACATAAACCCATCGATGCAGAATCCTTTAACTTACAAGATTTGATTAAACGCAATATCAGTCTTCTACAACCCACAGCAGCTCATAAAAAATTATCCTTATCCTATGAAATAGATAAACTGATACCTACCTATTTTTGCGGGTTACGGAATTACCTTGATCGAACGCTTCTTAATCTTTTATCGAATGCACTCAAATTCACTGAAACGGGTTTCGTTAAACTTAAGGTAAAATTGGTTGATGATTCTCATTCAACCTACCAGACAGGCGAGTCTTTAATTGTGGAGATTACCGTAGAAGACTCTGGTATGGGCATACCAAAGGATAAATTTGAAACTATTTTCGAGCACTTTTCCCGCCTGACTCCTTCTTACCAGGGCATGTATAAAGGAGCAGGATTGGGTCTTTATACCGTGAAGCGTTACATTGAGGCGATGAATGCAACCATAGAAGTAGACAGTGAAATAGAGGAGCGCGTTTTATCATTACGCTTCCCCTTGTTGTATCAGACCATTCAGACAGGGAAAAAGAAGCACTGCCTCTACCAAAACCCGCTAAAGCTCAGGCCACTCAATTAGTAAACCCCTCAAAACCAGAAGAACGGACACAAGAAACCATCTGTGCAAAGGTGTTGGTCGTAGAAGATAATCTGCTGGCCGCTAAAAGTCTGCAATCCATTTTAACTCGTTTGAATTGTGTCTCCGACCATGCTGAAAGCGGGGAACAAGCGCTTAAGATGGTTCAAACTAATGATTACGATTTAGTTTTGATGGATGTAGGTTTAGGTGATGGGATGGATGGGATTGAAACTACCAAACAAATCCGTGCGCTGAACAAACTTCCACTACTTAATTTACCTATCATCGCTGTCACAGGGCACGCCAACGACCCTGAAAAGCGAGACGAGGCATTGATATCAGGCATGCAGGACGTAAGTTCAAAGCCCTTACAGCAATCCAAATTGGAATCCTTTTTACAGCACTATGTGTTTAAACGAAGGCAAGAAGGCAAGCCACTTGAAAAAGAAGCTGAGTTTAGTGCGGTTCAGGATAAAGCAGACATCATTGATTGGGTTTCGAGTTTGCACCAATCCAACGAAGACGAAACACTTGTTCGTGATTTATTAAACATTATCGACATTGATCTTAAAATGAGCCAGAAAACTTTGGAAAAAGCTTATACATCCCATGATATGGAAACGATGCGAAAGGAATTGCATCGAGTTCGTGGAGGAATCTGTTACTTGACCTTGCCTCAACTGGATAAAGCATTTGCCCGCTTTCATGAAGTGGTAAAATCAAAACCGCAAGACAATGCGTTGATGGAACTTTCGTATAGCCAATTACAAGAAGCGATGAGGACTTTTTGGCATACTTTACATCAACCCGGTGGTTAGTTTTAGTCTTCTTACTCGGGAGTTGAATTTCGATTTAATATTTCTGATTTGTAGTGTTATCGGTATCTTGAAATTGCGAATCGACTCTCTTTGCCAAGAATGTTTCTAGGCTTCACTGCTCTTGCTATAATCACTGCCATCATTAATCTTATTTTCTAATTTTTATTCACTCTATGGCAATAAATCAGTTAGAACTCGACGGAATTCTTATTGAAATTCTAAGAAAACCTATAAAAAACATGAGCTTACGCATCTACCCGCCAGATGGAAGAGTAACAATCAGCGTCCCCCTTAAACTACGCCTCGATTTTATCTCTAAGCAAATAGAAGCTAAACGGGATTGGATTCATAAACAACGCGCTCATTTTAAAGCACAGGCAATAGCTCCTACCCATTATGAGTCTGGTGAAGAGCATAGCTTTATGGGGAAAAATTATCCTTTGCTTTTCCTAAAAACCAGCAAACAAAAACAAGTCATCCTTAAAGATGATCTAATCCATTGCTTTATAAGATCTGATTTATCACTGGCGGAAAGAAAAAAGCTACTGGAAAACTGGTACAGACAACAAATGAAAGAACAGCTACCTGCTCTCTTTGCAAAATGGGAAGCAATCATTGGCGTATCAGCTACCAGCTGGAGCATCAAAGTGATGAAAACCCGATGGGGTTCTTGTAATCCATTCAGAAAGCACATCTGCCTCAATTTAAGTCTAATTAAAAAACCGCTGATCTGCCTGGAGTATGTGCTAGTACATGAACTAGTGCATCTATTAGAAGCAAGTCATAATAAGCGTTTTCATGCCTTTATGGATAAATTTTTACCGCAATGGCGAATTATTAAAAAAATGCTTTGATAGGATAACAGTGAGCGATATTGCAGACGAAATTTATACTAATGGCTTTCATATTATTGATAACTTTCTCGATCAAACAAGCTACATGAAGCTTAAAGAAACTGCCGAGCTTATGAATTCTAAGGGCCATTTCAAAGCAGCCAAAATAGGTAATGGGTTAAATAGTACACTCCATTCGGCCATTAGAAACGATAAAATAATGTGGTTAGAAGAAGAAACGGCCGATATAGCTCTTAAGGTTTATTTAAACAAAATTCATGAACTTTGCAAAACGCTTAACCAAAGCTTATTTTTAGGATTAGTTGATTTTGAAAGTCATTTTGCTATTTTTCAGCCCGATTCTTTTTATAAAAAACATGTTGATCAATTCATCACGAGCAAAGAACGACGAATTTCCTGTGTTTATTATTTAAATAGCAACTGGCAAGAATCATTTGGCGGTCAATTGAAGCTCTATGATTGCAAGGATCAACTGCTTGCAACTGTTCTGCCTAAAGCAAACCGCTTCATTTGTTTTAGCTCCGAACTCCCCCATGAAGTTTGTGCCACTAAAGAAACTCGCTTTAGCATTGCCGGCTGGATGAAAACGCGAGCCATACCTTAAACTGCTTATCATTTTTTTTGAAATTGCGTGTATACTCTTCGTTTTTCCCTGAAAAGATTCTTATGTATGCCTTAGAAATTAAGCAGTTAAGCAAAACCTATAAGAATGGTTTCGAAGCCCTGAAAGGAATTGATTTAAACGTTAAATCGGGTGATTTTTTTGCTCTCTTGGGGGTTAATGGTGCAGGAAAATCAACTACTATTGGACTAATTAGCACCCTATTAACCAAAACTTCGGGTCGCATTATTATCAATGGCTATGATCTGGATAACAACCCAGAGCAAGCTAAATCTTGTTTAGGTTTGGTTCCACAAGAGTTTAATATTAATGTTTTTGAAATCTGCGATCAGATTCTTATTAATCAAGCAGGCTTTTATGGAATCCCACGCAAAATAGCTATACCAAGAGCGAACGAATTATTAAAGCAACTCGGTTTGTGGAATAAAAGAAAAGATATTGTGCGCAGTTTGTCAGGAGGAATGAAGCGACGTCTAATGATCGCTAGAGCCTTAATTCATCAACCCAAGATCCTGATTCTTGATGAACCGACCGCTGGAGTAGACATAGAAATTCGTCGCAGCATGTGGGAGTTTTTAACCGAGACGAATAAGTGTGGAACTACAATTATTCTTACAACTCATTATCTTGAGGAAGCAGAACAGCTTTGTAAACATGTTGCCATAATTGACCAAGGCCAATTTGTTGTGAACACCACAATGAAAGATCTTCTAAAAACCTTATGCCACCAAACGCTAGTATTTACCACTGAAAAACCTATTGCTGAACTACCGGTGCTCGAACCCTTTGATACCACTTTAATTGATAGTAATACCTTTGAAATACGAGTGGATAATAAATGGACGCTTAATGAAGTTTTCGCCGTTTTAACACAGCATGGCCTCTGTATTCAAAGCATGCGTAATAAAACAAATCGCTTAGAAGAACTCTTTCTGGATCTTATAACTCATGGCATTTAAACAACAAGCTGTAGCACTCTACACCATAGTAAGACGTGAATTGGTAAGAATGTTTCGCATCGCCAGTCAAGTATTTTTACCACCTATTATCAGCACAGCACTTTATTTTTTGATTTTTGGCAGTTTGATGGGTCAGCGTATAGGGAAAATCTCTGGGGTTAATTATACTGAGTTTATTGCTCCAGGATTGATCATGATGTCAGTAATTACCAACGCTTATTCTAATGTTTCCTCCTCTTTATTTAGTACTCGCTTTCAAAAAAACATTGAGGAAATATTAATCAGTCCTATGCATGATAGTTTATTATTGCTTGGCTTTATCTTAGGTGGAGTTTTACGAGGTATTATTGTGGGTTTGCTGGTTTTTGGAGTGGCCTGTTTTTTTGTAAAAATGGAAGTTCATCATATAACCATGTCCTTAGTGGTTGTAGTGCTAGTTTCTATAGTCTTTTCACTTGCCGGTTTCGCTAATGGAATGGTTGCTCGCGATTTTGATGATGTAATGATAATTCCAACCTTCGTTCTTGCTCCGTTAACTTATTTGGGCGGGGTTTTTTATAGCATCTCTATGTTACCTCCAATTTGGCAAACTCTATCCCATTTTAATCCCATACTTTATATGGTAAATGCTCTGCGGCACGCGATGATTGATCAACAGGAAGTTGATATGTTAAGCTCTATGATTATTATTTGCTCAATATTGGCTCTTCTATTTGCATTCAACTTGATTCTATTGAAAAAAGGAGTTGGTTTGCGCGAATAGCCTTTGTAGTGAATGCATCAAAGAGGTAGACAACAATGAAAAATTCAATCCTAGAATTCTATTATCTAGAATTAAAAAGTCTTTATGCCAAAGCACCTTCGGGCGATGAAAAGATAATCATAAAGGAGTTAGCGACAAAACTATTGAACTGCCGCTCTCAGCTCGAAATTGCCAACCTTTTGAACAATTCTTCTTATAAAGAAAAAAATAATAAAAACAGCCATTACTCCAAATTGTTTCATTGCTTAGAAGAATGGAAATCTAAGCTCGATAAAACAATGGAATTAGATATTAGAGTGCGTAGTCGCCTGGAAACCTTAGATCAAAGTGATACCTTGATTCGCTTCATAAAAAGGGTATTGGCCAACAAATTTAGCCTAGTCCATATCCGGTTTTACGGCCTTCTTTCCTATTTAAATTCACCTCTTTTAGATAAAACACTAAGCGATTTAGCAGAACTACCCAAGGCGGATTGGCCCCAAATACTTAATCAAGGGGATTATTTGGCTGTTGCATCGGCAGACGAGATACATAGGGCCTGTCTCACACTGTTAAACAATAACTCGCAAGCCTGCTCAACGGGTAACGCTCATTGGAATCTCGCCAATAGCATTCTTCAATCTACTTTGCAGATCTATGAGGATATTCAGGATATTGTTGAACAGGATAGGATTGTAAACGTTGATGTCTTGAGTGATTTTGCTGACGATATATTTGAACCGTATTATGGCTACAGTTGTATTTGTATGTAACTCAGCTTTCAGGAATTTTCAAATAGGGAAATTCCGCTTCAAATAATTTCAATACGCCTGGCAGGGAAGTTTTTGATTTAATCACTAGAAGGACCGTATCATCACCTGCAATAGTGGCTAAAATAGCCGAATTTGTAATCGACTGCGGTGAAAAGGCCACGTATTTCCTATCAATAAACAAGGCAAGGCTTGAAGCATTCCCTGGATGTGTATGCAACACTATCAATCCAGAATCGGAGATTTGGATGTTAAGCACAAGTGGTAAACTTGGTGTGTTAAAATCGACTACTCGATAAGTACCTGCGACTTTAGCAATTTTTAATTTCTTCAAACGCCGTGATAGCGTTGCCTGTGGTGTGTCGTAGCCTCTTTCTTTCAATTTGGTTTGTAAATCAATCTGCTCATGAATTTCTCCGGTTTGAATAAGATTGAGTATGTGCCCATCGAGAACATGGTTATAAGCCACGCAAGCCCCTTTTGAAATGAATAAAAAACCAATTGAGCAGAAATTATATCCACAAATTGTTGACATAACAAGCAAAAGATAATATAGTCACAAATTGGATAAAATGTGGATATGTAGTCATAGAAAGCAATGTCGCGTGGCCTGGGTAACGCATTAGCGATAACCGGGTTTCCGTTTAAATGAAGTCCCGGTTATCGCTGTCGCGCTAACC
>JACCWL010000051.1 GCA_013697645.1 Tatlockia sp. | reverse complement strand
CGCTTCACGAGCTTCGTTACCTAACTCGCGCAAGGCTCGATATCAGGCTCCTACAAAGGACTACCTGAGCTGGACTTGTTTATCTAACTCACCAGCAAGTAAGCGCCAGCTTTGCTTGGCGCACCATGTAGGAATTATGCACATACATATAAAGGAATTCAAATTTGAGTTTATTAATCAAGGAAATAGATACTTATAAGAGTCTTCAGATAAATTTAGCTCATCTTGAATTAATTTTTCACCCACTGTAACTAAATATTGTTTAATATCCTTATCTAAAATAGACGAAGGTGCTTCTTTTTTAAAAAAAAGACAATAATTAGCGCTGTATTTTTCCAGCGCACTACAATAATTCCTTATTGTTTCCGTTTTTAAATCTTCAACTTTTTGTGGATAACCAACATCCATTGTTTGTTGAACTGCGGGGAAAGAATTAAGATACAGTATAATATTTGTTCTCTTAAATTCAAAAGCATGGAAAAGCATTGAATTCCAGCCTGCTGAAGGATCAAGTCCTGTTTCTTCAATTAAATATTTAAGAATATTGAGGTTACCATTCTTAGATGCACTGATACCCGCTTCAAGCAAAAGTTTAAACTTATTTTTATCGTTGAACTTGCAGAGTTTCTCGACTAAGTCTATGACAACATCACGATAACCACCCTTTGCGGCACTAGGTAATATAAAGTCCATACTGTCATATCCTCTTTTGTCAACTGAGAAAAAATATTGAACAATATTCAGGTAACCCGATTCTGCTGCACTACAAATTGCGGAGCTTGAGTAACATATTGGACTAGCGCGGTGCTTTTCTACTAAAGCTTTAACCAGTGTAAAATTTCCATGTTTTGCGGCTTCGATGAGCACTTGATTTGGTGTATTAGGAAAATAATGGGCAGATGAAAGTATGTACAGAAGTGTATCGGCATCGTCCTTTTCGGCTGCAAAGATACAAACTTTGGTGGTCATTTCATTGGATAAACTACCTAATAACTTAGCTTTATCTTCATATGAGTCAATACTTAATAGCTGGTTAAAAATTTTTTCCTGGTATGATTCGATTTTAGTAAGCATTTGTTCCCACTTTGATATTTAAAAATTTGAGCTAAATGATATCATAATGGTCATATTTTGTCAAATAGTTTTTTTTAAAATCATTTTGACTAATGTCTACAAAAGGGGAAATAAAAAATTCATATAAACCGTTTACAAAACAGGTCGTTGCGTGGCTCAAAGTACAATCGCTATCTCGTCCTAAATTATAACTAGTTAATATTAAGGTGATATTAAAAAAAATAAGCTGATAGGGCCATTTTAATTGTTCTATAAAGTCATGCCCTTTGATAAGTTTGCTAGTCTATCTAGATCGGTTTTTTGTAAGAATGGCCCGTAACCCTACTTTTAAATATATCGAGTCAAAGGGTCAGTTAGCGCATCGTCAATAATGGTTATTTCATTCGCCTTATCAAACAAGTCCACAATTTTAGTTCGCTCAACTTTTAGCCAAAGTAAGAGGATCAAAACCTAAAAAAGCATCCGTCATTTTGCACCGCCTACTAATAAAATCCTGACAGCTTCTAGGTTGTCTAATAAAACAGCAAAATGCAAAAGGGTCATACCTTTAATGAATCTGATATTCTCTATATTATCCCAAAATAGAAGGCCATTTTATTCTGGGTATTTTATTCCATAAAAGAATGAAATTTTGAAAAGAAAATTCCACTTCTGTATCGATATCAGTTCCTGCCGCGATTAAGCTATTAAAAACCTGCTCCAGTCTAATTTTACCTGAAGCGGTAACTCTAAGCGCCCCACTCAAAAATTAGACCAAGGAAATCAGTGCACACAAAAAATCATTTAATATCCCCTGTGCTGACTTACCGCGGTAAGTCGGCACAGGGATAAACCCTGGTAAGTCCGTATCGGGTATATCAAATGTCCACAGCCCTAAGTACTAGATAGTACACTTTGCTGGGATCTAATCCATCCCTCCCAACTTTTATAATCACGCTCAGAATAATTTCTCTGGCTTATTTCTTTTAATATCAGATAAGCAAAATCATGATTGTTCGGTTGTTGAAGTTTCAATAACTCTAGGAGTGTTCCGCCAGCTTGAGCTATTACCGCCTGATGACTTAGTGGATCATTTTTTACAATACCAAGCAGGACATATGCCGCTTTATTTCTATCTGTTACATAAGGATAATTTAAAGCATGTATTATGCGTTTAATATCTAGGTGGGCAACTTTACGTTTTGCAACCATAGCACCTACAACCCTCATTACATTATTTCTAACAAAATCACTAGGATCATCAGTATAATTAATTAAAAATCCTGCCTGTTCATCTTTATGGGTTTCATCGTGGGCCAATATAAATACTGCTTTTTCACGCTCCTTATCATCTGAACTATTTTTAATAATCTCAATCAGTTCATTTTTAAATTTTGCAGCCCCATTTTGCAATTTAGGTAGGGTCTTCTCAAGCTCCTTTTTATCAAACGCCCAGGTACAATGCGTAATTGGACATGATTTCTTACTAAAATCCATTTGATTCTTTCGTATTAAATTTACATTTTTATCATTATATTCATTCCAAATAACAAATAGCTCTTTTAATCCCTGACTTTGTTTAACCAACTTTTTAGAGACTGTTTTATGGCCCCTGGGTATGCGATAGGCTTCATTTCTCTTGACTAAATCTAGTGTTGCGTAAGTTCTTTTATCAGTTGGATAATAAATTACCGATATTTTAGCTATGTCAACATCTTCAATTTGTTTGATTTTTGCAATTATCTGTTGCTCGATTTTCTCTCTATGAATCAATGCCTTTTCACTGGGCAACGATGTGTTCATGGACATAGACAGTTTTAAATATTTATCCATCAATTTAGAGCATGATAAATGAATTTTATTTTGAGTCTTGGCATCTACCCCAAAAATATCGAAATTATTGGTGCCTGCATTTAATTTACCAGTCAATACAACTAATCCTAAAATTAAAAATCTTAATTTTCTCATAATTACGCCACTCTTTTAACTTGATTTAGATAAACATGTTTTTTGATATTTTCCGCTACAATTTTCTGAGCTTGAGAATCAAAATCCTTTGTCGATAATGGGCTGCTGAAGCGCTTCCAAGAAAAATTAAAGCTTTTATGGACCAAAAACTCAGCAAACATGTCCATATAACATAAATCTGGAAGCAATTCTTCCACCCATAAAAACTGACCTTGTTCATTTAATTCCAAGAATATAATTTCATCATCAGGTGTCACGATAAAATCAAAACAACCAAATACCCCACCAATTTCTTTCATAAAATTAATTATTTTACGCTGTATTGAAAGAGGCAATTCTATTTCTGATAAAAGTAACTCGTGACCAGGAATTTTGCGCCAATCTGTTTGACCAAGTTCATGAGCCTGAGAGTTGATTTTTACCGCACTAATATGTGAACCGAAACAAGTCACCCTCAGCTCATATTTTTTCTCAACATATTTTTGATAGATGCCTGGCACAATTTGCAGCATATCGTCGGAAGGCAAGTCCTCTAATGAAATTTTATCTGTATAAAGAATTTTCATACCATCATCTTCAGCCCAAAAATGCGGTGAAAATGATTTGTAAATGACTGATGTATTTTGGCATTGAGTCATAAATTTTTTAATATCTTTTGGAGAATTAGAAACTAATGTATCCGGTACTTTAAACCCACATTTTTGGGCTATCTTTAACTGGGTTATTTTAGAACTAGTTTTATATGTTGATTCAATTGGATTAACCCACCATGCTTCACTGTTGAGCAGATATGGAATTGAATTGTGGTAGATAGTATTTTCTTTTTGGATAAATATTTTATCATCTTGATGAATTTTTTGAGGAATATGTGGTTTGCGAGGTCTTCTCCACCAAATTGATTTTATATCTTTACCATTCCATTTAATCTCTTGTGCATCGTCAACTATGGTAGACCAAGAATTCTCTTCGCCACAGAAATAAATGTTATTTTTTTGTATACTAGGCATATCGGCACTAAAAAATAATTCACTTTTATATCCTTTTTTCTCAAGTGCAAGACTAACTAAAACGGCATGAATATCATCTGGTTCAGTCATTATTAAAATACTCATTTTATCTCCTTTACAGCTAAATTTTGAGCCTTCTAAAAAAAGACTCAAATAAAAATCATTTATTTATTACTCCTTTTTGTTCATGAATTCTGCAATGCCTCAATCCCATATCTGATCAAACTCAACATCAGTAGTACCAGGGTAAGATCCCGATCCTTTTTGAGTATGTTCAACGCTCATTTTTGCTGCTCCTCCGGAAATTTCTATTAACTCTTCATTAGTTAATTTTTTTGCTTGGCAATATGCTAAAACCCTTTGATTATTGTTCATTTTTTCACCTCCATTATTAATCACAAGAAAAATCTACCTGCGTATCCCAGCAAGCTCTTCTATCCACGGTAAAGATACATGTTTTATATGTCGTACCTTTATCACAACTACCACCACAAACATTTATAAGTTCATCATTTTCAATCAAACTTGCCTTTTTAAAAGCAAGTATTCGGTCAAAATATTCCATATTTAACTCCTTTAATTAATCCCATTGAATATCACCACCTACATCCCAATTTCCCTGACTATCAACGCTTTGTTTAGTAGTATATGTAGTTGTTCCATTATTAGAACCTCCTCCAATTTGTGTAAGATCTTCATCTTTAATTACTCGAGCAGTTTTATAAGCTAAGATTCGCTCATTTTTATTTATTTGATTCATGATTACTCCTTTATATTATTAATAATTTTTAAATTTATTTTTACAGAGCTATCCAAGTTAAATACTTCATGCGCACTCAAAAATTGATGTACGAACCGATAACTCGGACAGACACTTTAAAAATAAACCCTTTATTGTGGTATCTAAAAATGCTGTGCATTCGTCCACGACCAAAATAGATACCTCCTTATTCCATGAGGCAAGTGCCCGCATAAATGAAATAAGAATTCTTTCCCCAGAGGAAAAACAGCTCTGTTTTCTTTGATTAAACTTAGATTCGATTTGTTTAAACGCTTGTTGTACAACCTTTGCTATCAATAAAGATTAAGTACCTTTTTTCAAAAGCATTATCTATTGAATGCTCTACTAACTATCTGCCATTGCTGTGGAAGAGACTTAACTCTCTCACAAACTCCATTTATTGCTTGATATTGAGGGCTTTGAAATGCATTTAGAGAAAATCCTAAATAGGCTTCGAATACTCTTTTAGCGTAATCTCTATCTTCAATCCGAAACGACTGAAACAAATCATCATTAATATAAATGACTCGATTTAACAAACAATGTGATTTATTAGAATACTCAACCGACGCACCTTGTTGCCATCTAATTTTTGGGCCGTCAGCACTAAGCTCATCGCTTATCTCATAACAGGTCAATAACTCTTCAATAAAAATTAAATCTATTGCTGAACTGTTCTGAACTATCCATTTTGTAATGGCCTCATCGTGATGAGATGAGACCACAAGAAGCTTTTTCCTAGACATATTAGAATCTATAATCCATGTTTTGGTTATTCACTCCATTTATCATGCTCATACCAAGTTCATGCCCATCTTTGTAGCTATCCTTCCCACCTTCCTTGCCATCACTGTATATACCGAAAAAAATATCTATTAAATTTTCCATTGCTAAATCCTTTATTTATTAATTAGCTCACCACCAATAACCTTACCACCTATTTTTGAACCGCCACGGACAAAAACATTACCCTGACCATCATCAAAAATAATATCTCCACTTACTTCAGAATTATTATCAAGATATACCTCTTGAGACTTATTCTTCGTATGGTGGATGTGCAGATTTTCACTTACTTTTGAATTAATAAAGCGAATAGAACTTGAGAAAATATCGAGGGATTTTTCAAACTTTGTCGATGATGCTTTTAAATCACCTTTTATTTCAATATCTTGATTAACAGTACATTGAAACAAGGTAGTGCTGCCATTAACATTTAGAGATGAAAAATTGGAATCCTCCGCATTTAACATACCATTTACGTGGGTAGCTCCTTCAACAGTAGTGCCATTAACTGTAACCATTCCATTACCAGACAAACTACTGACAGTACCTTTGCCGCAAGTTACACTTCCTGGCGCATGTTTACAAACTTCCGCATTCGCTGCTGTAACTGCGCCCATAAGCATTAATGCGGAGACTGCTCTTTTTAACACCATGTTGATTTTCTCCTATATATTTATTTACAGTTCATTAAATTTGCGAGGTCAAAGACATGTCGACACCTTGCTGAATTTACAAACTTCGTTCTATCATCAGCTTGTAAAGCTGCTTGCTTTTTTTGCATCTCTAATGACGACTCATTAAATGATCCATCAATTCTCAATAATCCGGTTCCGACTAAATTTTGGACTTGTTCCAATCCATTTATTTGTCTAAAAATATTGAGAAGAGAAATACAAAGAGGTAAACCTGCACTTCTTGCATCTATAACGCGAAAATTTTCCTCTTTAGATTGGATGTTGTATTCCAAATCACGAAAAATTTCCCATGACGACTTGAGAGTAGACATTATCGAAATAACTCGCTCAAACATTTTTCTAAGAGCTATAGCTATTCTTCCATAAGAATTAATAATTGTGAAATGGGAAGGTTTAGCTTCCACTAATAGATTAATCATTATTCCATTTGTATTGATGTCATATGCTGGAAGCTGAACCCTAGTGTAAATACATTGAGATAGCTGCCCTTCTGTTAGAAGACGATTCATTTTTTTCCATTGATTGGACTTTAAAACTAAAAGAAGGATATTTTTTATTGGTAAATAAGTCAATTATTTTTTTACCAAAAGGGTTTAAATTTATTTTAAGAATGATTTTATAAAACTTAACTATCTTTTTATGTTGATTTATTTTTTCAGTATATTTTTCCACATATTTTTTTATCCATTTTGATCTTTATTTATCCATTGGTTAGGCCTCATAATTACCAAAGTAGGGTATCTTGAATTAAATTGGGCTGGGAAAAGTAGGGTTAATTAGACGCTCACACAAAGTACTCCTTAAAGAAAGAAAATACCAAATATTTCTTTACTTGTGGCACAACAACTGATTTTATTTTATACTACCTGACTTCAAAAAAAAACTGAACTAAAATGGAGTTAAATAAAAATAGTTTGGGTTGGCTATCAAGAGAGGACGTACATTTCAAAGTTATTTTTTATCAACTACTTATTTTTTTTAGACCAAGTATCTGCAAAAAAGATTAATGATAAGTCAATATTTGATCAATTACCCCCCATAGTGTCTAAATTCAATAAAATACATGTCACTGAGGAAAATCAATGTTAAATAACCTATCACTATTGCCCCATGATCATTCAATTATTGTCAAAGATATTACCCAAAAATTAAGATATATTCAGTTGATGAAAGCGCTATTGAAAGAACTCCAACAAGCCTTATTTTTTTTTGAAAACCAAGAATTTAGCTATTTTGATGCACAAGTGGGCGAAACACTTTGCCAAATTAGAGCCTACAAAATTTATTCTCTAAGCGTTCAATTGCCTTCTTTAAAGACCCTCTTATTACCATTAAAAAAAACAATATTCCACGTGATGAATACTCTGGACACGTATGAAACTAAATACCAACTATTTTTAAAACAACCTAAAAAAGAAAGACCAGATTATAGCTCTACCCCTACTTCTTTGATTGATTTCTTTCTAGCTATGGAATGCGTTCTTTCTTTGCCAGAAGAAACGCTCTTTATTTTTCTCTCTTATTTTTTATGCAAATATAAAATTGTAAATCATGATGCGATTCCCATTGGAATTAATTTTCAAACGATTGCCGAGACATTGAATCTATCCTCCGGTTATTCCAAAAAATTGGCTCAATTTTATCAAAAAATGCTTTCTGAGCTCTCTTGCCATTTTATTTTTAAATTATTGAATGAGCTACCTGAAAAAGATCATTTAAAACAAATTTTACCTTGGCTTCATCGCAGATCTGACGAAGGAAGAATGGTATTACCCTGCTATTCAGTTACAGAAATTATTATTTTCCATATGATTAAAAAAGAAACACCTGTGGTCTTATTGGTCGACATCCAAGATAAATACCATAACGAGCGGATTGCTTTTGGTTTTCAGGGTTATAAATCCAGTCAAAACTTTGAACCCCGCTCTCATTTCAATAAAAAAGTGGCCACCCCTTGTGTTGTTTTGTATGGGACATGTTGGGTAAAAGACCTCTTTTTTAAAGATGAATTTATCAATCAATTACTAACGATAGGCATGAAAGAAGTGGTTCTGTATAATAATTCTTCGCATCCCCAATATTCAGGGTCTACCCTATCCTTATTTAAAGTAGATCCCTTTGACGCTTTAATTAAAGAGCAACAAGATAATCTCTCTTTAATCGAAATTGAAATAGCTCAAAATTTATCGTATCAACTAGCAAAAAAACAAACATTGGCAGAGCAGACTGGCTGCACCACGACAAACCAAAGCTTGTTTTTTCTTAAACATATTTTTTGCAATACCACACAAGCTTATGCTAATTACTATCTACCAGATGCAATTTCTTTTAAAGAAGAGACCTCTCATGAGCGTTCTTCTTTAACTCTATGACGCTTGAACTTATATTCTATAATTAGAATGATTGAACTTTAGGGAACAGCATGAAGAGTGAGCCATTGATTGTAGCCTTAGCACACATTATTCCACTCCTTCCAGGTTGTGCGTGGCTCGTTGAGAAAAATGGACTTTATCGCAGCTGTAATGCTGAGCAGGCTGCTCTTTTCGGTTTAAATACTCCTAGTGATATCGTTGAATATACGAATGAAACCTTGCCGCTATTTAAAAAAAATCCTGACTTAAAAAAATTGTGGGAAAAAAATACCAAGAAAGTTCTAAATTTGGGAAAATCTTTACAATTCGAATCCCCTTTTAAAGATCTGAAAGGGCAAATCATTCGATATCAAACCATACCTCTTTTAGATAAGGAACAGCTTGTTGGAATAGTAGGTATTTCTTTAAATGATTATGATAAACCCTTGCTCCAACAGATTTTGGTACTAAAAAACCTTCTGGACAACTTGCCTGAACACGTTTATTGGAAAGACAACGAAGGCGTGTATTTAGGTTGTAATCTCATTCAAGCCAATGATCTTAATTTACAAAGTAGTGAAGCGATTATTGGAAAAACAGATTATGATTTGTCTCCAAAAGATCAAGCTGATGCATTTAGAGAAATTGACCAGCAAGTGATTGCTAAACAAAAAAAAATTGAAGCCGAAGAAATTATTCTGAAAAATGATAAATACCGTGTCGTTTTATCTAAAAAAATTCCTTTATTCGATCATAAGCAAGGTGTTATAGGCGTTTTGGGGATTTCTTTTGATGTAACGGAACTCAAAGAAACACAAAAAGAATTATGCATGGCCAAAGATAAAGCCGAAGCAGCTAACTATATCATGACTGAATTTATCGCCAACATGGGACACGATTTAGCAACGCCAATTTCTGACGTGGGTAGTATCGCTCAAGTTCTCAATTGCTATTCGGATGAATACCCTGAACTAAAAGAGCTCTTTGAAACCTTAGAAACAAGAGCTAGCGCCTGTGAAGTCGTGAGAAAATCGATAATCAATGCAACGTCTATTTCTAATCTAGAGAATAAACCTGAAATTTTCTCTATCGTTCAAGAATTACTAGCACTGGAAACGGAGCTTAGACCCACGATAGGTTCAAAAAATTTAAAATTAATCATTCAACCTTTAAAATCTAAAAAAGAAGACAGGATTGAAACGGATAGAACTAAATTCCACAAAATTTTGTATGATTTGATGTCAAATGCCATAAATTTCACCGAAGAAGGACAAGTTACAGTCTCGGTTTTAAAAGAAGATAAACTCTTTCACATTAAGGTTTCTGATACAGGGATAGGCTTTCCATCTGATAAATATGACTATATTTTTGAACAGTACACGAAACTTTCTCGTTCGAATAAATTCGGAGCCACTTTTAAGGGTGTGGGTGCTGGTCAGGGCAACCGCATCTTAAATTAATCCTTTAATAAGGGTTGTCCGTACATCATCATTAAGTGCAGCCATATGCCTCTTACGTTTAACGCTCGCGTCGATAGAGATATTACGACGAATAATATTAA
>JACCWL010000050.1 GCA_013697645.1 Tatlockia sp. | reverse complement strand
GGCACACCGTATAATCCAGCTCTGTTTCTTGTTCAATAGAGGTGCGTATAAGCACATAACCATGTTCAGTAAATTTAACGGCATTGGAGACAAAATTGGTTATAATTTGCTTAATTCGTAAAGGGTCGCCTAGGACGGTTTTAGGTACATCCAGTTCGGTGATTGGAATCAGATCAATTCCCTTTTTATTGGCATTCGGAGAGGTAAGGGCGAGAACTTCATCGATACAGGAGCGAATATCTAAGGGGATGCAGTCAAGATACAATTTTCCTGCGTCCATTTTTGAGTAGTCAAGAATGTCATTAATTATTGATAGTAAATCTTGGGCTGAGGATTTAATCGTTTTCACATAATCCAATTGTAGGTTATCTAACTTTGATTCAAGTAGAACATTAGTGAATCCCATAACGCCATTCATCGGTGTACGAATCTCGTGGCTCATGTTGGCTATAAATTCAGATTTTTGTCTGCTCTTTTCCTCAGCTTTTTTCTTATCAAGCAACAATTCAATATTTTTCTCTTCTAATAATTCCAAACTTTGTTGTAAATCAGCAGTCGCTACTTCAATGTAATTGTTTAAGTCCTTGATAGTATTTAAGTATTGTGTCTGTAAATGAGAGCAACCTCGCTCAATAACGCCTAATTCACCCTGGCTGGTTACAGGGATCTGTGTTTCAAATTCATTCGATAAAATCTGTTTCATCGCGCGTCGCAGACGTTGAATGGGTATATAAATTCGTCTTGATAAGAAATAGTGAATCGTAAGACTAAGCAATAAACCGATAAGCGTAATAAATATAGTAATGATATACATGCGATAACGTTTTATTAGTATTGATTGAGTATCCAGATCAATGGATAGCCAACCTAAAATATCATCCCCTTGCAATGCGTTTGAGTTTGACGAAAATTTGAACGGTGCAGTGGAATAAAGATTAAATTTTGGAATAGTAATTGGCGCCAAAAAATTAATGATATAAGGTTTAATTTGTTTGCTCTCCACATAGTCGCCAGTGTATGCAGGTGGTTTAAAAGGTTTGTGAAAAGAATGTTTGCCACCGCGGTAAGCGAGCAGCTGACCTTGCGCATTATAGAAAGCCAACGCTTGTACTTCAGGATTAATTGTTGAGGCATTGATTAAACTCTGAAGAGTTCGACTATCATTGCGCATCAACGCAAATTGTGCAGCAGGCAAAAGCTGGCGGATATAAGCTTCTCCCAGACGTGACATATGTTGTTTTAAATCTTTATTGAATTCGCCGTTGTAAAAGATGGCAAAGAGAAGGGCAACTAAGAGAACAGGAACTAGTGTTGTAATCCGGAGCTGAAACCTAATACCAATTTTTTTCATGACAAATCCCTATTGTCCTCTGACTGTGCAAGGTAGAGCAGCATATTGTTTATTTTGTGTTGCTGGAAAAGTGGGCTATTATAGCCCGATTATTTATTTGCTTACAACGGAGAGTCCTGATGGAAATCAGAACACGTTTTGCCCCAAGCCCCACTGGATTTTTACATGTCGGTGGGGTGCGTACCGCTTTGTTTTCTTGGCTTTTTGCAAGGCATCATAAGGGGCAATTTATCCTGCGTGTAGAAGACACCGACAAGGAGCGTTCAACGGAAGAATCCGTGCAAGCTATTCTCGATGGTATGCAGTGGTTAGGCTTAGATTTTGATGAAGGACCTTTTTATCAAAGCAAACGCTATTCTCGTTACCAGGAAATAGCCAGCCAACTTTTAGATGAGGGCTTCGCTTACCGTTGTGTCTGCACTAAAGAGCGCTTGGAACGCTTAAGAGAAGCACAATTGACTACTAAGGAAAAACCGCGTTACGACGGTCATTGCCGGGCTAAAAATTTGCCGGAAACTAATGAGCCGCATGTGTTGCGCTTTCGAAATCCAGAAATGGGTAGCGTCTCATTCAATGATAAGGTTTATGGCGCTATCACCGTGGATAATAAAGAACTGGATGATTTAATTTTAGTCCGTTCAGATGGTCATCCAACCTATAATTTTGCGGTAGTTATTGATGACTGGGATATGGGCATAACTCACGTAATCCGCGGTGATGATCATATCAACAACACGCCCCGACAAATTAATTTATTTGAAGCCTTAAAGGCTCCTGTCCCCGTTTTTGCACACTTACCAATGATCTTAGGGGAGGATGGTAAACGTTTGTCAAAACGCCACGGTGCCGTTTCAGTTTTGCAGTTTAAAGAGTTGGGTATCTTACCCCATGCTTTACTCAATTACTTAGTACGCTTAGGCTGGTCACATGGGGATCAGGAAATTTTCTCTGTTGAGGAAATGATTGAGAAGTTTGATCTAAAAAATGTGAGTCGCGGCGTGTCGAGCTTTAATTACGATAAATTGTATTGGTTAAACCAGCATTATCAAAAAACCGACTCTCCAGAAAAGGTTGCCGAAGCGCTGAGTTGGCATTTTGCAAAGCAAGATATCGACATTGCCAATGGACCCAAATTAGCAGACTTAGTGGTCGTGCAAGCTGAGCGTTGTAAAGACCTAGTGGAAATGTGTCAAAACTCTCGCTATTTTTATGAGGATGAAGTTAGCTATAACGAAGAAGCGGTGAAAAAAAATCTAAGGCCAGTTACCTTTGAACCCTTAAATGCCCTATCAAAGCGATTTCAACTCTTAAATGATTGGCAAGATGAAGCCTTACAAGAATGTATTAATGCTATTTGTGCTGAATTTAATATTGGTATGGGTAAGATTGCGCAACCTCTTCGAGTAGCTGTAACCGGTTCTACGATGTCACCATCGATTTCAAAGACATTGGAATTACTTGGAAAGAAACGAACCTTGGCTCGATTGGAATATGCCTTGGCTTATATTCAAAAACGGGCAGGGGAAGAACAGACGTAGTCGAGATGCACAGCCAAAACGGTAGCC
>JACCWL010000049.1 GCA_013697645.1 Tatlockia sp. | reverse complement strand
TTATACTCCCCTATTTGTTCCTTTAGCTTGGCAACAGCCTCGCAATCAATCACTTTTTATGAGGCTATCAAAGCCCAATACCCCAAAGCAACAGGCTTCACTACAATAGACCATTGCCTCCTGACTTATGCCAATGGTAGCTCTGATTTCTTAATTGACATTAAAAAACCAATTAAGGTTTTAACCGATGATGACTTAGCTGAATACGATTTAAAATTAGTAGGAACTCATTACAAAACTACAGAGGCTGTTGAAGATGACCTAAAGCGCGCCTTAGAATTAAAATTTTTTAGCAAAGAACCTTGGGTGGATGAAACTAACACTGAGGAAACTAAATCTCAAAAAAATGAGCCGCTTGAAATTGAGAAATCCTCAGAAATTGCATTACCGGTTAACCAAGGCAGCACTGAAGGTAACGCTAATATAAAAGTCCAATCCAGTGATTTACTCTTACTCATCTGTCGATTTCTCGATGAAATATCGCCATTGGCTTTTTTCATACCTCTTATTGGGCAAGTGTATTTAGTCGCAAGAATTGCCAATGATTTTAAGCCACTAACTCAAGGAACCTATTCTTTTTTCTCCTGCTTTTCTACAGAACAAAATAATGACATCCCCGAGCTTTCGTGGAATTTTTGATTAAAGTGTGAGGGTGGGTCACTTCAGATCTCCAATGCCCATGAAACACTTGCTACATCAGGTTTAGGTAAGCCTTAAAAAGAAGATGCCCTGCTCGCTTTAATGCCTCGTGCCAGATTTTCTAGTATTTTCATGTAGGAATAAAACCCTTTGTATTCCTAGCTGTAAAAATCCATTTCGTTTTCATCGGCGGATGACATAATTGATTTTATCGTAGGCATATAGTTAATCATGCGAACCAATATATCTTCGGGGCTAGCGCGATTTTTGATTAATTTTTTAACTTTAATATCGATATCAAGGATGACTTGTTTTTGTTGTTCGCTAATAGGCATGATAATCGGACGTTTAATTTTTGTTGATTATATTACTTAACGTCTTAA
Organism: Tatlockia sp.; assembly: GCA_013697645.1. Taxonomy (GTDB): domain Bacteria; phylum Pseudomonadota; class Gammaproteobacteria; order Legionellales; family Legionellaceae; genus Tatlockia. Next base: position 1,217 of record JACCWL010000049.1, on the reverse strand, counting down.
AAAAAAATCATTATAAGGCATTAATAAGGAAGTTAGAGGGTTGGCATGGATTACTAAAAAGATAGCGAGCGGAATCAAACTTGGTGTTGAGATTAGAATGAGCTTTTTTACGCTTTGGCTACTTGTAAAACTTTAATTGGGTCTTTTTTAAACCATAAAGAAAAGGTTCGTTTTTCTGGTGATTTGACTGGCTTTTTTAAACGGTATAACTTTTTTTGCTTCCAAAATAGGTGGATTTAAAAAACGGTCTGTATTTGAGATAATTGGCGGCGCAATATTGGACTTGCTATGTGTCAGTCCACTGGGTCAATTGGCGACACACCGATTGGCTCTTTCTAAATTTTTATCATTCGCTTTCTTTCAATGCAAAAATTTTCTGTTTCTCTTCCAAGCTGATAATTGTGCAGTACCCTTCTTTCGATGAGTAAACAATCACAGCAGCCCCCTGCTCCAGCTTTAAAATAAGTTGTCTTTTTTTATTGGCAACATCCACTTCTTTTTCATCGTAGTTGGTCGAATGCCGTGTTATAAACTCCATCATTATAGTATCCAATGCCTCACTGGAAAGTAGTTGAAAATCAATTTCTATCATTTTATAACCTTTCCAGTGGGCATCCTTTAATGAGATTCTTTGGCAATAACAAAAGTAACAACACCCCAAATAACCACGTGCTGCTCAGGGGTAATGGGAATCGGCTTAAACGCCTCATTTTCCGGCAGTAATTGCATGTGGTCTTCTTCAATGGATAATCGTTTCACCGTAAGAAAACCATCCACTGCTGCTATCACTATGCTGCCATTTACAGGCGTAATTTGTTTATCAACAATCAGCATATCTCCTGACTGAATGCCTGCATTAATCATTGACTCGCCAGAGGCAATGACAAGAAAAGTCGATTTTGGATGTTTTACCAAGTCTTTGTTTAAATCAATGGTTTGGTCAATGTAGTCATCAGCAAGGGTTGGAATTCCAGCCGATACCCTGCTGGTATACAGTGGGATAGCATAAGTTTGAAAGTCGTGCTCATAAAAAACACGTGCACGGCTGATTTCAGGGTATTGATAGCGTGTGAGCATAGGACAAATTCCAGGTGATTGGGCTTGCATTATAAATGAAAATGCATCAGCCATCAGCAAGAAAGAATAGCTCTCAATAATAGGAATTTGATAATTAGAAGCTGAATTCTAAAGCCATTAAATAAGAATTAACCAAATAA
>JACCWL010000040.1 GCA_013697645.1 Tatlockia sp. | reverse complement strand
TGATAGTTCAGGCCATTTTAGCGGTGCAATTGAATATACGCCTATTGAAACAAACCTTAATTTAGAAAAGGCAAAGCCGACTGAAGAAAAGCAATACAAGGGGATTAATTTATCTGGCCTTGAATTTGATAAGGTTATCAACCCAACGACTGTTCCCAATCTTTCCGAAAAGGATAAGGATAGTAAATATACAGACTTAAAAGACACCAACGAATTTATAAAAGCAGGCGTTAATACTGTGCGAGTTCCTGTGAGTTGGAGTTTCTTGCAATTAGCCGGTGCTGGTAAAGGACCAATCAACCGTGCCTATTACGATAATTACCTACGACCTTTGCTGCAATCATTAACCAATGCAGAAGTGAACACTATCATTGATTTGCATGCCTATATGCGTTATTCAAAATTCGGTGAGGAATATTCTGGCTGTCCTCCTACTGGTGGCTGTCCTAAAGGACCTGAAGGTACATTAATTACTGACGAAAATGTGTACAAAAAAATCTGGGGGCCATTGGTAAAGCTTATTCAAGAAGATCCAAAAATAAATCAAAAATTCATTATGTTGGATTTGATGAATGAACCTGTTGGTGTTCCAGATGATAAAGTATTTACGATTCAAACGGCTCTGATCAAAATGCTGCGGGAACAGAAATTTGATGGAAATATTTTGGTAGAAGGTAATAATTGGTCAGGCTTGCATTCTTGGTCTAGCGCTCATTGGCAAGGTTCTGATAATCAAAACTATAGCAATGCTACCTTGTTTACTCGGGAAAATTTTAACAAGCAAGGCATTAGTGACCTGTCCAAAATATTTATCAATGTACATCAATATCTTGACTCCAATTACAGTGGAACAGGAAATGAATGCTTGCAGAATTTAGAAACGACAGGGGTTGATGGGTTCAATTTACAGGACTTCGTTGACTATTTATCAACCAATAAATTACAAGCAATGGTGACCGAATTTGGTTCTGGCCAATCGAAAGCAAGTTGCGAAACACCTCTAAGAGGCTTTATGAAATACCTGCAGGAAAATTCATCCAAAGGGAAAGACTATGGTTTTGCCGGCTGGACAATTTGGTCAACGGGCCATGGTTGGGGGGAAACTTATCCTTTAAAAGTAATGCCCTCTTCTAATTCTTATCAGATGGATGTTATGAAGGAATTTCTTTAGAACTAAGGGATAATACTGTTAAATAGAACGGTCAGGTCAGTCTGACCCTGAGGTATCGACACCTTTTAGTAATTAGTGAATCCCTAAGATAGATAAGATACTCAACTAAGACATGGTGTTTTCAGTTACATGGAAAATTTGTTGGGTTCGTTCCTGATGCTGTATTACCGCAAAAAATCCCTGCTGTGGATAATTTCTATTGATTTGCAACAGCGTTTGAGGGTTATTTTGACCACCAGAGTTAGGCGGCAGAACTTGCGGTAATTGTTGAAAGCCAGCGAAATAACTATATAGCTGAGGTGGATAAAAGGCGTAGTTATTGATGGCATTTTGTGGCATAAAATTTTGATAGCTTTCTTGTGGATTATAGTTGTTTACAAAAGAGAGAACTGGAACTAGCTTTTTGTATAATTGAAAAAATCTTTCAGCATTGTTCCCTTTTTTAAAAAAGGGTTTCCACGAATCAGCTTCATCATTTGACAAAATATGGGCGTTAAGATACTTACAGGTTTCTTTGATAAAATTAATTACTATAGGTTGGGTCGATTTTTCTTTAATCAATCGAGAGGAGACAAAATAGAACTTATTAAAATGATCCTCAAGATGACTCTCAGAAAAAAGCCCATTCAAAATATAGAGTTGGGAGGGTTGATAGCAACGAAAGAAATGGTCTTCCAGGCTGTCTAATACGGAACAGATTAATTCTAAATCCTCTTTTTTTAAAGCAGCTTGATAGGCTCTTAAATAACACTGTGCTGCCTCATCAATTCGTTCAAAATTGAGCTGCATTGAAATTGCATCGCCTAAGTCTACCTGTGTGGCTGCCGTCAGGTTATGTCTAAAACACAGTTCAGCCTCTTTATATTTTTCTCTATCGTATAGCATGCAGCCTAGATCATGGACCTCTTCTGTGGTTTTTCCCGATAGAAAATTTGATTTTATAAGTTTCAAACATTGTTCAAAATCTTGCTCTACTAATTTGTTTTGTTCAAGCTGGGCTTTGACTAGCATTACGCTAGGTAGTAAGTCAGAGGAATTAGTTAGATTTACAACTGCGCCAAAACATTTTTCAGCTTCTTGGTTTTTTTCTTCACTTAAAAAACCGAAACCTATCTTCTTCAATATAGCTGCTGCGTCAAAGTCTATTTCTGTCAGTGATTCCGCCAAACTTTCTAAAATAGTCTCTATTGAATCGCCTTGGTGTATTAGATTTTTAACTAGGTTAGTGACAAAAAAAGTGTAATCTTTTTCTTTTTTTATCGGTTCTTTTTCCCTATTTTTTTCAGACGGAAAATTGTCTGGATCGTCAAATTCATTTAAATGTATTGGCAGAATTAGATCGTCATTTTCAAGATTGTTTAGCGACATTTTATCAAAACGAGATTTTTTCACCTGACGATTGTCAATTAATAAATCTTCATCTCTTGGCATTTTTTTTGTGTTTTTTTCATTTTCATCAGAATTATTAAGCTCGTGCCTCTCATTCATCTCTATTTTCCATCATCATGCATCTTAACTAGCAAAAAAAGTTCGCCAGTATATCCATTCGAACTTCTGATGTAAATTAAACCGCGCAGTTAATAAATTAAGCGCTGATCATTGTCCTGCGTGATGAGGATCAAAAGCATCGCGCACTGCATCAGCAAATAAATTTGAGGCGAGAACTAAGGTAAACATTAAAGTAAAAGCTGCAAGCATTGGCCACCAAACTATTGGTTCTCTAGCTAATTCAAGCCTTGCTCCATTAATCATATTCCCCCAACTAATCGTCATTGGCGATACACCAACTCCAACGTAGGATAAAACCGCTTCAGCAAGGACTAAAAAAGAGAAATCTAAAACTAAGGTGATTAAAACGATATGCATGACATTGGGTAAAAGGTGCTTACGAAGAATAGTAAAAGCGCTTGAGCCTAAAGCACGAGCAGCTAAGACATAGTCAATTTCCCTTAGTTTTAAGGCTTCTGCCCGTAATAAACGACACAATGAGGTCCAGCTTGTTACACCAAGAATTAAACAAAGAACAAGCAGGCGCGCATCGGCATTTTTCGAAAGTGTGGTAAATTTCTCGGGGTGATTGGCTATATAAGTTTGCATCGACAAGACTGTCGCAGTAATCAATAACACGCCGGGTATTGAACTTAAAGTGATGTAAATATATTGAATAACATCATCAACTAAACCACCAAAATAACCAGCGCTAATGCCAAAGACTAAGGCCAGAGGCAACATGAATAAGGTGGTAAGAATGCCGATAACTAAACCTGTTCGAATGCTTTTAACCGTGTAGTAAAAAATGTCCTGCCCTATTTTTCCAGTACCTAAAAGGTGCAAATGCCTAGAGATCCAAAAGCTCGCAAAAACCACAAAGATACAAAGAAATAAAGTCACAAAACCAGCCACTCCTGTTGTAGTAGGTCTTAGTTGATAATGACCTAAGATAATTCGGCGCAAACCACTAATCAGCAGCCAAAACAGAGCAACAATTAATAAGGATGTACCTAGAGCCTTATAAATGAGTTCCCAGACTAGTTCATTTCTAATCGTATTATTTTTGATTGTTGCAGCAGGATAGTTCAAACGCGGATAAACTTGCTTTGCAATACCATTCACAAAAAGAGTTTCAATACTATATAAATTTAAGGCAAGAGGTGCTGAGTAAGTTTTTTCGTAAATATTACCAAGAGGAGCCAATATTCTATCCAAAATAGTATTGTTTTCGATAGCAGAAATTTCAGATTCATCAGTTGTCGCAACAGGATAGAGATGGATGGAATCAAGAATACCAATCGTGAAGAAAAATAACAAAATAATCCCCGCACATACCGCCAAAGGTTGGTGACTAATCCGTAGAAAAGCACGTCTTATGTGTTTTCTTCGCAGACTAAACAAAGTAATAACTAGGCTAATTAACAACACCCCGAGAAAACATTTATCGGTCCATAATAATTCCATCAATTAAACCTCACCCTTGGATCAACTAGGGTATATGAAATATCGGTTAAGATTAAACCAAGGATGTAGAGCACAGAACCTAGATAAACCATGGACCGTACTATCGCAAAATCCTGTTGTTGGATGGCGTCAATGATATAACTACCAAGCCCTGGAACGCCAAAAAAGGATTCCAAAACCAAGCTGCCCATAAACAAAGAGGGAATTAGGACCACAATACCTGTGAGGATCGGTAACATAGTATTTTTTAAGACATGATGAAATAAAACCCTCACCTCAGACAAACCTTTTGCCCTTGCTGTTTTAACATATTCCTTGTGCATTTCTTCCAAAAACAAACTGCGATACCAGCGAGACCCTGCACCAAGCCCGGCTAAAACTGCAACAATCACTGGCAAAGCAATAAATTTAATACTATCCAAACCGCCATCATAGCCAGAAATAGGAACTAAGCGTAAAACTTTCCCGAAGATATATTGGCCCCCGATAATATAAAAAAGACTCGAAATTGACATTAAAACAATACAAAAAACAACACCCATTAAATCCAAATAAGACGTGCGAAAGAAAGCCATCGACATCGCAAAAATAATGTCAGCCAACATTCCAAAAATAAGGATAGGAATTGCAATTGCTAAGCTTGGCCACATGCGATGGGAAATATCATAAGCGATATCTCTACCACCATCAGAAATGCCGAAATCAAAGACAAATAAACGCAAGGATTTCTGATAAAAAAGCGTCTGGCTAAACTGTTGCAAACCTGACTTTTCAGCATTATAAAAAAGAGGTAAATCATAGCCTCTTTGTACTTTCCACTGCGTAATTGCCTCAGGTTTTACATATTTTTGTCCCAATTGCATACGTGCCATATCATCAGGAGAGTTGACTAAAAAAAATAGCGAAAAAGTAATGATATTAATCCCCAATAAAATAGGAATCGCGTATAAAATTCGTCGGAATAAATAATAGATCATCGTTTGAGCCTCGGTGCGTGCATCCGTTCTTTTTTGCGATAGGCAAAGAGCAAAGGCAATAATGACAGCAAAATAAATAGTAAGATCAAAGCAATAGGCCACCAAACCGGGTGATTCCACTCAGCTCGCAACTTATTGCGCAGTGGTACGTCGACGGCAAGGTATTTAAGCGTATCCTGACTTATGGTATTCGGCTTGGTTTTGGACACCCATTGCTGGGTTAAAAGTAGGGTTCGTGAATTAACTCCCCAAACCCAAGGAGCATCGTGTCTTAGCAATTCAACCATTTCATCAATAAGTCTTAGCCTTTCAGCATCATCAGGGCGATTTTTCATGAGCTCAAACAATCGATCAAAGCGCTCAGAGCTGAAATTTGCTGCATTTTCACCGCCATGTTTTGCCTTGCCATTTTTGCTATAAAACATGAATAAAAAATTCTCAGGATCAGGATAATCTACATTCCAAGCCCAACTAAAAATCTGAGTATTGCCGCTTCGCATCTTGTCTTGAAAGCGATTATATTGGGTAGCGCGAACGTTTAAATCAATGCCAATTCGCGCAAATTGCTTGCGCATCCAATCCAATTGCGCCTTATCATCAGGCCCACCAGTGATTGCAACGTCATAATTTAAAACCAAGGCCCTTCCGGTAGCTGGATTTCGGCCATCAGGATATCCGGCTTCCCGCATTAGTGCTTTTGCCTCAGAAATGGGTCGACGCCTTGCCTTTGATCCATCCCAACGATAAATATAGGGATTAATGCCTTCAGCGCCTTCTTTATAGCCAAAAAGACCAGGAGGAATTGGCCCTTGCGCTGCTTTTCCTCGTCCGTTTAAAAAAATGGCTATGTTTTCATCGTAATTGACTGCCATTGAAATGGCTAAACGTAATTTTCTTGCCCGTTCACTCATACCCCCCACCTCTTTATCCAACATATTAAAACCGAGATAAAAAACACTGGCATCGATGGTTTGAGTTAATTTCATTTTTTTATCAAGCATTGATTGGGTTAACATTGGCTCCCCAGTTCGGCTTATATGAATAGCCTGATCAAAGCTATCCGCACTTAGACCTGAGGCATCATAATAACCTTGGAGAAATTTATTCCAACGCGGAATCGATTCTTTTTCAAGCGTATAAACAGCCTGATCAATCAAAGGGAGTAACTCCCCAGCATGGTTTAAATAACCACGAAGCATATCAGTCATAGTCCCTGTTGTCGGAAAATAATCTTTGCGAAAATTAGGATTGCGGCTTAGAACAATTCGGCTATTAGGATTATTTTCACTCAACATGAAAGGCCCTGTGCCAATTGGATACCATTCAAAGCTCAAATTGTTGTCATTCATATCGGGTTGAGAATAAAAGCGGTCAGCTTCCCAAGGGATTGGCGTAAAAAAAGGCATAGTTAGCCAGAATATAAATTGGGTATATTGACCTTTTAACTTGATGCTAAAAGTATAATCGTCCAATTTCTGCAAGCCAGCCATAGGATATTTTCTTAAATCGATAAATTGCCATCGATTAGCAGTGGCTGGCAGCTGGCTGCCGTATTCCTTAAAGCCAATAATATGCTCACTCATCAAACCATAAATCGATGAATTAACATTAGGATTAGCCAAGCGTTTAATTTGATAAATATAATCATCAGCCTTTAATTCCCGAGTGCCAGTATCAGGAAAATCAGATAATTGATTAATTTCATGCTCGTCTAAAAAATTTTTTGGCAGGTTTAAATAGAGATAGTCACCCCTTTTATTTTTCGCCAATGCAGGATGAGGTTGAAATAAAAGACCGGGTTTAATCTGGATAGTGTAAAGTGTATACGCCACTTCAGCACCTTCTTCATTCTTTATTAACTGATTGAATTTATTGTAATAATCGACCTTTGGCAAAGAGATTGCTGTCAAAGGTATCATTTTATATGGGCGTTCAAGATAGTCATATTGCAAAAGAGGTTCATAGATTTGCATGATGAATAGATATTCATTACTTGAATAGGAACGAGCAGGGTCAAGCGTTTTAGGTTGTTCGCGGAATGAAGAATAGTAGATTTTCTGGTTTTCTTCGCTTTTTGGGTAAGGGTTATTGAATACCCAATTCGCTGCAAAAAGTGGTAAGACGATACAAGTTAGTAAAATAAAACCAAGTCCCTGTTTGAATACTATCAATGTTTCGTCCTGTTAATTATTTAGTAATAGTTGCATCGCTAGAATCAGTCATTTTTCCTGAGAATTGTTTTAATTACAAATCCTGATTTTATTATTTGAGAATTTGCGCACATTGGTGTTAAATCTTTGAGTTATTTAGGATTTATGGTGTGCTCGGTAAATGGCGCTTATGTTGAGTTTTAGCATAAGTAGCTTCTATTAGGACCTGAACCCGCTGGGGAACTTTTTTTCCTTCTAAATAGTCGTCTATTTGTTGATAGCTAATCCCATAAACTTCTTCATCGGGGAGTAAAGGCTTTAAATTCTCAAGATCTGCTGTTGGAATTTTATTAACAAGTGACAGTGGCGCACCTAAATGGTGGGCAATGGATTTGATGCGTCCTTTAGTTAATCCACTAAGGGGGGTAAAGTCACAAGCGCCATCGCCAAATTTGGTAAAAAATCCCATTAGGGCTTCTGCTGCGTGATCAGTGCCTACCACTAGTCCCTGAGAAGCATTAGCAATTGAATATTGTACAATCATGCGCTGTCTTGCTTTTATATTGCCTAAGATGAAATCCTCTTGCTGAGGTGAGGCAAAGAGAAAATTACACTCTTTAATCGAGTCTAAACTCTCATCACAAGCTTTTTTAATATTAATTGTTAGGCACTTATCAGGCTTAATAAATTGCAATGCGGTTTGGGCATCGGATTCATCTTTTTGTTGGCCGTACGGTAGACGTAGGGCTATAAAATGAGCTAAGTAGCCTTCTTCTCTGAGTTGCTCGACAGCTAGTTGCGACAATCGGCCTGCTAGAGTTGAATCAATCCCGCCACTTATGCCCAAGACTAGATTTATTTGCTTGCTATTTAGTAATTGGGCTTTGATAAAAGTGATTCGTTTTTCGATTTCTTTTTCTTTAAAAAAATCGGGAGCCACCTGTAATTCCTGGCTAATTTCACTCTGCTTTTTAATCATTTTAATTCCTTAAGCATTTGTTCATGATATTTTTTCAGTTTAGATAAGGCATAGAGAGAGGCTTTTTTGGGCAAATCTTTGGGAGATTCATTAACGAAGTGCTTCGTTTCGCTTACCACGTGAATTTTATTATTAAGCTTAAAAGCCCAAGCAAAACATATTGTTCCGGGTGGGATATCATCCATACTTTCTGGGCCGATAATCCCAGTTGTTGCAATTCCTAGATTTACGTTTTTATGTTTGAAAACGCCTTTAACCATTTCTATTGCTACTTCTTCACTGGTTAAAGAATATTTGCTAATCGTGGACTCTTTAACGCCCAACTCCTTAGTTTTAGCTTGATGATGATAGGTTACATAACCGATAAACAAGCATTCACCACATTCACCTTGCTTAGATAATGTAGCCATAATTTCGCCACCTGTGCAGGATTCGGCGGTAGCTAACACCAAGTTATTTTCTTTTAAATAGTCAACCAACGAATGCAAATTTTTCATTTAAACCCTTATTTTTACTTATTCTCATATAAAAATTTAAAGTATGAAAGAAGTTTAGACCATTTTACTAGTAAATCGCGAAAGCCTAAGCCTTAGGCTAGACAAAGAGGAAGAAGGTGGCATATTTAGAAAAGCTAAAAAGGTTCTAAATGTCGAGCAAAGTTTTGCACTTAAAGAATTAATGCATGACCTAAAACATCAATTGTTGCTAAAAAGACAGCGAAATGTTTCAAAGGTTAATCCGACTACTTTGAAGACAAAAAGCAAGAAGAAATAATAAATCAAACCGTAGGTATCGAGCGTAGCCTGGTTAACGCGACGATAATCAGGACCTCAGTTGCTAATGAAACCCGGTTATCGCTATCGCGCTAACCAGGCTACGCTTTTGGAAATTCCAATAATGCTAAAAACTCATCCTCAGACAACACCCGAACCCCAAGTGCTGTGGCCTTATCCAGTTTTGAACCCGCCTCGGATCCCGCGACAACATAGTCAGTCTTGGCGGAAACTGAGCCCGTTACCTTCGCGCCAACTGCTAGCAAAGCAGCCTTTGCTTCATCACGTCCCATTGTTACCAAAGTTCCGGTCAGTACCATTGTTTTATTAAAAAAGGGATGATGCTCATTAAGCTTTTTAATTTTTTCTTGAGGCCAGTGCACGCCAAAAGCCAGCAGTTTAGCTATCACATCATTATTATGTATTTGCCCAAAAAAATGAACGATGTGCTGAGCTACTACAGGGCCAATATCCTTCAAGGTCATTAATTGTTCGACAGAAGCCATTCTTAAGGAATCAATATCTGCAAAATTAAGGGCAAGCACTCTCGCACTGACTTCACCCACCTCGCGGATTCCCAAAGCATAAAGGAAGCGCGCAAAGGTCGTTTTCTTTGAGGCTTCTATTGCTGAAATCAGGTTATCTGCTGATTTCTGGCCTAAGCGGGGCAAGGCAGCTAAGGTTTGTAAATCGAGGTTGTAAAGTTCAGAGACATCTTTTACTAAGCCTTGATCCACCAAAAGATCAATTAACCCACCCCCTAAACCATCAATTGCCATCGCCCTACGTGAAGCAAAATGCCACATCATTCGCTTAAGCTGAGCCGGACAAAATAAACCACCTGTACAGCGGGAAACTGCCTCCCCTTCTTCTCTGAGAACCTCTGATCCACAGACAGGGCAATTTTTTGGCATCTCAATGCATTGGGTATCCGCAGGTCGCTTTGCTAAAACGACTGAAACCACCTCAGGAATCACATCACCAGCACGGCGAATTATCACGCAATCACCAAGACGAATATCTTTTCTTAAGATTTCATCCATATTGTGTAACGTTGCGTTAGAAACGGTTACTCCAGCAACAGCAACTGGTTTTAAGCGAGCTACAGGAGTTAGCGCGCCAGTGCGACCGACTTGGAAATCCACAGCTTGCAATAGAGTCATTTCTTCACTGGCAGGAAATTTATGAGCACAGGCAAAACGCGGTGCTCTTGCCACATAACCTAAGCGCTTTTGCAGGGCAATACTATCGAGTTTGTACACAACGCCATCAATTTCATAAGGCAAGGCCTGACGTCGCCTCATCATTTCCTTATAATAGGCAAGACAAGCTTCAATACCTTGAGCTTCCTTTACCTCTGAGGAAACGCGAAAGCCTAAGGCACGAAGTATGGCTAATTGTTCCAAATGACTATCTGGCAATTGCAAGCCTTCGCAAACGCCAATTCCATAATAGTAAACTGCTAAGGGTCTGGCTGCTGTGATTACTGGATTGAGTTGACGTAAAGATCCTGCTGCGGCGTTTCGTGGGTTTGCAAAGGTTTTTTCCCCTTGGGCACGCGCTTTTTCATTGTAAGCCTCAAAACCCGACTTCGGCATAAAAACTTCACCACGGATTTCAATTAAAGTTGGGGGATTAGCAGTTAATAATCTTAAGGGAACAGCAGCGATGGTTTTAATATTGCTTGTTACATTTTCACCAATCGCCCCATCTCCACGAGTGGCTGCATGCGATAAAAGGCCGTTTTCATAAGTTAAATTCACAGCTAGTCCATCGAGTTTAGGCTCGCAAGTGAATAGGAGCGAATCTTTATCTAAAACCAATTTCTCGGCAACGCGCTTAAAAAAAGCTTCTAATTCCTCCTCGCTAAATACATTTCCTAGCGAAAGCATCGCTTGCCTATGCTCAATGGGTTCAAAGGTTCCTAGGGGACTTGCACCAACTCGTTGAGTAGGTGAATCAGGGCTAATATATTGCGGATAGTGTGCTTCTAAATCCTGTAATTCGCGAAAACCGCGATCGTATTCAATATCCGGCACTAAGGGATCATCCAGGACATAATAGTGATGATCATACAATCGAATACGCTCACGTAGAGCTTCAATTATTTTAATCAGATCACCCTCTTTCATTAACACTCCTTGGAGCTAAAACTGCTAGTTTTTTCAAAAAATTAGACTCTCATTCTAACACCATAAACTTAAGCTAATGAAGCTTGCTCACGAAGGATTCTTATGATATAAATCTGTGCTTCAAATTAGATCAATTGGGGAAAAAGTTGACTCGACTTATTGCTTACTTTCTTTTAGTCTTTTCTGCTAGCTGTGCATTCTCTGCAGATAAAACAGAAAACTTCGGAATTGCCTTTGTCCACGGGACGAATGATCATCGAGAAGATGCAGAAACTGAATATTGGAAAAAAGATTTTACTGACGCTGTGGCTGATGTACTGCCAAAACCTGAAAACAAATTTATAGCTCACTGTGATTTTACTCATTACATGTGGGATGAGGCTACTTCAGGCTGTGTTGCTGAACAACTGTTGCAATTTATTGATGATAAGAAAATTACGAAATTAGTAATTTACACTCACTCGAATGGTGGCAACGTGATGCGCTGGATTTTGTCAAATCCAACTTATGATGCGCGTTTTATGCGACTTTCAAAAATTATTAAGCAAGTAATTGCACTTGCACCCTCAAGCGGCGGCACCTCACTGGCTGATGATGCTATCGATGGAACTCACTTTGAAACAGGACTTGGCTGGTTATTGGGATATGTCCATGACGCCGTCAGACAACAACGTGTGGGTGACATGGCTATTTTTAATGACGAAGTCATCTATGGTGTAAAAGGCCGCCCCTCCTTGCCTATTCCTTTTCGCGCTGTAGTTGGTTCCGATGTCGTGGCTTCTCCTTTTAAATCGTCTAGCTATTGTAATGGCTATTGGCTAAATGCCAGTTTAAAAGTGATTCAGACCTACCTTAGTGAATGCTCAGATGGCTATTTGGATTGTAGTTCCCAAGCGCAAGCAGGTACGGTTTGGTTTTATGATTATCAAAAAACCGATGATCATGCGCCTTTAAATCATAATCAAAGCCGCCATGCATGTGTTGGTTTTGAACAAATTCTTCGTAACGATCTGGTTCTTACTCAAGGAGAATCCCAATGAGATCAAACAGCTTAATTTTTTCAGCGCTAGTATTATCAAGTCAAGCCTTAGCCTTTACCCTTCCGAATCAAACAGCGCTTAAAGCTTATGATTGTTCGGAGTGCATTAACTTATCTCATGACAATCTAAGCACGAGCTGGGCTATAAAAGATGAAAACTTAGGTCAGCATAATTTACATAAGCAATTAAGCCGAAAATACCAAGTTACTGCGACCTTAAAACAACTGCAAAAAGGTGTGGCTATCCATACCCAAGCCTCAGGTGCTGTTATTCGTATATCGCCTACTAATCCTGATAAAAAATTAATACCAGAATTTCAAATTAAGGCTGCTAACTCTGCGAAACTCAGTTTGATGGACGCTTCTTCACTTTTTTCAAAAGAGGAAGGTTTAAAAGAAACTGCTTTCGCCGGAACGACTTTAGCTATCGCACAACTTAAACCCGAATTGGGTTCTGGCGAATTTATCGTCTCAAGTTCGAGCAAAGCGCTTGCTCAAACGGATGGGGGAAGCACTTATATCATTCATGTGTTTGATAGCAACTCCACTACAGAGTTAAGTATTGAAACCGATAAGGCTCATTATCAATTTGGCGACCCTCTAAAATCGACAATTTCCTTGCGCGATAAAAACTTTAGCTATTCAATCGATACCATCGAAGTTAATTTAATCAGTCCTGATGGGCAAAAAACTACCCTACCAACCCAGCGGGTCAATGAAAGCAGCTATGAAATCAGCTACCCGCTGCGCTCTGAAACAAATGATAGAGGCCAAAACTGGTATGTTTCAGCCAGCGTTACAGGAGCTGCGGGTAAAAAAACAGTGAGCCGCCAAGGTCATAGTGCTTTTTCCTATACAATTCCCTCGGCAGCGCTACGAGAGTTAAGCAGAACTTCCGCTAAGGGCTTTGATTTTTCAGCCAAAATTGAAGTGGCAACAGAGAGCCGTTATGCCTTACAGGCTGTTCTTTTCGGTTCTGATGGACAGGGCAAACTCCATCCCCTACAAATTGTTCAATCAGCAGCTTGGTTGCCAACAGGATTGAATAAATTTGATTTTTCTTTTGACTCTAATCTGAAATCTAACTATAAAGAACCTTTCTATCTTGGTTACATTCGTCTGACAGATTTTGGCCAACAAAAACCTGTTTATTTTTACGACAAACCAATTGAGCTCTCTAACCTAGGGTAAAAATGCTCCAACTTATTTATAAGTTGTCTCTTTTGGAGGGCGTTGCTTTAGCAATTGCCCTGCAAAGTTTTTTAATTCTTTTTATTCTTTATCGGCAGCGCCGTCAGCATTCCTTTGCCCAAGCTGCTTTCCAACAAGTTGAGCAAGTGTTTACTAATCAACTCTTTGAATTACAACAGAGCCTGCAGCAAGCTTATCAAGCGAGCCAATATACTATTCATGATAAAATTACCCAGGGCCAATTAGCTAATCAAAGTTTAATCTCTGAAATTATTCAAAGACAGATGACCGATGTGCGAGAGCAAATGACCCATAGCTTCAAACAACACACCACCGCCCTCACCTCGCATTTGCATTCTTTAACCGAAGAAATAAGATCTCACCTGCATAATTTAACTCAGCAAGTGAATAATCGATTGAGCGAGGGTTTTGAAAAAACTTCTTCAACCTTTACTGATGTCGTAAGGCGCTTGACCATTATTGATGAAGCGCAGAAAAAAATTACCGAATTATCATCTCATGTGGTCAGCTTACAAGATGTGCTGGTTGATAAACGTGCTCGTGGGGCCTTTGGTGAAGTTCAGTTAGCAAACTTAATTGCTAACATGATGCCGAGCAACCATTACCGAATGCAACATACTCTGAGTAATCAAAAACGAGCTGATTGCATTCTATTTTTACCGGAACCGACTGGTAATGTGGTCATTGATGCCAAATTTCCTTTGGAAACCTATCAAAAATTGGTGAATACCGAGGCAGTTTCGCAAGAAAGGAAATCCTTACAACAGCAATTTCGCCAAGACTTACAAAAGCATATTAAAGATATTGCTGAAAAATACATCATTCCTAATGAAACGACAGATGGCGCTATTATGTTTATACCGGCAGAAGCGATTTTTGCTGAAGTTCACTCTAATTTTCCCGAAGTCATCGCTATGGCACAGCGATTGAAGGTATGGCTTGTATCCCCTTCTACTCTAATGGCAGTGCTAACTACTGCACGCGCTGTTTTGAAAGATGATGCAACGCGAAAGCAGGTTCATATCATTCAAAAACATTTACATGATCTTGCTGATGATTTTCAACGCTTCGACAAACGCATGGACAAACTTGCAAAACACATTGACTTAGCCCACCAAGACGTATCTGAGGTCAATACCTCAGCGAAAAAGATAACCCAGCGCTTTCAAAAAATTGAAGCAGTGGAATTGGCCGTGCAGGAGCTTGAAGCTGTTTCTGGCGAGTTGGTGGATTAGATGAATAGTCTTTAAATGAAACGTCGGGCCAGAGGCGCCGACCTACATGTTTTTATTTAAAACCCTTCTACATGTTTTATCATACGACCCGGCCTACATGTCTTTATCAAAACGACTTGACCTATATGTTTTTATCAAAAAAAGCGTAGGTCGGCGCCCCTGGCCCGACACTTCATTTATCTGTCACTCCATTCATCTGCCACTCCACTCCTATTGTACTTAAAATTCAAAAATGCTATATGTGCGTCCAAACGGAATAACACCATACTCCAACCATGCGCTATCGAAGAGTTACCATAACCGGTG
>JACCWL010000017.1 GCA_013697645.1 Tatlockia sp. | reverse complement strand
AAATACAAAAAACAAGCACTGTTCGAGTAAGGCCAAAACAAAAAATTACCTTAAAGCGCCATCTTAATGGAAAAATAACCTTATGGTCTAAGGGACAAAAAATTCCCTATTGTTTTACTGAACGTCCAATAAAGGAGGAGAAAAAAGCAGCCCAACCCTGCAGCGCTGAAAAACGAAGTCAAAACGCACGGGAAAGCAAGAAAAAATCACCGTGGGGCCAGTTTAATCCAGGGTGGCTAAAGCAAACGAAAGAGAATTTGCTAGCAACTACTTAATAGTAAGCAGCAAGTTCAATGCATGTGGATAGGTGGACGAGTCCTCCGGACCAGCCTGCGCCCTGCGGGACGCGTGCACAAACTATGGACAACTCAAAAAAACAGAGTTGACCACAGTTTGCACACACTCGCAGACTTCTCGCCCACATACCCACAAGCCCAATAACAATTTATTATTTTTTTAACAAAAAGGGACATTTTTAAATTGGAGATAAAGGGGACATTTTAATTTTGGTTTGACACTATGTTTTATCAAATATTGAAAAAAAGCCAATTATAAAGTATTTTCTTTATCCTCTTGAACTTGGGTTTATAAAAATGAATCAAGTAAATCTTAGTAACATTATTGATGCTGTTGAGTTTCAATCTGATGAAAATTTTTCATATATCGATAAACGAACAAATACTATTTGTCTGATATCAGAAGAAGCATTCTCTTTGGCTAAAGATGGTGATGATGATTATCCAGAATGGATGGATGAAATGGTTCAACTTGCTAAATCTTATTTAGAAGATGATACAAATTTCATCTCACTACCCTCAAGATACGATGTTAATGAGTATAGAATGATGGAAAATTTTGCTTTTTCATTAAATAATGAGCGTCAAAAAGAAAATCTTTTGATTGCTTTACAAGGCAAAGGCGCTTTTAGAAGATTCATAGACACAGTTAATTATCTTGGTATTGCAGATAATTGGTATCAATATCGAGATAAGCAATACAAAGAATTTGTTCAAGAATGGTGTGAAATGGAAGGTATTAAGATTGAGCAGGGTTGTCCCACAAAATCATTAACAAACACCTAGATCAGCAAGCGTAGCCTGTTTAGCCCCTCAACAATAACTAGAGCTATCCGTTGGACATTGGATGAACGAGTAAGAAATGTTAGGCCAGGGGCGCCGACCTACGCGTGCTTTTAAATTACTTCATTTATAAGATTTTTGTAGCGTCAGGAAAAAATTATTTTTAGAGCTATCCCGCACTATGGGATTGATGTCTCCTAAGACGCAGCATTAAAAACATGATTCTTTCATAACATCTTCTTCTAATAATTGTTTAAAGCCTGTAACCAGTTTATCTGCATTTACGAATTGGTGTTTATCATAGGTAGTAAGCAAGCCTATCGCGCGCATTCCAGCAGCTTTAGCCGCTAGAACTCCATGCGGTGTATCTTCTATAACCAAACAATGACTTGGGCAAAGGTTTAATCGACGAGCAGTTAATAAATAACCCTCAGGGGATGGTTTTCCCTTCTTAATATCTTCCGAAGTCACAATCGCGTTGAAATACGTTTGTAATTCGCCTTGTCTTACTTTGGAAAGAACTGCTGCTATTTCAGTTTTAGCTGAACCACTACAAATAGCCATCTGCTTCACTTTGGGAGCCATATTAAAAAGAAATTGCTCAAAATGATCAATCAAGGGTAATTGATCACGGCTATTAATAATGGTTATGTAGGCTGCAACCTTTGTATGAATCAATTCTTTAATCGCGCCCGCTGAAAATGAATAATTCTTGTTAGACAGCAGCTTAGGGAACATGTCTTTGTCAGCTAATCCAAGGTAGTTTTCTATATATTCCTCATAGCTTAATTCGATCCCTAAAACCTCTAATACCTCGCAACAGGCCTCATAATGCAAGGGCTCACTATCTAAGATAACTCCATCAAAATCAAAAATAATTGCATCAAACATAGGTTAACCATCAATTGTTATATAGTGGCTTATATCATACTACAAATGATCAAGGCAGCCAGCATAGCTTCGTTAGCGTGCGTGCTAGGTAGAAGCTTTTACGTGGAAAACTGTATCGTGGCTCGGCGCCCCTGGCCCGACATTATGAGAACGGGTAAATGTCGAGCCAAGGGCGTCGACCTACGCGTGATGGCCACTTTCGGTAGTGCCCTTTGTCCAATGATACAGAGGAGATCCAATGCAATGGAAGATTTCTGTTACAGAGGTCTACCTAATATCCTGACCTCCTAAATTCACGCATTTTTTTGTCAGTATTGTATTGTGAAAGTGCATAAACAGCCCAGAATGCAGCAGGGATCCATCCAATAAGAGTGATTTGTAGTATTAAGCAGATGATGCCCGCAATTGGTCGGCCAATCGTAAAAAAAACAAAAAAAGGTAAAAATATAGCTAATATCAGTCGCATCTAAGAGTCCAGCCATTAAGATATATAAGGACCTCATTATAGCGAGTAGCCTAGTTGCTTGTCACCAGGATTTACCCTAAGAAATCATGGGGTCAGACTCATCAAGATCCGCAGGTCAATCCATAAATTCATGCAAAATATCATAGGATTCAAAATAGCGGCATGCACCACAATCCCATCTCCAAGCTGTGGTGGTCTAATCAGCAATCTTGGAGTAGTAATAGGGCATTGGGAAATCAATTAAAATAGGATTTATAATCATTTTTTAGTCTCTTCTTTGATGATTTTCCATAACTAATCTTGCGCAGTGAATCATAAAAAAATCAATCGAGTCTGACCCCATGATTCCATGATTTCATTTAAATCTCTACTCGAGTGACCTCAAATACCCTCTCTAATCCCTGCTGTAAAAGCGTTTCCTGACTGTTGGAATTAACAAATAATCCAAGTGAAAAATTGCTATTCGCGGGGTAACAATGGTTCATCACTTTGTTGCCGTTTTGAGGGAAAATTTCTAAAACAACATCGCCATCACTAGCTTCTTCCTCTATAAAGCTCATCTCTTCTTCTAAATCTACTTCCTCAAGCAGTGTAGTGGATTGTTCAACGCTAGATAAATGCTTTATGACAGGTTCGATATAAACTTCTTCAGGTAGATAATTACCCTTAATATAGACCCTACATTTTTCATAAAGAATAATTCCTGCATATATAATGGAACCCACAAGAGCGACTGGCAGAATAATCCAAGAAAACAAGATAATAACGGCAGCCAGTATCAGGCTTTTTAGCCAATGCTCAAAAGCCCAGGCAAGGAGACGTGATAGGAAAGGCTCAGGCTCAAGACTCACAGGTTCTTCCGGGAATACTGGCTCTAGTGCTTTCAAATCCTGGCGAACTATTTCCTTAGACAAAGTATATCTCTTTTTGAGCCCCTGGATTTTTGAGCAGTTGTTTTCTTCTAGACGTTCTCGGTTATTCTGGTAGTCGAAAACGGCCTCTCGTGCTTGGCTAATCATCCCAGGAATTTTTTTGGTTTCGGGATTAAGCCAGGCTTTTAGATGAGCAAAAGAAGCCTCTGGCGGCAGCACTTTTAAGAAATTGTAAAAGACAGGATGGCCGAGAAGGTAAAAAAGACTGAGCAGGGATTTAAAATTAAAGTGATAAAATGAACTAAAAAACTTCTCATCTAATATCGAAAATCGGTTTAAAATTTCTTTAAATATTGGATTATTGAGCAGCTGCTGGATTAGATCCAACTGACTTGCCCTATGTAAAAGCGAGAACAAAGTTTTAAGATTTAGTAATTCTTTTAAAGGTTGTGTTCTGTAAGGTTGAAGGGTCTTGATAAAGGTGACCAATGATTTAAGTAGCACAGTTGATTCTTTAGACAAGATACGTGTCGCTTCTATTGTGCTGGGATGTTCAAAAATAGGCAGCAGTTTGTCCAACAGTAAGAACCAAATTCCCTCTTCAGAGAATAGATTAAAGGGAATGGCAGTCAAGAAATCTAATAGGGGTGCTTCAAGCTCCTGCAAAATTTTCTTTAGACTTAACTTTATTGTATCGTCATCACTAAGCTCTTCCCCTTTAGTTTTCAGTGCATCCATAATCTTAGGAATCAAATAAAATTTGACGAAAACATAAGACCCTACTTTACCTCCCGTTTTGGCGATGAGTTTAGCACCCCAAGAACTAATGTTAGATAGACCCTCTGTCATAAAAGAAGAGTCTGAGTCGTCGTTTCCGAAAAAGATATCCTCTGGCAAAGTTGGAAGAGCGAGCTCTTCCCATTGCTCAGCAAGACAGGTCGCTTTACTTTCGCTTAAATATTTTTGGACATAATTACGGGCATTTTTTCTGCAAATGATTGTCTCAGCTTCTTTAGGAAGGTCATCAAGTAACAAAAGTAACTTTAGTTCCACTTTTTCAATGATATTAATCAGCTGCGGGATGGTTATAATTTGAAAGTCAGTCACAATCTTGGCGACAAGCGTATTGAGACCGCGTTGATTTAGATAATAATTATCAAGGGCTACCGCTATTTCTTTGGCATTAGGAAGAAAAGCCTGTATCGGTTGATGACCTACGTATTCCCAGCCCAAAGAAAGAAGCTCGCTAATCGCCTGTAGCTGTTTGATTTTAACAGTGTTGATTCCTTTGAAAGTCTTTAATTTCTGCAAAGGAATCAGAGGTTCAATGGGGTGGAATTGCATAAATTTTTCATCGGGGAGCCAACTCGTTAGAATCTGGTTGTATTCAAGAGTCAAATACTCCAGGAAATCCTGTTGCTTTTCATCCTCGGTTTTTTCACTTGGCTTTTGAAGTGCTGAATAATTGGACTCCGCTTTTTTGTTAAAGTCCCTTAAGACTTTCATGAATTCAATAGTATCCACGAGAGAATAATTCTGACCATACTGGCAGCTTAAGATCTTGTCGGCTTTTCTGCGAAGATCAAGCAAATTCCAGGTTATAAGGTAGCGACTGTCCTCCAGTAAACGGGTTGACGCCCTTTCTTTTTGGGCTTTGAGGCCGATTGCCTGCTGGAAGCTTTTGAA
>JACCWL010000012.1 GCA_013697645.1 Tatlockia sp. | reverse complement strand
TAAATAAGCAATGCGGTAAGTATCGGAATTAGAATAGGTCCAGTGCCACCACCTAGAATCCCTGTCAGTAGCCCAGTAAATATTCCAATTACAAGATATAATCCAACTAGATACATAAAGTTACCTTTATATTAGTGCTTAGCCGTTTAGTTTGCCTTCAACTTAGAGATTTGCTGCTCGTTTTAAATTAATCTACAAAACTCCGAATTAAAGTACATTTACGAAAAAAATGCTTTCCAAAAAATAGCAAAAATAATTGAGCTAAGCTATCAGCTTGTTCTCCTACTAAGAAGCCATCTCCATCACAAATCTTTCTTAACCTTGTAACAGATACTTTCAATACCGAAGCAAGTCTATTAATGTCCATGTCGCCATATTTTGTTAAAACGTCAATTAAAATTTTCTGTTTATTTCCTTTGCTGCAGAAATCAACTTTAACTGATGATTCTGGAAACACTAATATGCATCCCATTTATTTACTCCCTTATAAAGCTATTTTAACGACAGACAAACATTTAACGAAACTAATTTTAATACTATATTAATTTTAATTTCAATAATAATTTTCACTATACTAAAAAGAAACGAATAATATGAAATTGATTGATACTAAATTTTATGATAATTTAACTTTTCTTAATTAGAGTTATACCGACTATGGCTTCTGTAAAATATAAAGATTTTTCCAATAGACTTGTTAATGCAATGAAATCAAATAAGCATATTGCATCACGTTCACCAAATGGAATTTGTTTAAAAACATTGTCTGAGTTTGCTGGTGCATCGGAGCAAATCTGTCGACGATACATTCGAGGAGAGGCCTTACCCAATTATGAAAAAGTAATAAAAATTGCCAGTGCTCTCAATACGTTTCCTGGATGGCTATTGTTTGGCGAAGAACCTGTTCCCAAGAAACACAAACAACCTAAAACCATTGATGATGATTTGCTTCATTACATTTTAAATAAAAGTCATTTTCTTTATAAGGGAGAGGCCGTAAGTACCGATGATTATGCTGATTTTGTTTTAGAATTAATTCGAGATGTTCGAGAAATTAATACTACAAATGAAAATTTAAAAAAATTCATCGAATTGGCGATGAGTTCGATTTCTTCTTACAAAAAGAAGCTTTCGAAAAGCTTTATTAAATAAGAAGTTTGGCATGGTCGTACTTTGTGATCTAATAACATTGCATCCTCAAGCTAAAGACTTACTCTTTAAACACTATAGAACGCTTTCAAGAATATTTAATGACGTGTTAGGACATCTTGAAATCGACTATATTGGAATCGCATTGTTGAACTCTAAAAATGAACTGTTTTTTTTATCATCAAGACCATCTGTTGAATGCAATTTGATTGAAAAAGACTTGTGGTCATTGGATAGTAGCTTGCAAAAAGAGTTTTTTGCTCGAGGTACAGCCCAACTATGGGAAACACTTTATCAAGAAGAGCGGCAAAAATCTCTGTATTACTATAGAAAAGAGAGTCAGAATTTTAGTATGGGGATTTCTGTTCCTGCAACATTTGAAGAATATCAAATTGTTTATTCCTTTGCTTTAAAATCCAATAATGAGATCATTAAAAATAAAATTGTTCAAAAAATAGAGACTCTAATAAGTATGGGGCGTTTTTGTCTACAGAATATTATTAAAACTATCACCCTGCCTGATAGACAAATTCGTACCACACCGAAACCCACATTAAAATTAATTATCAATAAAAAGGTGCTATGTGAAGATACTACTTGAGAAAAACAATCCTATAGCAAGAAAAATTGCCGAACCAATTCCTGATTCAGAATTCCACACAAAATCTATAAGAGAGCTGGAAGAATACATGCTGAACATCATGATAGACAAAAGCGGTAAGTATAGCAGCTCCTCACGCTATCAGAAAACGTAACATCCTATTGGGTACATCGTTTGAATTTGTATTGTGTTGTTTGGTAATAGCTTTAACAAACCACAATTAGAATTAATAAGGTAAGTTATGAACACAGCTCTGGAACCAAAAATTAATATGTTTAACGCCATAAAGCAACTTTCCCGTACAAACAGGCGCATTATTGCAAGCGGCGTCATCGGCAATCTTCTGGAAAATTTTGATGTCATGATTTGTGCTTTTCTTGCACAATTTATTGCGCTCACTTTTTTCCCTTCGAATTCTTTAGAGAACAACATTATTAACACATTTTCTATTTTCTTAATTGGCTATTTATCTCGCCCCATTGGTAGCTTATTGATAGGCTTATATGCCGATCAAATCGGTAGAAAAAAAACACTTATTTTTTCTATTATCATGGTTGGGGTTTGTACAGCAATCATTGGTTTGATTCCTTCGTATCAGGCTATCGGAATAGCTTCAACCATCCTGTTTTTATTTTTTAGAATATTACAAAATTTTTGTGTAGGGGGGGAATATATTAGTTCCATTGCTTATTTAATTGAAAATGCGGAAAAAAAGGAAAGAGGCTTTTATGGAAGTTGGGTTTCAGTTGGCTTTAATGCTGGTAGCTTGTTAGCTTCTCTCCTGGTTTTTATATTGATCTATTTTATTGAAAAAAGCGTTCTACCCGGTTGGAGTTGGCGTGTCATTTTTATTTTGGCTATTTTTGGCACAGGAATTGGATTATGGATTAGAAAATCATTGCCAGAAAGCTTGGAATTCATTTTAGAAAATGCACATCGCCCTATCCAAAAGAAAACAGATATCCTACATTCAGCAATTCGCTTAATACAAAATTACCCTTTGCGTTGCTTAGCTATCATTGCCATTGGCTGGCTGGGGGTAGGCGAAACCACTACACTCTTTATCTATTCTCCAATCCATATGACGACCATTAATCATTTCTCCCAATCTCAAGCAATGGGTATGAATACACTTGCCCTGCTTTTCCTAATCCCTCTTATTCCTTTTTTTGGATTCCTTTCTGATCTGTATGGTAAAATTAAGCTATTGGCCATTTCCACACTCGCTTTCTGTCTATTAGCTATTCCGTATTTTATTTTTTTAAGCACAGGCAGCTATCTTCAAATCTTAATCTTCAAATTATTGTTTTGTATTCCGTCAGCTTGCTATTACTCTATAGCGCCTGTATTAATCACTGAAAGTTTCCCTGTTGGGCTTCGTTGTACTAGTCTTGGACTTATCTACCAAATTACTGCGAGCCTCGCAGCGGGAATCACACCACTTACCATGCTATATATTGTAAATCACTGTCATGGCATCACTTTCTCACCAGCATATTACTTAATAGGTTCGTGTCTGTTATGTTTCGTTGGACTACGTTATTTATCGTCAGATAAATTAATTGAAAGTAATCTAAGCAATAAGTCAATAATCATTGAATCAGTTTAGGATTTTATTATGAAAACATCACCACACAATATATTTAATGAATACAAAGAAAAAATTCTGGATACTTCTTATTATCCTACTAATGCAATCCAAACATTGAAAGCTCGTCTAACAGCATCCTGGTTATTACTTCACAGTGATCCGGACATAGTTAGTCAAGCCGAAGCTTTTATACAAAAAACGTCTACTTTTAAAGAGGCAGACTTATCTCATTTAAAACAACTTGCTTCTCAAATTAATACTTGGGATGAATTTCAGATCTGCTCTGCTTATACCAATATCGCAGGGAATTTTTTAGAATATAAATTATCATTCACTACCTTGGATAACCGAAAAGATACCGTACATTTTCATGCTCAATTTGAAACAAAAGATCATCGATGTTGTTTTGTTTCTCAAACCTCTCCTCTAATTCGCGTAATTGGTGACCCCATTTTACATCAGCCTGGAGCCCTCTTCCCGCAAACACCTACTAGCGAAGAACAACAAGAATTATTAAGACAAATTGAACTTGCTAAATCGGTACTCATTCAAACAAGCGGAGCGGGCATTGCTGCTAACCAGTGTGCGGCATTAGAGCATCCTTATCGCTTTACCATTGTTGGTGTATTTTATGAAATCTCTGAGCATGTGCAAGGGGTCGAACGACGCTATCCTTCCACAAAATTCCCGCAAGCTCGAATCATGATTAATCCAGTTATCACTGCTATTAGCCAAGAAACTCAGAGTTTTAACCATGGTTGCTTAAGCGTACCTTGTTCAAATCGCTGTACCGTTTTAAGTCCTATAGAAATGAGCGTAACTTACAAAGATCCCATCGAAGAAATGAGTTTAAATCAAGTTACCTTTTCTGGAGTTAATGCGGTGGTCTTATGGCATGAGTTAACCCACATTTTATCTGGAAAAACATATATGGATGTGATCTTTGAGTCTCTATCCTTAGAAGATCTCAATCAATTCCAAAAAATGTTGCTTGATGAACTTCAAAATCGAACAGTAGAAAATTATAATTATTTACCAGAGCTGACTGTACCTCCCTTTCATTTAAGTGTTAAAGCTAATAGTCTTGGTTTTACACGATTAGATAAGACAGAGCTAGACAATGTACTTCCGAACATGACTGATGAAACCTTGGCTGGATTATTGAATCAAGCGCAATGCGTATTGAGAAAAAAAAACCGTGAAATATCTGAACTCCTTAAGAAATCTTCACCATTATTCATTGATTCTGACGGAAATAGACGACATCATTTGAAAGCGGAAAATACTTCAGGAGTTCTTTTGTCAAAGCTATAAATTTTCAAAGAATCCTGCAGCCATAGTGCCTGATTAGGAATCCAAGTGTTTTTGCATTTGCTCCAAGACTTCCTCTGGTCGTACATAATCTCGATTATTACGTAACTCGACACGGGTCAGTACAAACTCGCCATCGCTTTCGCCCTTTTTTGATTTTAATTTGACTATTTAGACTGATAACAAATTTAAATGTTGTATAAAACCTGCCCCCCTGTTCAAGCCAGACCTTAAACAAGCAATCTGTACAATTCATATCTATCGAATTATAATAATGTGCATTTAACTTCCCGAGTAAAATAATGGCTTATAATCTAGTTGAAGTAGCACAATATGCCTTCGAGATAGCTCATGCATTAAAAAATTACGAGTCTGTTTCTTTGCCATGTACTTGGGAAGAGCATAGAAACGTCACAAAACAAATGGCCGAAAATAGTAAATGGAGTAGTAAGGATGAAAAAACTATAGGTGGCTATGCGCGAGTTCTTCATTATGCCGCTAAATTTCTTTATCAGAGTCACAACAAAGTTAATTATTTACAGCAACAGTTCATTGATCTTCATTTGGAAGGACTAAAAAAGGCTTATCAACAAAAAAGCCTGACGGTAAGATTCAGGCGCCAATAGACAAGGTAATTTCAAAAAAAAATGCTCGCGAAATCTATGATTTAAAGCAAATAGAAGCTTATGCTAATAAGATTGTTAATAAATTTTCAAATGAAAAAATTACGTTTTCACAGGACGACCCCCTGGAAAACTTATTGGCTAGTAATTTTTCAAATAAAAAGCTTGAGATTGCACAGGATATACCTTAGGAAACCCATCAAAGCTCACTAATTGATAACGCTTCCTATTTTGATCAAATCAAAAGCAAAAAGAGAGAGACTCTATTGAAGGCCTCTATTTTGCTTTATGCAGAATCTTTTCAGAATGCCATTAATTTTCTTACTAGTAGCGACAAAGTTAATCCTAATCAACAACAATTTATTGCTGAACATCTAAAAGGTTTGGAAGCGTCTTATCGCTTTATTTATCCTAATGGGGATATAGAAGCGCCGCATCCTAATCTAAAAACAAGTGAACCTAGCATTAACCTTACAGAAAAAACAACAAAAGTCCTTGATAGATCGCCACAGTTAGGCGCATTAAAGGGGTATTATGAATATTTACTAAAGGATTGTCGCAGTCACACTTTCTTTTTCTGCATTGATTTTAGGGAGAAAAGAAAGGCTGGAGTTTTGAGACAATTCATTCAAGATTTTGAAAACTCAGGTAATAAGGTACAGTTTTTAGCTAATTTTTATGGCGAGAAAGGAGTCAAAAATTCGCGCTATGAAATCTTAAATACTGGCCAAAATATAACCTCCTGGCTTTTTGGACTAAAGACAACAACGATTGATAAAATTGATGAGTTAGTACTATCCCTTGGCCTTAATCCTCAAAAAGCAGAGAATCTGAACCGTAACAATTTAAAAATTTAGAGGTGTTTATACTAAAAGTACTAGAAAAGAACATGACAGGAACAATGAATTTTGAAAACATGAATGCATAAGCAGTATTATAATCTAAATAGTTATCAAAAGGCTCAAGACCTCGTCCTTCAGGGCGAAGTTACCTTAGCATAAAAAATAAGTGTTGGGAGGGGTTCATTACCCTTCCAATAAACAATTCCTGAGAGGTTAGCCGAAGTCGTTCTTGACTTGCTTTTCTCATCCTTCGTTTTTTTCAATAACAGTCCCTTGATGATAGAGTATTTTCCATTGACCACTTACTTTGCGCCAAATAGTTGATCTTCTTGTATATCTTATTTTATTTTGAACAAGCATATAGGTTAATAAAAAATTGTCTGGCGCTATTTGAGTGATTTTAAAGTTGGATGCCTCGTAAATATCTTGGTAATTCGGGTCATTGTAACGATCAATTAAGGTTTCTATGACGTCTTGCTTTGTATAGATGCTACCCGAAGCCCCAACTTCCCAAAATTCATCACACATTTGAGCAATAATATCTTCTTCGGTTTTTCCCATTTTTTCAGGATGATGGAATATAGGTTCTCTGGCTTTTAATTCTTCAAGTAAATAGTGTATACCCAATCAACTTCAAAAAGCTAAGTTTTCAAGATTTGGAAGTTGTCATTAATTCTGCCATCCAGGTCATTTCCAATACTAGGCAGGATGTCATCAAAAAAATGATTAATTGCGTCTTTAAAATCTTTAGCGCCTTTAAAAAAGCGATTATTTCTTACTTTTTCGTTCATTACTTTCCATAATCGTTCAATAGGATTTAAGTTTGGACTATAAGGCGGTAAAAAATGAAGTGTTATGTTAAGTTTTAAAGCATGTACCGGAAGTAATAACGACTTATTATATCCAGATTGGTCTAAAATCAGATGCACTGTTTTTGTGTTATATTTCGCTCTGATTTTGCCCATAAAATGGATGATAGATTCTGCATTAATTGTTTCATATTGTGACGTTATTGCTTCAGAAAGATGGCCCAATTGAATAGCACCAACAAGGTTTATACGAGTACGGCTTGCTGGGGTGCCAACAGGCTTTATTTTTCCTGTTCTAATCCAACCATAAGCTAATTTAGTCGCCTGTGTCGGATGCACCGCATCCATAAACAAAATAGGTTCTTCTTCACCAACCGCTTGTTTTAATTCGTTATATTTTGCAATAAACTGTTTTTGTAGCTCTGGATCTGCTTTATGAGGTACCCCTTTCGCTTTTTTGTAACTAAACCCATTTCGATGAAGCCATTTATGCAGACCTGAAACGGTATAACTAACACCAAATTGCTCTTTAATATACATCACAATTTGATGATTATAGGCGTAGGTATTTTCTTCCAAATGGGCGATAAGTTCCTCGGTCTGTTTTTCAGTTAACAGGCTCGATGAACCACCACTTTCATTTTTTAATTTGCCTGCTGTTTTGTAGGCTTCAATGTGCTTAATAATCGTCGATTGATGCAGGCGCAATGCTTGGCTAATTTGAGGCACTGTCCAGCCTTCTGAGCGTAGCAAAATAGCTTTAATTCGATCGCCTTCTTTTCTGTTTTCACAGTTCTGATGGGCTTCTTCAAGCGATGCTTTTTCTTCAGGGGTTAAATATAATCTTTTCATGCCGCATAGCATGATCCCTGTTTTTGTACAATGCAAGCTTTTTCAAAGATCACGGGTATATTCATTCTTTACTGCTTTTGATATAAAACAACCCATTGTTGCAGGTGTTTCTTTTGGGGGAGTAGTAGCAATGTCCTGTGCA
>JACCWL010000296.1 GCA_013697645.1 Tatlockia sp. | reverse complement strand
TTCCTTACCCGTTCGCCCCATGTCGGGCCAGGGGCGCCGACCTACGCGTGTTGATACTTAAGGTAGTGCCTTTGGACCAGGGGCGCCGACCTACGTTTAGGATGACGTGGGATGTATCTGATATTAGGCGACAACTCTATTTTTTTAGACTATAAATAAATAAACGTCTAACTCTCTATTCCATAATGAAAAAAATAACTTCCTTTATCTCAATGTTGCTGCTTTTTATATATTTGCCACTGCATGCCGATGGTGAAATTCTTAAAGTGGCTGTCACAGGGTTTAACCCACCCTATGTTATTCAAGGAGCTAATCGACAGCTCTATGGTTTCGATATCAGCATGATGCAGACAGTATGCAAAATTATTAATCGCAGCTGTCAGTTTCAAATAACACTTCCCGGCCAACTATTACGCGACGTTGAAAGCAAAAAGGCCGATCTTGCCCTTACAATGACTATAACCCTTGAACGTGCGACCTTAGTTAATTTCTCTCTACCCTATCTTTTATCTAATTCGCTTTTATTAGGGACTAAAGGAATGGCATCTAAATCCTTTCAGATCTCAATCTTAGATGGTCGCCCTATTGGCGTTATAGAGGGAACTATTTTCGTCGACATTATCAATACAATCGGAATTAAAAACCCCAAAATTATTCAATTCAAAGATATAAACAGTGAAATTAAAGCAGTACATGATGGGGATATCGATGCGGCCTTGTTGGATGCACCCTCTGCAAGATATTGGCAAATAGAAACTTCCAATGATCTGGTTGTTTTAGGCAAACCGATTGTTTACGGTTTTGGTTTGGGGATCGCCATAAATAAAGATAAGGTTGATTTATTGGGCCAAATTAATAAGGCTCTTTTGCAATATCAAAATAGTGAAGAGTATAAGCAAAATTACGATAGATATATGGGTCATTTTCAAAATGAACAATAAACAACTGTTTCGACACCCGGTTATTGCTAGCGCGCTTAACTCAATTAATTTACAATTACGACAAAAAATGTATACTTCTTTTTTTCAGCAATTTCAATGATAAAACTTATGAAATAGTTGGGGCGGCAAATCCAATTACTCTTCTCAATAAAGAGAACCTGTAAACTGAGAGCCTTTCTTAGGAGAAAACAATGTTCGGTAGAAGTGAATATTCTATTGAAGAACATCTAAATAAATCTACGAATATTAAATTAAATGATTATATATTTGATTGGGTTATAGATAATAATATAACGCTTGAATGCCTTGAGAATGAGATCACAGCAGAAGAGATATTTTTAGATGCTATCGAAGTGGGCTATTTAGATGCTCTACTGTTTTTTATTGAAAATAAATATGTTAAACCAACCTCTGGTGGTTCCCCCCTAACCAGGGCATTTTGCCATGCCGTCACAAAAGGTCAATTTGAACTTGTTCAATGGTTCTTAAAAAATTCCGACCTAAATCCTACAACGCTAGAAAATGTTCCAATCAAAAGGGCTTTCGAAAATGGACATGTTGATGTTGTTTTGTTATTGGCCTCACAACCTAGTGTTATAGCTGCATTGGCAAAAAAAAAGCAGGATGGAGAGTTTAAAGAGCTCTGTCAAGAGGTCGAAGAGTTAATGAAGACTGTAAAAGCTACCTTAAATAATTACAGTGGTTATACTTGTTTCTTTTTTGAGTGCTCCACTGATAACAATAATCTCCTCAGTTATTTTCTCAAAAAATTGAAATTTTGCATGGCAAATCTGAGTCTAGATTTAACAGGAAAAGAATTAAACCTTTCGGATAAGCAGCTTAAAAATATAGTTTCAATAAAAGATACAATCTTAGCTGTTAAAGATGAATCGGCCACAGCTGTAGAGAGGGCACGGAAAAATTTGGTTGGTGTTTCTATTTGAGCTGCGATTTTACTGAGGTAGAGGGTAAACCCGGTTATCGCTGCGCGCTAACCAGGCTACAAAAGCTTAGATTTGATTAAGTTAAGGAAATGCGAATAGGCACACGAATGGTCAGATTTGAGCTCAGGTTTTCTCTCAAGATGGCCAAATATGGCCATTCCCCTTGGGAGGCTGAAATCTAATGAAGAGTTTGGCCTTTGGTTATGCAGTGGCTTATGACCATTCGCGTCACATTATCACCCTTGTTAGTGCCATAAACTGATTTGAAATGTTCAGCTAAAATCATAACCCAGGATGAAAGTTGAAAATCCATGCGCTTTTTTTTCTGATTAACAACAACTTCAAATAATCCCAGTGAGTCAGTATTTTGCTCATTTGCATATTTTTCCATAATACGCTGTGCAGTAGAGATATCTTTATCCTTAGTTGGCCAATTATTATCCACATCTACCCCCTACATTAAGTCAATAAAATCATACTAGGACAAGAAGGTTACTAGAATAATTTTATCTATCATGCCATATTTTGTGTTTTTTTTCAATAGAATGATTTTTTTTAAGGCTATGCAGGACTGATTTCCCAACTCTCTTGCGACTCTTGCCAGAGGGTTACAAAGAGGACCATTATGATGGGACCTACAAATAAACCAAGTAAGCCGAGAGTTTCTACCCCGCCCAAAATACCGAAGAGTACAGCAAGAAAAGGCAATTTAATAGCCCCCCCGATTAGAACTGGCTTGATGAAATGATCCGCGACAAACATAACGAAGGTGCCCCAAACTATAACAATAATCGCAGAAACCATTTTGCCTGTGGCAACCAGAATTAGTGCAACAACAGTAAAAACGAGAGGAACCACGAAGGGTATCATTGCTGCAAGGGCGGTAATCACGCCAACCAAAGTAGGTGCAGGAAAACCAACTAAAAAGTAGCAAATACCCATTAAAATACCTACACCTAGACCTACAAGGATCGTGCCATTAACTGTTGCGCGCAAAGCAGATGGCAGGCCACTCGCATAACGAAACCAGCGATCACCCAAACAATCACCACCAATATGGTTAATTTGTTTAAATAACTTATCCCCGTCACGATAAAAGAAGAACAGTGTCAACAGAGTAAATCCCAATTGAAAACCGCGATGGGCAAGATTTGCTCCTACTTCTCTCACGTAATAACTTAATGGGGTTAGCGATACATGTAGATTGGACAATAATCCTTTGACATTCCCCGGATGGCTAATATTTTTATCCCAATATTTGATGAGATCATTCCCTATAAAAGGAAGTTGTTTAATAAAATCAGGGGCAGCTCCGCCTATCTTATTTATTTTTTGCAAGTAATTGATAAATAATTGTAATTCAGTGACAAGAATAGAAATTAGCCAACTTAAGGGCAGTAGCAACAATAGCGCTAACATTGAAGTAAAAAGGAAGGCTGAAAGATTATCACTGTGGCCAAAGAAATGCATCCAACGTGTATAAAGCGGATAGGTCGCTATAACAATAATGCCAGCCCAAACCATAGACGGTATAAACCGATGAACAATAAATATCGCCATCGCGACTATGGCGATTGTTAAACCTATGCTTAATAATTGCTTATACTCTTCGTTCATTTTGTAAAACCCCAAGCTAGTAATTGCAGGATTAACCAAGCAGGAATTGCCGCAATAACATCATCCAACATGATACCTAACCCCCCTTTTACCTTTTGATCGACTAGTCTTATTGGCTGTGGTTTCCAGATATCAAAAAGACGAAATAAGAAAAACCCAACTATCATCCAGCCCCAACCCACAGGGACCATGACCATTGTGATCAAATAACCTACAACCTCATCCCAAACAATGCCGGAATAATCATGAGCACCTAGTTCACGTGAAACCTTTGTACTTACCCAAACCCCTAGGATAAAAGCAACTAAAGTAAATGACAAATAAATCCACAAGGGTAGATTAACAAGCAATAAATACAAGGGTATGGCAGCTATCGTGCCCCAAGTGCCGGGAGCGATGGGCATTAAACCTGACCCAAAACCGAAGGCGATAAAATAGGCAGGATCTTGCCAAACCTTTTTTACCAATTTTACGTCATTCATTTTGTACTCCCGAAAATGGGTTGTCAGTTTAGGGGAAGAATTGGGAGTTGGAGGTCTGCTTTGGTGTGTCGGTAGGCGGGGATCCATCTAGAAATAGCACATGGCCACATTAGGGATCCCCGCCTACGCGGACGACACACAAAGGTGAATACCCCTGGCCCGACGTTACCAACCCCAATTTAAGGCTTGTCTTCATTAATTAAAAATGGCTATACCCAAGAGGAGCCAAAGCATTGACCTCACCCGTTTCCATCACTATACGCAAACCCTTTTTTTCTTCAATCTCACCAATTGGAAAACAATTTAATCCTGCTTTTTCCAGCAAGGATACTAACTTTTTCTCTTTCTCTTCAGGAACCGTAAAACACAACTCATAATCATCACCGCCGCTTAATGCAAAACTCACCGCGTTCTCTGCTTGATATTTTTTTACCAGCGGATGAACGGGAATGGCTTGATAGCTAAGGCACGCGCCTAAATTAGAAGCCAGGCAGATATGGTTTAGATCAGCGCTTAGACCGTCAGAAATATCAATCGCCGAAGAAGCGCAGGCTTGTAAAATTTCGACTAAATCAACTCGTGGATATGGATGCAAAAGTTTCTGCATTAGGACTTTTTTTTCGTCCTTTTCGCTCATGTCTTCAGTTAAAAATGCAACAGCCAGAGCGGCTGCACCTAAGTCACCACTCACATAAATTTTATCACCAGGCTTAGCTCCAGAACGGCGAAGAGCCTTAGACCTTGGTACTAACCCAAGAATGGTCAGTGTAATGCTCAAGGGGCCATGTGTGGTATCGCCACCAATTAAGGCGATACCAAACTGTTTTAATGAATCACTTAAACCCTGAGAAAAACGCTCCAACCAGCTTTGGTCAAACTCTGGAAGTGTGAGTGCTAAAGTCACCCAGCAAGGTGTGGCAGCCATTGCTGCAATATCAGAGATGTTAACCATAACCGCTTTGCAGGCAATATCATAAGCATCCCAAGTCGAGAGAAAATGAACATCAGCCACCAAGGTGTCGGTACTCACCACTAATTGCTTATCAGATGGGACATTAAGGCAGGCAGCATCATCACCTATGCCAAAAACAACATCGTCGCGGCTAAGTGCTGGGGTTTTGAAAAATTTATCAATTAATGAAAATTCATCCATTATCAATACTAATTTCCACGGCTCTTGCCTTTCTGGCTAGATTATTTAGCACGCCATTGACATATCGGTGACCATCTTGGGAGCCGAATTCTTTAGCGAGAGTAATGGATTCATCAAGAACTACACGATAGGGAATTTCTGGACAATAAAGTAACTCAAAAGCACCTAATCGTAAGACCGATAATTCCACTGGATTTAAACCGTGGATAGGTCTATCGATAAAAGGAGTTAGATTTGATTCTAAAATCTCCAGCTGCTTTGGAACGCCATAAATTAAACGGCAAAAATATTCCCCGTCAACTCTTTCCATATTATTGGCAACACGAAACTGCGCCTCAATTTCAGATATTTCATGACCTGACATAGACCATTGATAGAGAGCTTGTAAAGCAAGTTTACGAGCACGTCTTTTGCCGCTAATTGACTTCTTTTCTTCCACTATTACCTCATGAATTTCTATCGTCTTTCATTTGATCGATAGTTTGTCTGAAATCACTAACGTCTTTAAAGCGTTTATAGACCGATGCGAATCGCACATAGGCCACGTGATCAAGACGGTACAATTGTTTCATTACCAGCTCACCCACCTGTCGTGAGTCAACTTCCCGCTCACCAGAGCGCTGGATTTCCTGCATGATGGTGATGATAGCTTCTTCTAGTGCATCAACACTCACCGGCCTTTTTTCCAAGGCACGCAACATGCCGGCACGTAGGTTCGCGATGTTAAAAGGATCCCTTCGACCATCGCGCTTAATGATCAACGGCATAACCAACTCTGCTGACTCAAAAGTAGTAAAGCGTTCATGGCAAACGAGGCATTGCCGCCTCCTTCGCACTTGTGCGCCTTCTGCAACCAAACGCGAGTCCACCACTTTTGTATCTTCTGCATGACAAAATGGACAATACATAATTATCGATAAACCGGAAATTCATGGCACAATTGCAAGACCAATGCTTTAACCCGCGCAATGGTTGCCTCATCATTCACATTATCTAGCACATCCGCCATCCATTCCGATAAGCAGCTTAGATCTTTTTCTTTAAATCCTCGCGTCGTTATTGCCGGAGTTCCTAACCTCAAACCGGAGGTGACAAAGGGTGAGCGTGGATCATTAGGCACGGCGTTTTTGTTAACAGTGATGTTAGCGCGTCCTAAAGCCGCATCAGCTTCTTTTCCTGTGATGTTTTTATCTATCAGATTAACCAGAAGAAGGTGGTTTTCTGTTCCATTGGATACAATAGAAAAACCTCTGCGCTTTAGCACTTCAACCATCACTTTTGCATTTAACAAAACCTGTTGCTGATACAGTTTAAACTCAGGTTGCAAGGCTTCAGCAAAGGCTACTGCTTTAGCTGCAATAACATGCATTAATGGACCGCCTTGCGTGCCTGGAAAGACTGTGGAATTTAGTTTTTTCTCAATTTCCTCATTGGCACGAGCCATAATCATCCCACCTCGCGGCCCACGTAAGGTTTTATGGGTTGTAGTCGTGACAACATCTGCAAAAGACATGGGTGAGGGGTAAAGACCAACGGCAACTAAGCCGGCCACATGCGCTATATCTGCCATCAAATAGGCATCGACTTTATCGGCAATGGCTCTGAATCTTGGCCAATTAAGAATCTGCGAATAAGCAGAAAAACCAGCGATAATCATTTTGGGTTTGTGAGTAAGTGCCAGCTCTTCTAAAGCATCATAATCTATCAAACCAGTTTTTACATCGAGCCCATATTCAAATGATTTGTATAATTTTCCAGAGAAATTAACCTTTGAACCATGAGTTAAGTGGCCACCGTGTGATAGCGCCATCCCTAAAATTACATCGCCTGGCGTTAGCAAAGCCATCATAACTGCAGCATTCGCCTGGGAACCAGAATGGGGTTGAACATTGACATAGTCTGCAGAAAATAGTTTTTTAGCTCGTTCAATCGCTAAAGTTTCAGCAATATCAACATACTCGCAACCGCCATAATAACGTTTGCCTGGATAACCTTCAGCATATTTATTTGTAAGAACAGAACCCTGTGCTGCTAAAACGCGGGGACTTACGTAATTTTCAGAGGCGATGAGTTCAATGTGGTCTTCCTGGCGTACACGTTCGGCTTCGATGGCTTGCCAAAGCTCATCATCAAAACCTGCAATAGTATAGTTTTGATCAAACATAAAAACCCCTTTATCTATAGGCTAATGACAATAGACATCTTCCAGCGCATCGCAGTCGCTATTCCATAAAACGGCTAAGGTTAGCACAGTACTATAGAACTGTCACAAACTATAAATCCAGAACAATAAAAAAAGGGTCTGTTGACATTTCTACTAGTCTGGCGCCCAAGCCTTTATTTTCTGTGCTTCGTTACTCACATACTGATTGTATGCGGCATTGCGGTGCTCAAAAATAAAAGCTTAGGCACTCAGCCTAGCGAAATATCAACAGACCCATACTGTGCCTTCAAAAATCAGATAACTTTATTTCGCTTTTATTTCAACTTTAGCAACGCCATTTCGAGTATAAACGCTAATTAGTGATCCAGGAGTTATAAATCGGTTATAAAACACAGGAGTTCCGCGCACAGTTTCTACATTTAAATACATACCCTCAGGGCACATATAATAGTTGTAGTCATAGATATCAATCAGATGAGTAACAGCTCTGTCATAAATATAAGCAGGCTGTAAAACCGCACCATTGGTCACTTCGCCCCACATACGCAGATCATAATTACTATAATTAATAAGTCTAATCGCACAATCATAGATCATCCCTTTAGTAACTGATTGTTTAGCCGATTTTGCTTCTGGACTAGGTGCATCGAGAAATACCTGCCGGCTCTCAGCGTAGGCAGAGGACAACAAACTCAAACAAGAAACAAAAAGCAGAGATCTTAATTTCATTATCATACTCCAAGGTTTGTGGAATCCAGATGCTATCAAGGCTTAGAATTTAGTCAACATATTTTTTTATTGAGCACTATAAAAGACAAAAGATCTTCTTCTAAGGTGTAGATATGTTATATTAAGCGGTTCCATATTTAGCCCATTTTTAGAGATTAGCGATGAAGAAACGCATGACGATCATGATTAGCGCCCTAGCAATTGTGTTTGGGGGCATCATAGGTTTCAATCTCTTGAAAAGTTTTATGATAAAACGCTTTTTTGCCAGTTATGAAACGCCAGCAGTTAGCGTGTCCTCCGTGAAAGCAATTCAAAAAGATTGGCAACCTCATATTTCTGGAGTTGGCAATTTTGTTGCAACTAATGGAGTTGATGTCAATTCTGAAGTTTCCGGTAATGCCGTGAAAATTCACTTCGACTCAGGCCAATACTTGGAGGCAGGCAGTCCTTTAATCGATATTGATGACCGCGTTGATCAAGCAACACTCAAGTACAATCAAGCTGAATTAGCCCTTAGAAAACTGAGCTACAAACGTCAGGTTGATTTGTACAAACGAGGTGCAACCTCAAGTTCCATTGTCGATGAAGCAACAGCTAGCCTACAACAATCCGAAGCAAATGTTGAACGAACACTCGCCGAAATAAGAAAAAAACACATTGTCGCTCCCTTTTCCGGTCAGTTGGGTATTCGGCAAATCAATCTTGGTCAATACATCATTCCAGGACAAACTTCTATTGTTAGTTTACAAGCGCTCGATCCACTTTATCTCGAATTCTATTTACCAGAACACTTACTGAAACGCCTGCACATTAATCAACTAGTGCAATTTAGCGTTGAAGG
The DNA here is from genome assembly GCA_013697645.1 of Tatlockia sp. Lineage (GTDB taxonomy): Bacteria > Pseudomonadota > Gammaproteobacteria > Legionellales > Legionellaceae > Tatlockia. The sequence continues at coordinate 9,799 of JACCWL010000296.1, read as the reverse complement.
ATTTAATAATAAATTATTCGAAGCCAAAATAACCGCTATCAACTCTAAAGTGGATATTAATACTCACAATATTAGAGTCCAAGCAACTCTGGCTAACTGCCCTTCTGCTGCTTTAACTAAAAAAGAACCGCAAAATACTCATTTAATAAGCGTAAAAAAGCAAACTGATGGCGAGATGTCTATTGTTTCTTGCAATAGCGCTCTAAATAGTGCCAATCACATTACTCAATTTGCCTTTATTCCAGGAATGTTTGCATCCATCAACGTGGAGCAGCCTTCGATTCCTAACATTGTTGTTCTACCTTCTACTGCCATTTCTTATAGTCTTTACGGCAACTCCGTTTTTGTGGTTGAGAAAGATGCCAAAAAAGACAAAGATGGCCAAGAGGTCTTGCATGTAAAACGTGCCTTTATCTCTACAGGCGAACAGGAAGGAAACTACACAGTCATTAAGAAAGGGATAACTGCCGGTCAGGAAGTTGTCAGTTCTGGTGAATTAAAACTGCAAAATGGCGCGCGAGTTGTTATCAACAATAGTGTGAAACTTAATGAAATTAAAGATCCTAAAACTTTGGGCCACTAAGCCATGAAATTTACCGATATATTTATCAAACGCCCTGTTCTCTCCATAGTTGTCTCTTTGCTAATTTTATTGTTTGGTTTAAATTCAATTTCAACCATGCAAATTCGCCAATACCCGCGGATGGATAATACCGTCATCACGATTACTACCAGTTATCCTGGCGCTGACGCAAAATTAATTGCCGGTTTTATTACTACGCCTCTAGAAACTGCTGTTGCATCTGCTGAAGGGGTTGATTACATAACCTCATCTAGCGTGCAAGGCTTAAGTACCATTACCTTAACCATTAAATTAAATTTTGATCCCCAGGTTGCTTTTACTGATGTGATGTCTAAGGTTCAGCAATCAATCAATAGATTACCTCATGAATCGCAGCAGCCAATCATTATAAAAAGCTCTGATACCTCAACCCCCTTGATGTATATAAGTCTTGATTCTAAGGATATGACACCGCAGCAGATTACAGACTATGCTACTCGTGTAGTTCAACCTCAGATTGAAACAGTGGATGGGGTAGCCAAAGCGGAACTATTCGGCGGTGCTACTTATTCGATGAGAATATTTCTTGACCCCACAAAAATGGCAGCCCTCAATGTGTCGCCTTCCGATGTGTCAAATGTATTGGCCCATAATAATTTCTTGACCGCAGCGGGCTCGACGAAGGGTGAATACGTTGCGCTTAATATGACTGCTAAAACTGATTTAAATAGTACTGAGGAATTTAGTCAATTAATTGTGAGATCAGCTAACAATTCCATTATCCGTCTGCGGGATATCGCTAAAATAGAATTAGGCTCTCAAGACTACAATACCTCGGTCCGGTTTAATGGCAAAAAAGCGGTATTTATTGCGATATCGACCACACCAACTGCTAATCCACTCACAGTCATCTCCAATGTGCGAAAAATGTTTCCTTCAATACAGCAAGAATTTCCTCCTTCTTTATCAGGAACCATTGTTTATGATGCAACCGATTTTATTCGCGCCTCGATAGACGAAGTAATTCACACAATTGTTGAAGCTGGCTTGATAGTTATCTTAGTTATCTTTTTATTTTTAGGATCATTCCGGTCAGTGGTCATCCCGGTTGTGACTATTCCATTATCGTTGATTGGTGTTTGCACGCTGATGCTTTTTTTAGGCTATTCAATCAACTTGCTCACTTTGCTCGCCTTTGTATTGGCAATCGGTTTAGTCGTTGATGATGCAATTGTTGTGGTAGAGAATGTGCATCGTCATATTGAAGAAGGAGCTACGCCCTTTGAGGCCGCAATCCGCGGGGCTCGGGAAATTGCTCTACCTGTAATTGCCATGACTATTACCTTAGCTGCAGTGTATGCCCCCATTGGTTTCATGTCGGGTTTAACCGGGGCTTTGTTTAAAGAATTTGCCTTTACTTTGGCCTGTGCCGTGATTATCTCTGGCATTATTGCGCTGACCTTAACACCGATGATGTGTTCTAAAATTCTCAGATCTGAAGTTTTACATGGCCGTTTAGTCCAATTTCTTGACGATAAGTTTCATAAACTAAAGGCCCGCTATCAGAAAGCCTTGCATAGTTTATTGGACACCAGAGCTATTATGTTGGTGTTTGCTGCAGCCGTGTTTCTGATGTTGCCTTATTTATACTCGCATACACCAAGTGAAACTGCCCCAGAAGAAGATCAGGGCTTTTTCTTTGTCGCAGCCCAAGCTCCGCAATACGCTACTATCAATTATCTCGAAGCCTACACGAAACTTTTCGACGATATTTATAAAACATTTCCCGAAGCAGAACATTATTTTACCGTCAATATGTCTAATCCGATTTCTGGTTTGGTATTAAAACCCTGGAATAAACGTAAGCGGACGCAGTTTGAATTAAAAGAACCTTTGCAAAAAAAATTAGATACAGTACCCGGTCTTCAATCCTTTGCAGTCATACCCCCTCCTCTGCCTGGCGGCGGTGATGGGACTCCAATTCAATTTGTCGTTAAAACCACCAATGATTTTGAAACCTTATTAACTTTATCCAATCAATTGATTGATAAGGCGCGAAAAAGCGGTCTTTTTATCTACTTGGATAATAGTCTTAAATTTAATCAACCGGAAATTGAGTTTCAAATCAATCGTTCCAAAGCTTCCGATCTAGGCTTAGACATGCAAGCAATTGGTTCAAGCTTAACCAGCGCCTTATCTGGAAATTACATTAACTTTTTTAATTTACAGGGACGGAGTTATCAGGTTATTCCGCAATTAGAAAGAAAATATCGCTTAACCTCCGATCAACTAGGTCAAATTTTTGTGCGTACTGCCAGCGGCAACATGGTACCGATTAGTACCGTTGTCAAACCAAAAGAAAAGGTGCAACCGAATTCAGTCTCTCATTTCCAACAGCTTAACGCTGCGACGATCCAGGGTGTTATGATGCCTGGTGTCACTTTAGGGCAAGGTTTAGCTTATTTAAAAGAGCAGGCTGATACCCTTTTGCCGAAAGGATTTAGTGCTGACTATGGTGGTCAATCAAGACAGTACATGCAGGAAGGAAATGCCCTTATTTTTGCCTTTTTTCTAGCAATTATTGTAATTTTCTTGGTTTTGTCAGCTCAATATGAAAGTTTCAGGGATCCTCTTATCGTGCTTATTAGTGTACCGATGTCTATCTGTGGCGCTTTAATTCCCCTCAATTTAGGTGCAGCGACGATTAATATTTATACCCAAGTTGGTTTGATTACCTTAATCGGTTTGATCTCCAAACACGGTATCTTAATTGTTGACTTTGCCAACCAATTGCAAAGAGAGAAAAAGCTCGATCGCCGAGCTGCAGTAGAAGAAGCCGCAGCAATTCGACTGCGCCCTATTTTGATGACTACTGCGGCTATGGTGTTTGGTGTCTTACCTCTACTTATTGCTTCTGGCGCTGGTGCTGTTAGTCGTTTCGACATCGGGCTTGTTATTTCAAGTGGTTTATTAATTGGAACTGGCTTTACACTTTTTGTTGTACCCACGATGTATACTTACCTAGCTTCGGATCATCGCCATGACAATGATAAGGATGAAAAAGGCAAAACCGTTCCAATCATTCCGGTAAAAGAAGAAGAATCCTTTGTTAAAAAATTACAGACAGAGCACGGGATTGAGTTTTAATTGTAGAACCCATTAAAGTCATAACTCTCCACATATTGTTTTTACAAAAATGGAAATCGTAGGTCGGGCCCCTGGCCCGACAATGGCTGCACAGGTAAGAAATGTCGGGCCAAGGGCGCCGACCTACGCGTTTTTTTATATAGCTCGATGTTCACGGATATTCTTTTTCCCCTAGCAAGGATGTGTTAGAATTCGCGACTTTCATTAGTACGAGTTCTTAAACCATGGATAAGACTTACTCCCCGCAAGCCATTGAGCAAGCCTGTTATGAAAAATGGGAAAGCCACCATTATTTTTCTCCCCGGGGAGAAGGAAAAAGTTATTGCATTATGCTTCCACCACCCAATGTCACTGGCTCTTTGCATATGGGTCATGGTTTTCAACATACGTTAATGGATGCTTTAATACGTTACCAACGTATGCAAGGTTTAAAAACTCTTTGGCAACCTGGTACTGATCATGCCGGAATTTCTACGCAACTCGTCGTCGAACGCCAACTTGAAAGCCAAGGGCTCTCTCGTAAAGATATGACTCGTGAACAATTTCTTAAGCGTATTTGGACTTGGAAAGAAGAGTCAGGATCAACCATAACAGGCCAAATGCGTCGGATTGGTTCCTCAGTTGATTGGTCACGTGAACGCTTTACTATGGATGAAGGTTTATCGGCAGCAGTGCAAAAAGTTTTTATCCAACTTTATGATGAGGGCCTCATTTATCGCGGTACACGTTTGGTCAACTGGGATCCTAAGTTAGGAACTGCAGTTTCAGATCTAGAAGTACTCTCTGAAGAAGAAGATGGTTTTTTATGGCATATTCGTTATCTCATAGTTGATTCTGATGAATCAATAGTTATTGCTACTACAAGACCCGAAACTCTTCTAGGTGATGTAGCAGTTGCCGTGCACCCAGACGATCCTCGCTTTCAGCACCTAGTTGGCAAGAGGCTACATCTTCCCTTGTGCGATAGGACTATCCCCGTTATTGCAGACGATTATGTCGATCAAGAATTTGGCTCTGGCTGCGTCAAAATAACACCAGCCCATGATTTTAACGATCATGAAATTGGCAAACGCCATGATTTGCCTTTAATTAATATCCTTACAAAAAAAGGAACTATTAACAAAAATGCGCCTCTCGCTTATCAAGGCATGGATCGTTTTGTCGCTCGTACGCAAATCATTGCAGATCTGGAAAACGCCGACCTCTTAGTTAAAACGGAACCTCATAAATTAAAAGTGCCTCGCGGTGAAAAATCAAATGTTATCATTGAACCTTTACTCACTGATCAATGGTATGTAAAAACCAAACCTTTAGCTGAACCCGCTATTGAAGCCGTTCAAAAAGGCGAAATTCGTTTTATTCCAGAAACTTGGTCAAAGACCTTTTTTAGCTGGATGGATAATATTGAAGATTGGTGTATCTCTAGACAATTATGGTGGGGACACCGCATTCCAGCTTGGTATGACAATCAAGGACATATCTATGTTGGCTATAGCGAAAATGATGTTCGCTTCAAAAACAAACTTGATGAATCAACTGTCTTAAAGCAAGATGAAGATGTTCTCGACACTTGGTTTTCATCAGCTCTTTGGCCTTTTTCAACACTGGGCTGGCCTGAGAGAACATCAGAACTTGAACAATTTTACCCTACTTCTACCTTAATCACTGGTTTCGACATCATTTTCTTCTGGGTGGCGCGCATGATTATGATGGGTTTGAAATTTACCGGAAAAGTACCTTTTCGGGACGTGGTTATAACAGGCCTAATTCGCGATAGTGAAGGCCATAAAATGTCTAAATCAAAGGGAAATGTGCTAGATCCCTTAGATATTATTGACGGAATTGATATTGACAGCCTGGTAGAAAAAAGAACTGCTAATCTTTTATTACCCTCCGTCCGCGACAAGATTGCAAAGGCGACACGTAAAGAATTCCCTGAAGGTATTGCAGCCTTTGGTACAGACGCCCTGCGGTTTACTTTTTGCTCTTTAGCATCAACTGGCCGCAATGTACGTTTTGATCTGGGGCGTGTTGAAGGTTACCGCAATTTTTGTAATAAGTTATGGAATGCTTCCCGTTATGTTGTGTTGAATACTGATGAGGAGCAAATTGATTTTGGCGATGGTGCATTCCAATACAGTCCTGCGGATGATTGGATACTTTCTCGCTTACAAAACACAGTTGCCCTCTGTCATCATTATTTTGAAACTTATCGTTTTGATTTGCTTGCCAATACACTTTATGACTTTGTTTGGCATGAATACTGTGATTGGTATCTGGAATTATCAAAACCAGTATTTTATGACACTGAAGTTTTACCAGCGAAGAAGCGAGGAACGCGTCGAACCCTTATTCATGTGCTGGATAATATTCTGCGTTTATTACATCCAATTATGCCTTTCATCACCGAAGAAATATGGCAGCGTACGAGCAAGCTCATGACGCAAAACGGTGAAAGTATCATGCTAAGCCCTTATCCAACGGTCAACAATGACTATATCGATTTCGAAATTGAAGAAGAAATTTCTTGGTTAAAAACTGTTGTTCAATCAATACGAACTATTCGTAGTGAAATGACTATTTCACCTGCAAAGCTTATTCCCCTAATTTTGCGTAACCTAAACCCGACAACCAAAGAGCGCATTGAAAAATATCAAACCACACTAATGTCGCTGAGTAAACTAACCAGCATCCGCTTTATGCAAGAGAATGAAACCGTTCCTGTTTCGGCAACAGCCGTGGTTGGTGAAATGGAATTACTTATTCCAATGGCAGACCTCATTGATAAAGAAGCTGAATTGGCTCGTCTGAATAAAGAAATAGCCAAGCTTGATAAAGACATCGCTCTTGCCGAAGGCAAACTGGATAATCCTAAATTTAGAGACAATGCTCCTGTGGATATTATCGCTAAAGAGCGGGAGAAATTGCTGCAAGCTAAACTTACAAAAGAGAAACTAGAGCATCACAAAAAGACAGTTGAGACGCTTTAGAGGGTGTTCTAGATACCTCCCCACCCTCCCTAGTTCATAAAAAATGGGACGAATTTATACTTATAATTCAAACTGTGCAAAGAGTAATATATTTAATCAACCATTTCCCCTATACTAAATTTTTAACCTTCCTAGGGAGCACACAAATGGACTTGAAGGAATTTAACCAGTTAATCGATTTAACCTCTAAGGTATTCTTTGCAGAAGACAAGGCTGCAGCTGATCGTTTATGGCAAGATTTTGAAAAGGCTGTGCTGAATGTCTCTGAATATAATTGCTATCAACTAGCTACAGAAACTGCGGAAGATACCCCCACTACAAGAGCTAAAAAATTCTATCAACGTTGGATTCTACACAACTATCCCGAATGTCCTAATAAACAGTTTAATGTCGCAATTGGCTATGGAATAAATTGCACCTTTGGTACATCCTTTTGTTTGATTGACTTAGCTCAGACCAAAGAAAATTCTTCTAAAAAAGCTGAAATAGATACTCAAACATTTAGGAAGGTTTATAAGGCTTGCCCCAAAGAACAGAGCTCATTTTTTAAAACACAAGTAAGGGATGATTTAAGGGAAATTGCTCCAAAGCCACTTGATTTACATCAGGACACTTTCAAATGCGCAGGGTAAGCAATTCGAGAATAAGCCCTTGTACAGCCTGATGGATTCTAATAGCTATTGCCTTTATTTTGAAATAGATATTACACTTGCATCGGGCTTAATATCAGGTATTACGAGACATATATGGCAACGCTTCAAGGATGGCTACTAACTACAGGTATTTTGATTTCTGCGGCGTCTTTTAAGATCTTTGCAGAGCCACCCCCTCTTTGTAGTGGACCTAATGCGTTTCTTTCGATAGTAAATAGGCCGACAGTCGCTGATAGTGCCTGTACAGTTCCTACCAATAAGATGGTGTTTGAGCTAGGCTACCAAGCAATGAAATTAGATGAGCACAGTCAAATCCAGAATTTTCCTAACTCAGAGCTTCGCTTTGGCTTACCCTGGAATAGTGAGTTCTTTGTTTTTTTACCGAATTATAATCGTCAAAAAATGATTTCATCGTCTGAGACAGAAAAGAGCAGTAATGAACCCCCAGCACTTATGAAGCCTAATCAGCCAGCAAAAACTCAAAATTCAGAATCCAAAGAAATCAGTAAAGGCTTGTCTGAAATGTTTAATGATAATACTTCAACAACAACTCGATTTTCTGGATTGTCAGACACAATAATGGGTTTTAAACATATCGTTAAAGGTAGCAAGAAAATGCTGCTAACTTTTGAAGCTAGCATTACCCCTCCATCAGGTTCTAAATACTTTGGCAGCGCAGGTACTGAAGCGCTTGTGGCTGGAATTTTTAATTATAAATTAACTAAAAAATTAGCCACCGTCTTTCAACTCAGTTTCACTACATTAACGGATTCTAAATTTGATGGTGGCCGACGATATAATAGTGTAAACCCCGATGCAGTTATATCCTGGTCTTTAAAAGATAATTTACAAATCTATGGTGAAATCTTTGGACAGAGTAAAACAGGCCCTGATGAAGGTTCTGGCTTTAATATGGATGCTGGTATTGAATACCTTCTTGCTAAAAATATAACTATAGATCTTTCTGCAGGACAACGTATTAGCGGCCAATTGTGGAGTTTGGAGAACTATATTAACACAGGAATGGCTGTGCAATTTTAGATCTTTAATTGTAATTGAGCGAAAGCTCTTTAGGCCCTACATCTGCGTTTTGTCTAAATTCCAAGATCAGAATTTACTAGTAGATAAATTAATGCGATTCTGGAGACAATTTATTTTATTTTATTTTATCTATGGATGGAAGGAGCCGAGGCGAATGAACAATTTTCTCATTCCAAAATATTTTCAAAGCATCCTTGATCAGGCAGGCATAACAATAAATGGTTCAAAACCGCACGACATTAAACTCTTTGACAATAGAGCCTTAAAACGAATTATCAGAGATGGTTCGCTTGGCCTCGGTGAGACCTACATGGCTGGCTGGTGGGATTGTGAACGAATCGATGAGTTCTCTTATCGACTTTGCCGCGCAGCAGCCTTTAGAGAGTTAAAATTTAATTGGTTGCAGTCTTTTTATAATTGGTCAACTTCGATAATCAACTATCAAAGTAGAAGCCGAGCAAAACAAGTCGCTCAAAAACATTATAATCTTGATAACAATTTATTTGAATTAATGCTGGGCGAGAGCATGGCTTATAGCTGTGGCTATTGGAAAAATGCCGACGATCTCACATCAGCCCAGCTTGCAAAATATGAATTAATTTGTAAAAAATTACATTTAACAAGTCAGGATACTTTATTAGATGTCGGTTGTGGTTGGGGAGGATTAGCCGCTTTCGCAGCGGAACATTATGGTTGCCCTGTGGTAGGTATAAGCATTGCCTCAGCGCAAATTACCTATGCAAAAGAGCGTTATAATCATTTACCAATTGATTTTTATGTCGCTGATTATCGCGACAGCCCAAGCTATAATCCCAAGCAAATCAAATTTAGCAAATTAGCTAGTGTTGGCGCTTTTGAACATATTGGCCACAAAAATCACCACAATTTCCTCAAATTAATGGAGTCACAACTAAGCAACGAAGGCTTATTTTTACTGCATACCATTGGAGCAAATGAAACCACAACCTACACCGATCCCTGGATTAATAAATACATTTTTCCGAATGGCAACGTACCTTCAATGGTGCAATTAACAAAGGCAATCGAGAAGAATTTTGTAGTGGAAGACTGGCATAATTTTGGTCCGCATTATGATAAAACTTTATTAGCCTGGGATGCGAATTTTGAAAAAAGTTGGGGATCCCTCGAGCCACTCTATGATCTACAATTCTATCGGATGTGGCGCTACTATTTATTAATGTGCGCCGGCATGTTCAGAGCAAGAAGCGCCCAGTTATGGCAAATTGTTATGTCGAAATCCGGTGTAGTCGGCGGCTATGAAAGTGTGCGATGACAGGATTGCAATATTTTGACAAATGTCGAGCCAAAGGCAGCCCTTGAAGATCAAAACACCTAGGTCGGCGCCCCTGGCCCGACATTTCGTACCCGTTAGCCCCATGTCGGGC
>JACCWL010000286.1 GCA_013697645.1 Tatlockia sp. | reverse complement strand
TCTGCATCTGATAGGTCTATGTTCATAACTTCTCTCAATAAAAAAAAAGTAGTTGATCATAAATGGAACCATAAGGCAACATGTGTAGAAGATTCAGGCCTACGCGGGGACGACACATAAAAGGCGTCGATACCTCAGGGTCCAATCCAATAGAAGTTGTTCTATATTTGTCGCTAAAAAGGGTTTATGGGGTTTAAGTCCTTTAATAGAGGGTAAGTCATCTTTCAACCCTTTAGTGGACAAGCCAGTTATAGAAGGAGAGTTAGATCTTAAATTTAGCAACCCTTTGACGATAGCTCGATAGCCTATATAATCATTCTTTTATTATCAAATTAGTCGCGCTAGGTTAAATAACAAAATGATTAAAGCTGCCCTCATAACTTCACTTATGACCTTTAGCATCCTCACTCAAGCTGCCCTGCCTATAGATCCAATCCAGCGTTGTTTAGATGTAAGAAGGCTCTCGGATTTTACCTCAAGACAAAAGATGGCCGCCAAAGAGCCCGGGGTCCTGCGCTTTAAATTTCATAAAGTTTCAGCATCTGAGTTACCCAGTGATAAGCCTGTTGGCTCTATGGATGAAGTTATCACAGCATTGGATCATCAGATTAAGAACTGTAGTAAAAATAAAGGTGAATTTCAAAGAGTGACGATTGCGGGCATTGAATACACCATGCAAGAATGGTGCTTAGATACCAACCAAAAAATGCTCAGCCTTGCGAGAGCTGCCAATGGAGATTTTCACAAATATTTATCCAGTATCAAAACCGAATTTGACTGGTATAAAAGTGAGGGGTGGCCTGAGAATCATGCGGGATTTAAAAAAGGCGAGTTTCAATTTACTGCCTATTACGCGCCAGCCGCTATTGAAGCTCGAACTGAGCGCGGCGGAGACTTTTTACATCCCATCTATAATAATCCAGGCGTGGTCAATGCAGCTTCGGAGTGCAAAAAACATAATTTGAAATTCCCTCTTTGTGGCGTTGACGATCTTACAAAAATTGCGCGCGGTTTTTGTCTGAAAAATGACAATGGCCGATACTCTATAGCGCCGAATCGAAATGAAATTGCCCAGGGTGCCTTAGCTCAAAAACATGTAATTGGCTACGTAAAAGATCCAAACGATCCCGCTTTTATAATGGTTCAAGGTTCAGGTTCATTAATGCTAGATGGTAAAATAATCCATCTGAATTACGATGGCCACAATGGAAGACCACGCACCATGCTGGGTCGTATTGTCCAATGTGCACAAGACCCAACCTGCGGTGGCAACCTTGATGCAATCGAACGTTGTGCTAAAGATCCCAAATGTCATGATGAAACAAAGTTACGCTGCAACGTATCTAAAGAGATTAAAGTGAGCGCTTCCTCAGAAAAGCAAATTCGTCAATATTTAGATAATCCTCTTAACCGTGAGAGAGCCGACAATCTGCGAAATCGTGATCAAAGCTTTGTATTTTTTGTCAAAGAGGATGGTGGACCTTATGGTTCAGAAAATATTTCTCTGACGCCCCATGCTTCCTGTGCAACAGATCACAGAGTAATTCCTGTTGGAATGAATATTATCTACAGTTGCAAAAAATCGACTTCATGGTGTATAGCCCAAGACTCAGGCGGCGCCATTGTCGGGGCACATGTGGACGTCTACATGGGTGAAGGTGACCGTGCTGGCGTTGAAGCAAATCAGTTAAATCACGCAGGCTCATTATTTATAGCACTACCGAAAGCTAAATCTTCAGTTTGATTCTTTTAACGTCTAGATAAATAGGTTCCTGCCCTAACCTAAAATCTAGGCGACACACATTCCTGATAAAAATCGTTGATTTCGACTGGCATATGAATGCGATGAGAACTACAGAACTTTGAAAAATTACCCATAATTACCGGACTATTAGGAAAGCCTGCCTCGGTTAATCGCTCATTAACTAGCCGAAGTAAAAGGCTATTGTAGCCATAGAACTCTGCTTGTATTGTAAAACGAATCAAATTTAGTGCAGTTAATTTGATTAAACGCTTAGTTTCTGGGGTATATACTTGGTCATAGATAATCAGGCATTGATCTACCTTTTCAAGAAATTCTAAAACCGGGATGCGCGAGTTTTGGCGAAAATAAAGTCTTGCAGGCAGCGTGAAAAAACCCAAAAAACCCTTACCAAAATTTACTGAATAGGCTCGTTCATAATCAGTTCTGAGCTCTCTTAGATTAAGATGAAAAATTTTTTCTCTTTCAGGAAAAAAAACATCCAAGCCTTCCTCAACTTTTTTCTGAAGCTGGATAACATCAGACATATATTCAATTTGTTTTGCTTCTGCTTGATGAGCAAGATAGTCAAGGCCATGTTGAATTAACATCTTCGCGGCAATTAATGCCGAAACAAGGGTTCTTTTTTTTGCTTCTTTAGCATTCTCTGTTTTAATTTGTGCTACTAAACCATCGATTTCCATAATCAAATGATCAATGCAATCCTGATACCCTTCAAACCACTTTGGTTTTTTTAAGGGGCTATGAAGCAGGGCAAAGCTTTTTTGAAGTTGTAAATCAGACCGACTCAAGGGGTGCAAACCGATTTTGCTGATATCCTCTTGGGGGAGACGATCGATAGCTTTATTAATGTGTAGTTGTATTAGATGAACATCTACTAATTTTCTGGTCATCTAAAATTCCCCGCTGTTTTAATTGTGGGCAAATCTATCATAAGAGTGTTAAAAAGTAAAAAAGAGTAGATACCTTTCAGTGGTACAGAAGTATAATCACCGATATTTTTTTAAAATGGAGCAGACATGCGTGCATCACAATGGCTATTAACGACGCTTAAAGAAACACCTAATGATGCAGAAATTATCTCTCATCAACTCATGTTACGAGCTGGTATGATTCGTAAACTTGGCTCAGGTCTTTATACCTGGCTCCCTCTTGGCTTGAAAGTCTTGCGCAAGGTCGAGCAAATTGTTCGTGAAGAAATGAATAATGCGATGGCTTTAGAGGTACTCATGCCAGCAGTCCAACCTGCGGAGTTATGGCAAGAAACAGGACGCTGGGACACGTTTGGTGACCAGTTATTAACAATGATTGACTCTAATCAGCGTGAATATTGTTTTGGACCGACTCATGAAGAAGTCATTACGGATTTAATCCGCAAAGAATTACAATCCTATAAACAATTACCGATCAATTTATATCAAATTCAAACCAAATTTCGTGATGAAATTAGGCCACGCTTTGGCGTGATGCGCGCTCGCGAATTTATAATGAAGGACTCTTATTCTTTTCATTTAAGCCAGGAAAGCTTGCAAGAGACTTATGAAAACATGTATCAAACCTATTGCCGTATTTTCGACCGCTTAGGTTTGCGTTATAGAGCCGTGGAAGCCGATACCGGTGCTATTGGCGGTTCGGCTTCACATGAATTCCAGGTTTTAGCAGATACGGGAGAGGACTTGATTTTCTACAGCGATAGCTCTGACTATGCAGCCAATATTGAACAGGCAACCTCCCTTTTTCCGCCTAAATCCACTACCCTGCCACAAGAGAATCGCTCAGAACTTGATACGCCAGGGATTAAAACTATCGCTGAAGTGGCAAGTTTTTTAAACACTAGCCCCGATCAGATGGTTAAAACCTTGATTGTCGAAGGCAAGGAACATCCTTTAGTTGCTCTGGTTCTGCGCGGAGATGATGAATTAAACGAAGTCAAAGCAAGCAAGCACCCGCTTGTTAAATCACCTCTCTCTTTGGTAGAGGAAGAAAAGGTCCTTAAGCAGCTAAAAGCACCCCTCGGTTCTTTAGGTCCTATTGGACTGTCTATTCCTGTGATCGTTGATCATAGCGCCTTAGCGATGACTTCTTTTATTTGTGGCGCTAATAAGGCTGACAAACACTATCTTAATGCCGCCTGGCAACGGGATGCAGAAAACCATGAGGCTTATGATTTACGCTCTGTCAAAGAAGGCGATCCTAGCCCTGATGGCAAAGGGAAATTACGCTCTTGCCGCGGAATTGAAGTGGGTCATGTCTTTCAACTAGGCGATAAATATGCAAAGGCTATGAATGCCTCTGTCATTAATGAGCAAGGTCAGCCGCAGATAATGACAATGGGTTGCTATGGGTTAGGGATTAGCCGTGTAGTAGCGGCTGCCATTGAGCAGCATCATGATGAACGAGGTATTGTGTGGCCGCAGGCTATAGCACCTTTCCAAATAGTAATTATTCCTATTAATGGACAGCGCTCAGAGCTAGTGAAAGAGCAATCCGAAGCACTTTATCAACAATGCTTAGCTTTGGGTTTTGATGTCTTACTTGATGATAGGAACGAACGTCCCGGGGTCTTGTTCGCTGATAGTGATCTAATCGGCATACCGCACCGCTTTGTAGTGGGTGAACGAGGCCTTGAAAAAAAGGTAATTGAATACAAAGCCCGCGATAAGGCCGAGACTAGCGAAATTGCTATAGAGGAATTAACTTCTTTTATTAAAAATCTAAGCTAGGGCTGATATTTGCTACCCCGATACCAGCTTACCGGGGTTTAACTCAATGGCGACTAAGCGTGGTGTATCCCAATGCCCACTTAACGCTGCCCGATGCCGACTTGCCGCGGTTTATCCGCGGTATCCAGGAGATACTCAAAGTTAAATGTCATAATTAGTGGAGTAACCGCTGTTATCCGAAATTAACTGATCCTCTTCATCTTCAGATAAAAGTGAGATAATACATTGTTCATCTTTCAGTTCTTCCATTTCAAAGGACCGAGAATTATCCTCATCACTACTTTCATCCTTAAAAAAACCAAAAAGCTTGCGGGCTTCATTGCGAGCGGTATGATTGCTATTTGCGACATATTTTTCTCGCAACATCAAGACACAGAGCAAAGATAACAATCCTGAAAGCATTGTCCCAACGGCATAAAATCCATCCCCAGCGTAGGACAAAACATTTTGTTCATGTTTGGAAAAATTGTAGGTGCTATTTATATATTTTAACGTTTTATTTTCCGCAATTATCATTGGTATCATAAAGGTCGCTGAAAAAAGCCACCATAAAATGGTTAAGCCTACTGGAGATGTTATCACCCATGGAAGCTTTGCTCTGGTATCTTCTTGAACCTCATTAGCGTAAGTAACTACCAAAGTATCCTCTACTTTACAAAGATTTTTCAATATATCAAGCTTTCTTAATTCTTTATAAGTCCACGAAGATTTAGTTTTCTTTTGGGTGTGATTATTATTTTCAGTGACTTTTAAAATATTTTCTTTTAATGTCAGCAAGGATTCTAGTGAAAAAATTTCCGGCACATCGAGTGAGGTGGGAATATTTTGCACTAATTTCGATTTATTAAACGGTATAACCGTATAGGCAAGTTTACCATTTTTCTCGCTTAAGTAGATTGTCCTAGGTTTGATCACCAGGGCAAACGCATGAGTGCTCAAAAAATACCACTTAGCACTTTTTGCGCATAATCAGGTTGCAAGGTTGCTTTGAATCGCTTGGCTTTTATCCCTTTTTTACA
>JACCWL010000279.1 GCA_013697645.1 Tatlockia sp. | reverse complement strand
CTTCAAGCCCTGACCCCAATACTTCTCATGTAATCTGGTTAAGTAACTCACATGCCTCATCGAGTACTTCAGGGGGTGCACATTTCCAGGGATGTAATTTTGCATTTCGTTGTCGCCAGTCGAATGATTTTGGCTGATGTGTTAGCACATAACTAACAATGTTTTGCTTGGCCTTAAATTGAATAGCAAATGGATTAGTGCTGTTGTATTTGGCCGTAGTCATTGGCAGACCAATCACAATACCGGTTCGTTCATTAAATTTGATGGGAGATAAAACCAACATGGGATGCATATCACGCATTTCACATCCGCTTTGAGGATTAAAGTCGATCCAAATAATATCACCACGATCAGGAGCCCAATTAGCTTTCTTGGTCATTAAAATTTCTCCAAGCCAATTGGTTGAACAACCATTGTTTCGCCGCCATGTTTTTCTAGATCAAAAGCAGCAAGTCTTTCATTCAGAGTTAATTTTCGACGACCTGTTGCTTTAATTAGAACAGTCCCATCATGAGCTTCTATCTCAACTAAGGTACCCAGATGAAAATCTGCGCTTCGAGCCATTGCTGCTGGAATGCGCACCGCAAGGCTATTGCCCCATTTTTGAACTGTAACTGTGGTAGTTTTGTATGTCATAGAATTCTCCATGAAGCGTATAAACAAGTATATACGCTGCACTGATTTGTATCAACATGTCTAAACTTCCAGTTAAGGGTTAATTTAATTGGTTTCAAATTTGGGAAATAGTTTTTTTTAAGATTTTCCAAATAATCATCCTAGCAAATATTGCCTTAAAATTGACTTCAATGTAAAATGTTTAATTTTTACGCTATAAGAGAATTTTTTAATTATGCTGACTAAAGTCCATCAAAATGACCTCGAAATATTACCAGAAGACGTATGGCGTCTTATTTTCTCTATTATTAAGAACCTACCAGCTCTAGCTTTGACCAATAGCTACTTTTTCAAACTATACCACGAGGTTTCTACCCATTGGCTCAGACTACTTACAACCCAATTTCCTAATTTTCTTAATAAAATAGTGCTAAAGGGTCCAAGTTGGCAGCATCAGTTTTTGCAGATTTCAGCGCAAGAGTATAAAACCTTTGATATAAAACAAAAACAATTTCTCTTTGAATTTAAAAATACTCTACCGACTCAAAGAATTTCCCTTCTTGATAAGGTAGATTTAGGGATAAAAAATCCTGACACGAATCATACTCTTTTTAATCACTTACTGAAATTTGCAGCCTACGCAAAAGATCAAATTTTATTAGATTATCTATTTCAAACTCTATTAACTGAACTTTATGATGTTAATTCTGTGAAGGATTTAAATCTTACCGAACAGAGCGCGAAAACTTTAATCCATCACGCAGTTTTATGTCATCAAATAGAATTGGTAAAAGACTTAATAGATAAAGGATTTGATTGCTATTCAAGATTGAAAAGTACAGATCTTGAATTACGACATCGCGAGTCACCAGAATTTTCGGATAATACTCCTCTTCATCTTGCCGCGCTTGTTGGCTATGAAGATATGGTTTTATTATTGATGAATAATGTTAAAGATCTTCTTGACCAGAACAGTAAAAGTCAAACACCACTGTGCTGTGCGGCTGAAGCCGGCCATGAGGAGGTTGTGAAGGTTATCGCAGAGCGAGTAAAGCACCAATTTATTAACGATAAGGAAAGTAGCCCTTTATGGTGGGCAGTTCGTGGCGTGCAAACAAACATTGTGCAATATTTACTCGATTTAGGATTTAAAGCAGACGGGAATGGGCATCTCTCGTTAGATTGCAGTGAAACGCCACTTCATCTTGCTGCGAGAAGTGGATCCCTTGGCATCCTTACTCTGTTAATGAATCAAACAGATATTAACCCAAACGTTAACAACAGATACGGTTATACTCCTCTATTTGAAGCAGTTAGAGCTGGGAATTTAGAAGCAGTCAAACTCCTTTTGCCTAAAGCTTCTCTAAAGGCTCAAGAAGGAATTTTACACCATTCGGCCAAGGAGGGTCATGTTCATGTTTTAAAATACTTAATCGATGAAGTTAAAATGGATTTTTCAATATATCGTTCAGGATATTTGCCGATTCATGAAGCTGCCGAAAATGGTCATCGTGAAGCGGTTAGCTTTTTCCTTGGAAAGGGAGTTCCGATTGATATTGAGACCTCGATTATGAATACTGCATTAACTTTGGCAGCTAAAAATCAATATTTTTTATTAGTTGCAGATCTGTTACAAAAAAAAGCATTGGTAAATCAAATGGAAAGCTTATCAGGCTTTACCGCCCTGCATTATCCTTGTTTGAAAAAAAATACGCAGCTCGAGTGGTTAATCTCCTACGCATCAGATAAAGAACTCCCTTTTAAGCCCCTTGATTTCATGGAATTAATTTGGCGCAAAGCCTTAATCAAAACTCTTATTGAGCATGGCGCTAATATTTATGTCAAGGATCATTCGGGTAAAACTCCTTTTGATCATCTAATTACGCACAAAGAATGGGCGATGGCCAAATTTTTTCTAGACCTAGTCAGCCAGGAAGATAGAAAAATTCTTCTAAGAAAAATACCCGTTGAAGCAGGGATTGATCTTCAAGAGTTAAATATAGCTGAAAATCGTGTTGAGGAGATATTGGATGATAATCCTATCCTCCCTTTAGATAGATCTCTTGCAACCATTCAACAAGATAACAATCTTAAAAAGTCAGTTCAACTTAAAAGCGAGAAAATTACTCAAAGACCTAATAAGCAGAATCAATTTTTCACCAAAGCTTCTAACCCTAAAGTGCAAATCGAAAACAAATGGGATTTAGACAATCCTTCTCTTGGAATGATCATAGTGGCTGTTTGCATACCTGTACTATGGCCCTATTTAGCCTACCTACTTTTTAAAGCTGTTGCAGATTGTTGTTGTGCCTGCGATGAGGAGCAAAGCTTACCAGTTAGTCGCTGATAAGGGCGCTATTGAAGAACAGCTATTAGGCATGATGAACACGCCAGATTCCCTAAGAAATACTGTGCTATATTAAATAAATACGTATATCAGGATTAATTATGAGCATAAAACCCTTAAGAAACCTATCTAATGCTAAATTATTAAAGGATTTGGGCGAAGCTATTACCAAAAATAGAGGGGAGCCTTCGCAGGAACTTGAAAATCTAAAGGGAGAACTAATTCAAAGATTATCTTCTCCAAACTCTAGTGATTTAGAACAATTAATTTTCGCATCGGATCATGAATAATAAAGAAGTCTATGTAGAGATTGAACGTATAATCAATGAAGCCTTTAAATCATTCTATAAAAAACTTTTAGATACGACCAATATTTTTGCAGCAGAAGCGATCGAGGAATTCTCGGAGAAACGCAACTCCGTGATAGAAAACAGCAGTTTTCTCCCAGAAATAGCTTTTTATACAAATCTTCCTAATGAAGATTCTCTAAATGATGATATGGCAGAAGGCCAAGCTCATAAACTTTTTTTAGATTGGAGAGATGTTCAGGATGATTTAGATGAGCGAAATTTTTTAGTTAGTTCAAGCGATTTTGAGAGCATATCCAATTTTGATATATTCGATAATGAAGAGGTGAAGGAACGGCGACTTTCTATGCAAGTTCATCCAGAACTTGAAATTTTTCAGCCCGCTGCTCAAATAATCGGCTTTTCTCTAGTAAAGAATAGTTTATTAGCAAAGGGCCAACCTCTTCCACAAAATTCCACTTGGAAAGATTACAAAGAAAAAACACTATTAGCTATTGATGCATTAAAAGGGTTGGCTAAAATTCCTTTCACCAACGACAATTCTAGTTTCTTATCTCTCATGTTGGAGGAGAAAAATCCTTGTATCCAAGCGTTCAGAGATGCCATTAACTATGTTTGCGAGAGTATAGGTCTAGGTTCTCCCTGTCTTAAATCTACGACTCAAGAGTATAAGAAAGCGCTATCTGGAATTACATCAAGCTTATTGAAAGAAAATATTGACAAGCCTGAAGAAAAAAATGATGACGCTGATGACACCGTAAAAAAATCAATGTGAAGAATGCGTTTAAATTCGAATAAGGAGACTGAAAGTAATTTTTCACTTTGCGAAATACTTTTCCTTAGCCCTACTATAAATGTAATTTTAAACCCTCATGAGTTGCGATGAATCCTAGCTTTTGATAAAACTCAATGGTTTCAAAACGTTTTTTATCCATTGTTAATTGCACTAAATGACAATTTAATTCCCGTGATTTATTAATAGCCCACTCTATCATCAGCTTGCCAATTCCCTGGCCTCGGTAAGATTCATCAATTCGTACACCCTCAATTTGACCGCGCCTCCCTCCTTGGTAAGTTAAATACCTAACAATTGTCAGTTGGGCAGTACCAATAATTTTATTAGCCTTTTCAAGAACGATAAGATAATTATTTGGATCGGAATCAATTTCGGTAAACGCCGTATAGTAGTTTTGCGGCAAAGGATCTTCATAGGATTCACGTTGTTTACCTAAGGGATCATTAGCCAGTAGTCGCACTATCTGCGGAAGATCAGCCTTGTATGCTTTCCTAATCTTAACAGTCATTCTTCAACCCTTAAATTTTTCATAGGACTTAGATAATAATTCTGATACTGGCGGTATAAATCCTTCCGCCTGCATTTCCCACATTTTGTAAAAATGACTGTCTTTATTCCTTAATAAGGTGTTCAAATCGCCATCTTCTACGATTTTTCCACTGACAAAGACGACAATTCTGTCCATGTCTTAAGGTTGATAATCGATGAGCAATAACTAATTCATATTGCACCTACTTGGATTCGGCGTGATTTCTATAATTAGCGATACCAGCTCATTCCTTTTATTGCCCTACGCATAGCAATTACTATAGTAACATTTATTTTATTAACAACGTGCATGCAACAATGAACAGCTCTATATTCAATAAACTTAATCACCGGCGTTAATATAAAGCCCTGTTAGGACACAACATGGTTTATGCTTAAGCAACTAGCTGCCAATCAAGGCTTTTTTTATTTATGACGAAGTCGGCACCCCTGGCTGGACAATGGCTCCGCGGGTAGGAATGTCGGGCCAGGGGCGCCGACCTACGCGTTTTTTTTAGTTGAACCACACCAAATTATTGATAATTGACTAAATAACTCAATTTATGTATAATATTTATTCAATTCAGGCTACTAAAATTCGAGTAAACTCTATGCAATACACTTTAGCTAACTTTAATGGATTCTCCGCATCGGTCGTTATATTTTCGATCATATTGTTTAGCTCCTGCGCGGTTTTTGCCTTTAATCATTTTGTTGCAAAACATGTGTTTATTGCGCTGATTGATAAGCTATTTTCAAAAAATCATACCGGACTTGGAAAAATCATTATCAAAAATCGCCTCCTTCATCGGATAACCTATCTTGTTCCTGCAATACTTATCCACCATTTTAGTTATGTTTTTGATATTGATTATCCGACTTTCAAATTATTTCTCGCGAGTCTTGTGGAACAAATATCTGAAATTTATATCCTGTTGGATGTTGGATTTATTCTATTAGCAACTTTGAATTGCATAAACGATCGGTATAACCAATATCCCATCGCAAAAATAAAGCCTATCAAAAGTTATTTACAATTGTTAAAAATAGTTATTATCGCGTTCACCATTATCTTGTTTGCATCGAAGATGATTGATGAACCGCCTATTTATTTTATTAGTGGATTTGGTGCGGCCACCGCTTTTCTTGCCTTGATTTTCAAAGATTTGATCATGGGCTTTGTTGCCTCTATTCAATTAACCGCTTATGACATGGTAAGAATAGGCGACTGGATTGAAATGCCTAATTTTGCAGCCGACGGTGAAGTCATCGAAATTTCGCTAAATACAGTAAAGGTTCAAAATTTTGATAAAACTATTGTCACCATTCCCAGTTATTCCTTGCTCACTTCTGGACTAAAAAATTGGCGCGGAATGCATGAATCTGGCGGTCGACGTGTTAAGCGCAGCATCATGATTGATATCAACTCAATTAAAATAATTGATGATATTTTTTTATCATCATTGAATGATCTGCTTTCTGATTCAAAAAAATCCAATAATTCACAAACCAACCTTGGCGGGTTTCGCCATTATTTAGAGAGTTATCTGAGTCAGCATAAATCCGTGCATAAAAATCTAAAAATTCTGATTCGTCAATTACAAGCCTCCTCGACAGGTTTGCCACTTGAATTGTATTTTTTTACCAATGAAACCGATTCAATAAAATACGAAGCTATTCAATCAGATATCATTGAACATGTTTACGCCATCATGCCGCGTTTTGATTTACGTGCCTTTCAATATGCAAATAGTTCGGATTGAATAGGCTAGAGGCTGATTATTGAAGCATAGGGTTAATTTAATTCTTAAATAGGTATCTTTATCAAGAATTCCTAATTTTTGCATAGACGAGAACGCTCAATTGCTTCAATTGATTAAGTGCCACATGCCAATTACTTGAGATTATCAATTTTAGACTAATATCGGCTCTCTTCTCATGCGAGAATATATTCAATTCCATGATCATGTGCCAAGCGAAGTAATTTTAAGTTAGCTCCTCTAGGATGTACTTCTCCCCTTTCCCATTTTTGGTATGTAGACGGAGTAACGTTTAATATTCGAGCCATAACTGCCTGACTTAATTTTTCTTTAATTCGCATTTTTCTTATCTCTGATGAGTTAAGCGACTTAACTTCACTCAAATTTAATAACTCAATTTCCTTGATCGTAATTGGATTTAACCGTAGATCCTTTGCTGTTTCTAACATAGCATCAATAATATTACTTTTGATTGTCTTCATCTCTCACCTCTATTAATGAGCCATCTTTTATCAATATAACCAATTCGTTATCTGAATAAGTAAATAAGGTTTTAGCAATAATTTTAAGCGCTTTTTCTTCATTAAGAGAAATATTACTCTTAGTGTTTTTCTCAAAACCAAAAACAAAAAAACAATGATGCCCCTTTTTAAATGCTACAATGGTTCTAGCACTTCCACTTTTACCCCTTCCTTTATTAGCCACTCGTTTTTTAATAACACCATTGCCATAATTAGCTTCATAAATATTATTTGCAATTTCTTGAGCTGCATTCATAAGCGATTTATTGCTAATTTCGTTTTTATTAGCCCATTTAGCAAACAATTTGGTTTTTATTATTTTCATGGAAATAATCCGACTATAATAAATATTACTATAGTAATTTTTACTATACATTGCAATAGCTAGTTTATGAAATGCTCAGGGAAACATTCCACTTCACTAAACGTTGCTATACATTAATATTCCACCAGAGCAATTATTAACAACATTTAGAAAATACATCGTCAAAAATAATTATCCAATTATTGTCACAGCTTTATTGACAACATCGTCCTGAAAGATTTAATATTTCTAATGATTATGAAGTTAATACTGAGAATACTATGAAATATTCAACGCCCATTTTATCTTGTCTTTTGACTAATATTTTAATACTTAATTCAATAAGTACGGTGTTCGCCTGCACTACTTTAATCGTTGGTAAAGATGCAGCTCAGGAAGGAAAAACGATTATGGCCCGAACTTCTGACACTATTGATGCGAGAAGAGCTAAAAATTTAAAAATTTATTATGATAAAGATTCGTCTAAGTCCTATATAGGTCTTCCTTATTGGGATATAGAAGACGATGAGAAAAATGACATGTCTCAAGTTACAACGAATGCAAACGGAGTATCATTAAGCGCTACTGAAACAATTCGCTCTAATCCAAAGGTTTTAGCTTTAGACTCGCCAGCTTATTCTAAAAAAGGGATTGCCGAACCTAATATTCCTGGTCTTATCATGCCTTTTGCAACTTCTGCTCGTGATGGAGTAGATATTCTTGGTAAAGCTATTGAAGAACGGGGTCTCGCTTCTAAAACAGGTTTTGGGGTGCTTTTTTCCGATAAGCGAGAAGCTTGGTATTTAGAAACCTTAAGTGGGCATCAATGGGTTGCTATAAAAATTCCAGATGATGTTTATTTTGTAGCAGCCAATGGACCTGGACAGATTCAAGCTTATTCTCCTACGCAATATAAGTATAAATTCTCGCATTTTAAGGGTAAAACTCCCATGGAATTTGCTAATGAAAATAATATTGCTCAAAAAACAACTTTGAATGAATTTGATTTTAGAAAAACCTTTGCCGACATTCAAAATCCCAGAAACCCTAAAAAAAACTATGTTCGAGTCGCCTATATACAACATCGTTTTAATCCTAGCAGCCGATTGTTTGATTTAACCACCATTAATAATGGCACTTTTCCAACATTCCTTAAGCCCGAAAAGAAAATTTCCGTCAATGATGTGCAAACCATATTGACCAGTCATTATCAAGAATCTAAAGATATTGATCCTTATTATCTCTATAATAATGACATTAATCAAAGTGACTCCTATCGTTCCATTGCTACCTTAAATACCTCTAATGCCCATGTAACCATCGTCGATAACACCTCAGGAAATGCTGATGTTAATATTAACAATCTAGAATATATTGCGCTTGGCATGCCTACTATTAGTTTTTATTTACCTATTTATTTTGGCATTACAGAAGTACCTGATGCCTTAGACGGAGCCACAAATAAAGCGGATTCAGAAAATGAAAAACTATTTTGGCAATTTAGAAGACTACAAACTTTAGTGTTTTTAAGTGATCCTGAAAAAAACATAGAATTTAATCCGGAAAAATCGAAGAAAATTATCCAAGAGAAATATCTAAACTTAGCAAAAGAAGTAGAAAAAGAACGATTAGCAATGGAAGCTAATTATAAACAAAATAGGGATAGAACCATCATCAATGACTTCACCAAAAATACAGTTGATAAACTTTCTAAACTTAACCGCCAGTTAATTCAGGTCCTTATGGAACGATTAGATATCATTGAAAAATATAACCTTCAAGATGTACAAGAACGTGCGAATTGGTTTACCGCAAAGGTTCGCGAACAAGAATGCCATTTTAAACCTGCGCACTGCCAGAAGAAGTTCAAAAACCTAGGCTCTAACTAATCCTTAGGTTCTGAGTGGCATCCAAGACTAATAACCATACTATCTTTGGTCGTGTATTCTCTGTCAGAACCTATTCTTACAATTTGCTCACCATTTAAGAACTTAATGTCAGCAGAAGAATCTGTTGAGCCAATAATTTTATAGATAGAAAAAACATGGCTTGAAGACCCACTAGACCCATCTGCACAGGAACAACTACCTGACACCGAAGCTATATCTCTCTTTTGCATTAAACTGGCATGGCCATTAACACCACCAGTGAAATAAAAATGTATTGAGCCGTCTATATAACTATTAAAATATACCGACATAGATGGATATTTTAGAACTGACTGAGAGGGAATAGTGAGGGAATAGACATCAGAATATCCATTTTTAGCTTCAATGTTGGGTGAAAGACTAAATTTATAGGGCTTGGCAATAGTATTCATCTGAATATCAACACCAGTGCAGTTAACAAACACTAGATTTTTTTTGTACACTTGAGCATAGCTAAGATTTACAGCCATCAATGAGCTTACACAGAAAATAACAATTTTTTTATAACTAAACACAGCCTGAACTCTCTTTTATTGATTTTGTGCAATGCTACTTTTTAGCCTACAAACTGTCAATTAAAAGGCATTATAGAATTGAACAACCAATAAAAAAAATTCATTTTTTATTCAAGAAGGCCATTTACATAGTTAAACAACTGGATTTCAAATCAACCGTCTGAGCCTCGTTATTCTTAGGTGTAAACAAACGCTGGCTGATTGAATTGTAAAAGTTTATTTTTTTCTGAATCTTATCTATAAATTCCATTTTTTGATCCACCCTGGACTGTTGAAAAAATACAAGGAATTTATCAAGAACCTTTAATACTTTATTTGGTTCCTGATTAAAAAATTCAGCTATGGAAAGGATTGTTTCTATATTTAGCGAATTTTCTTCTATTTCATTAAATGCCAGTACCAAAAGGAATGCATCGTTTATTTCAGGAAGATTGGTAATAATTGCAAGCAAATATTCGGCATTCCAGGCAGATTCTAATTTTATTTCTGCGAGGCTATGCATGACAAATGGATATTTATCCTTATCTGGCAAGGAGTTCATTATTTGAAGAAATAATTTTATAGAACCGATCCGGTCGGAAAATTGACAAGCGAGATCCAATTTCATTGATACGGGGTAATGAGCTAACAAGGAGTTGAGATCATATTCCGACCAAATGATGCGCTCCAACTTTTTATCCGATTGCAATTGTATAATAGTGGCAATTTTTTTACTCTCATCCAGGTTGGCGAGCCAGCTTCCTAATTCTTTGGAATTAAATTCATAAAAGTGAGGATTGATGGAGAAGCGATATAAAGTTTGAAGACTTTTTCTGCCGGAGAGTAATCTAGAGTAGGATTTTATTAATATATTTATTCCATCCATCAACGTTGTCTTATCTTTTTCACTGAATTCGGGTGAATGAGAAGCTCCGTTTTTAAGCGCCATGAGGAGTCCTGCAAGTAAAATTTCATCTTCTCTTGAATCCAAGTTCTCATTTCCATGCTTTACGATTAAATTCAATAGCATCAATAAATGTTCCCGGCCAAAAAGACTGAAGAGCTTTAATTGTGTTATTTCTATTAAGGTGTCAATTTTATCTGAGGCACCCGCTGATAATCTGATTGATTTATCGATATCGATTGCTGAAATCGTTGAGTTAAAATGACCAAACCCCTGACGTAACTCAATATTTTTATACACAGCATCGTATAAGGCTGGGTCCTCATATTTATCAATGTTATAAAAATAAGATTCATCTGGATTTTTAATCATAAAATCATAATTAAATTGTTTGAGTGCAACATTATAGGATGGCTTCATAAAAGCGTTTTTTATCATCTCTCCATTTTTAAAATGGTTCAGCTTGATTAATTCAGGATAATGTCCTGTATTTTCTTTTATAAAACTTGCAAGCTGCATATCAAAAGAATTCATTAAATCTTTTTCCGCATTCTCTTCAAATTGATGTAAATCGTCAGGGCTGAATGTTTTTTTACTACACACCCCAAAAACAATTCCTCCCTGGACTTGATCCGTATGTGCTAATTCGAATTTTTGGTAACTTTGATGGCAAATAATGGAAATCTTTCCCTCTTCTATCATTTTCTTCGTCATCTCATCCAATACCAGATTTTTTTTCAAAGCGGTTGTTGTATCAACGATAATGACCACCCCTTTACTATGGCTCGAAAGGCCAATACTCAATAAATAATTTACAAACAGGTTAATGTCAGTTCCTGGTACAGTAACTATTTTTTGGTCAGGATTCATTGCTAACGGGCCCGCTGATATGTGATAAATATCTGCAAGTTTCTTTTGTTTATTATTGAATCTAATACCTGTTTTCATAAACTGGAAAAATTCGTGATAAATTGGAGCATAAAATCCCGTGAAGGGTTTATCTCCAGCCTGTGGATTCATTTTTTTGGCCAATTCACAGGCCATCACAAAGGCATGACAGCCTGAGTTTGCTGGTGAAGCAATGCTTTGGTAATTGTGTTCAGAGTTTGTTTCTGTCTGCAAACCTAAAGTGGAAATAAAATTTCTTTCAACCGTTTTTTTGAATTTTTTATAATTAGTAATTTCTCCGCCCTTTTTTACAACTTGGTTTAGGATCAACGAAATTTCATGGCTTATGACATGGGATAAAAATGCAAATCGTTCGTAGTATTGTCTATGCAGTTTTACCGCGAAACTTAAAAAAAGAGAAATTCGCTGAATGCCCTGTTCATCGATATTATATTCAGGTGGAATTGCTGATATCAGACGATGAAGATAGGCAGCCAAATATTTAACAGGACTGTCTCTGCTAATCGCTATCCCTGCCAATTCAGCCATAATAGCGTGCTCTATTAAATCGCTGAGTGTATCAGGAAGGCATGGCAGTGATTTTTCCAGTATCGCATTATGATCAAAAAAATCATTCTCATTCAGCTTAGAAAATTGTCTGAAATTATTTGGGCGATCATTTATTTCATTTTCCATTTCCTTCTTGCTTGCGAGAAAGTTCGCAATTGCAAAAGGCGAAGCGATTAGACCAGCTGCTTTTAGCAAGGAATTGACTTTAGCATAAACATTCTCTTCAGGATCACCCAGTGGAATTTGAATAACACAGATAGTTTCTTGTGCTTTCGCATACACCTTCATCAAGTCGCGATTTTTCCAATGATATTTATTAAGAGCAAGTTCAACTCTGAAATTATTTGCATTGCTCACAGGCAGGTATTTATAAGTGCTGTGATCTGGCTGTTCCAGATATAAATCCGCAATTTTTTTGGCTAATCTTTCATCAAGACTAGACCACCTGTGATAGCCAGCTGTTGATTGTTCCTTACGTGAATTCCATACACAATGCTGCATCACTGGAAAATCATATTCCCCTTTATGGTCTAGTTTGAGTAGATCAGCAGGATAATATTGATTGGTAACAGTTTTCGCGATTGTTTTCCCAAACATCAGTTTGGCTAGTAAGTGAGTTTCAGAATCAGCGGCTAATAAATTTCCACGATCCAGCAAATCCCAATACATTTTTTGTCCATTAGGAGAAAAAAAGGTGGTTGATAGTAACTGTAGCCGGATCATGCGTTGTAACAAGGTGACCGCTTTGTCTTTGCTTTCTGCTGTATCCCTTTCTGGAACGGAATGGGGCTCAATGAGTGTAGCACCAGAATTAAAATCGCTTAAGTGATACTGAATAAAATTTAGCAAGGTTTCAAGCTCTGCCTGCTTTTCGATAGCAGGATCAGAGTGCAAAAACTGTTGGACTAAACGGCTTTTCATAACTTGCCTCGTTTATATTATAACAAAATTGCACACATTATATACATAATGGAGGTAAAATTGCAATAATTTGCCCATAAATTTGACAGTTCTCTTGATTTAAGTGCCCTACCCTAGCCTTGAAAAGTCAAATTTTTTTAAATTAACCCCCATTGTGACTTAAAAAAAATCAAACTGAATATATTGTTAATATTAACTTAATTATTTGTCCATATAATATGAACCTATGTTCAATATTTATCTAAGAGGACGGTATTTTAGTCTTCGTTAATAGAATTTCATTGAAATACAGATGATTAGGGTGGATCAATGTTAAAAGATTATGATTTTTTATGTGGAAACGATTTTACCTGTGTGAAAGTTGCACTGCGTAATGATAATTACCATACAATAAGCGTCCAGGCAAAGTTAGCGAAGACTATTGATTTTTCTGGCGGCCTTAAAAATATAGATGAAATAATCATTAAAAAATCTCCTAAATTTACTCGTATCTTATGGTCCAATAATGCTCAGAGTATAAGGCGTCTTAAAATTGGATCTAACTCAAATTTAGCCAGTCTGGATCTCTCGGCCTTAGTAAACTTAGAAGAACTTTCGATTATTAATTGCAAGAAATTAAAGGAAATAAAAGGCTTAAGTAAGCATCTTCGATTTTTAAACATCCAAGGATGCAAATTAAATCAATTAAATCTTTCATCTTGCAAAAAAATTAAAAATTTTATCCTCACCACCTTAAATGAAAGCCTAACCATTCATTTCAATCATTGTGAAGAGCTAGAATCCGTTGTTATTAATGTGGAAGGAAATAATGAAAACAGCGGAAAAGTAGACTGTGTTTTTGATAATTGTACTCAGCTTAATTCCCTTAAAATTAAATCTTTAAATGTCCCAACAAAGGTAACTATTTCAGGCGGTGATAGTTTAGATGCCGGCTTATTTTTATTAGGGGAAGGTGGGAGAATAACTGGGGCAACCTCCTATGCTGGAGTTGATTTTGATAATAAACTCCAAGAAGTTGAAGAATACACGTTAAAAAATTTAAAAAATGCCTTAGAAATACCGCAAAATCCGGATGATATTGAAACGATAATTCAAGAAAATGGTCTAATCAAAAATAAGACTAAAGCTTGTTTGGTGAAGCTTAATTTATTGATGAGTCCGCAAAGATCTGACTACCTCATCGAGTCCAATAAATATTCTAATTTGGATGTCGATTTACCAAATTCTATCCAGGATTCTAAAGAGTCATCAATAATAGATCCCGTACATAAAGTGAATTACAAAAGGGTTTTAATCACCAAATTTTCATTTAATAATTTCACAGCAATCTCTCAGAAAAATCAGATTTACTCTGAGCGCTCTTTTAGTTCTATCTGGTTATTTTCGAAAACAAATTTCAACCTTAAACTTGATCAAAAGAACAATAATAGCCTAAAACTTGCAACAAATTATTTTGAAAAACAGCTTAATTATACCAATTATTTTTTAAGTAAAGTAAATGGTTATCCCTTAGAATTTACTAAAGATGCCAAGAGCATTTATATTAAAGAATTATTAGCTGTATATAAACCCACTATTTCTAAAAGAATTGAACCAAGGATAGGAATAAACAAAGAAAAAACAAACACTTTATTTTACCCTAAAGCTTTATCAGGCACGACAAAATCTATATTAAAGTTTTTCGGGATGAAGCAAGCTCATGCTCCTTATAAGGGTAAAGAAAATTTAACAAACAATAAATATCTCAGCTCCCAGCAAGGTTTGCCTAATGCATTAAAAGCGAAAGTGGGACCCACACATTTAGCAGCAGGTCCTGATTTACATAGTCTCGAGATGGAAAATAATGCCTTATCTTTAGATGTAAAAGAAAAATTCCCCTCACATGCTCCTTCACCTGATGTTAGACAAGCAGAACCTAGGCTAGCTGACGGAGCTCTTGCTTCCCTTGAGGATAAAAAAAATCCCTTATCGAATTTAGATCTAAGGGAAAACTTTCCATCTGAAGGGCCTTTGAAAGAAGGTAACAAAGCAAATACTAAACAAAGGCCATTAAGCTCAGATCCACATTTTGTAGCTCCTCACAATGAAGGATCTTTCTTACATGCTTTAGATCTAAAAGAAAAACCCTTATCCCAAGGTAATTTGATTAAGGCAAAAAAATCAAAAGCCCAAGCCGAGTATTTGAAAGCTAATCCTGTCCTTTGTGCAAATAAGATTGAATCATCTAACCTGCTTCAGTTAGAAATAAATGAAGACCTTAGCACTCAAAATGATGTCGGGCTTAAGGATTTTGAAGATCTTACTATTAAATTTCATGTTGCCAGAGCATTAGTAGACTTAAAACCGCGTTCAAATCTTCCTATTGACGAATTTTGTTTGCAACTTGTCTTCAATATCAATGAGCAAATTTCTAAATGTATAAAGCAAGAGCTCCAAGCCCAAGATAAATTGACTGGTGCTGAGAAAGTAAAGGCAGAAGGCAAGCATCTCGAAGCTTATCCCCAACTCACTTCCTATGAGAATCAAGCAAGTTCCATACTTGCCTTAAACATTAACGAAAATCTCCAATCAGAGGTTGATTGGGATCTGCCTCTAGAAAATCTACACAATGCAGC
>JACCWL010000273.1 GCA_013697645.1 Tatlockia sp. | reverse complement strand
GCCTCTAGAAAATCTACACAATGCAGCAGATGATGATTTTGACGAAAGCGCTACCTTAGATGAGGTGAGCGATGATGTCACCGAATTGCTGGATATACTCACTGAGGAAGAACGGGAATTATTATTTCCACGAGCAACAGATGATGATGCTTTTTGGACAGATGAGGCTATAGAAACCTTTTTCCAAACAGAGAATACTCTGGTGGAAGACGCCTATTCAGCTGATGAGAGTTCAAGTGAATTAGAGGCAGAGGTCACTGAAACTGATGAGTTTCTTTCACTCATTGACGACAATTCTACCTTTGACGATGAACTTGATTTGCTGAACATCCTCACAGAAGAAGAAAAAGAACTATTATTTCCCCCTGCCAAATCGTCAGCAATTGACCTTTCTTTTTGGTCTGATGAGGCTATCGAAACTTTTTTTCAACAAGATAATTCTCCGGTGGAAGACGCCTATTCAGTTGATGACAGTTCAAATGAAATTGAGGCAGAGGTCTATGAAACTGATGAGTTTCTTTCACCCCTGGATGACCAACCTAGCTTAGACGAAGCACTTGGGATATCAGAAAATGTGATGTCTGATGAGGTCATTGATTTGCTGAATATCCTCACTGAAGAAGAAAAAGAACTATTATTTCCCAGCTCTAAAATATCATTTTCATTCTTTGATGAAATAGAAAGCATCGCTCAGTCGTCTGGAATAGAAATTAATTTAAAACAGGTTGATCCGGAAAATCTCCAAAAATTACTGCACTTTTTTGATTCTCAATCAAAATTAGGTCTAACTGTCTGGAAAAAAGGAAAAATCTATTACTTTGAAGATGGAACTGAATTTACCTTTAAAAATGATGTCATTCAACGCGCAAGGAAAGAAGGTCATGAGGGGGTTCGCTATGAAGTCATCTCTAATAAAGCGCCAATTGGTGAAGGCGGCTTTGGGAAAGTCCTAAGAATTAAAGGCACTGTAGCCCTTGATTCAGCACAGGAAGAGATTAACTTCAGAAAATGTCGCACTAAAGGTAGAAGACGAGTAGTTAAAATACAAAGCCACGATGAGTATAGTAATCCCTTTTTTCGTTACCTAAATGGGGTAAGCTTTGCTAAGCGAGCCGGCCATCTAGCCATTAAGGATCCGACGCTAGTCTCAAGTTCTTCAAAGGAACAAACCAGTTATACCGTAATGGATGAGATTTCTGGCCGAGAGTTATTCGATATTATTGCCGAAGATGATGATGGAACTTATATCTTATCAACCCAACAACGCTTTGAGTTAACAGAGGCATTATTATTCGCTTTAAAAGAACAGGTTACCGACAAGGGCTTTATTCATAGAGACATTAAACCTGAGAATATTCTCGTTGATTTAGATTCACCCATCAAAGTTAAGATTATAGATTATGACCTGAGTACCGATACACCCGATGGAATCTTTGCCGGCACCGAAGGCTATTACGCACCAGAAGTCCAATCCGATCCGATGAATACTAGTGTGAAATCAGATGTTTTTTCCTTAGCGCGCGTTATAGCATTAATATGGCGTGTTGATTTATTGACCTACTATGGTCACGACTATAGGTATGAACCAAGTCTCTTAACACCGGAAGACACCTTATTTGATATATTCAAAGATATCGACGACCTTAGTGAAGAAGAAAAAATCCTGGTTGAAGACACGTTGTATGGTATGTTGGCCACTGATCCAAACCAGCGTTTTTCGATCGATGAGGCAATCGAAACCTATATTCCCGATGAAGCGAAAAGAGAAACCAATAATTATAGCTTCTTTCAACCTCAACTAAACGATGATGAGGATAATTGGGATTACTCGCAACATTCATCATATGAAATAATAGAGTAAGGTTTTGCAGTGGCAAGAAGTTAGGGCGACCGTTGTACGACAATTTGGTAAAAAAGGTTGATTTTTAATCTTAATGCTTTAAAATTGACATTTTGTCGTAGGGATTTTGAGCATGCAGGTTATTAGTTATTTAGTTGCAGCAACATTTTTAATAAGCCCTGCTTTAGTCCATGCGGACATTATCACGAAAAAATCAAATGAGATTACTCAGTTCAAGCACTTAAGCTTGCCTGCTAATCAACCTTACAAATCGACTGATAAGACCCAAAAGATTCTTGATAATTTTATTCACCATCAAGCTGAAAAATATTATATCACTGGTATACCCTTAACGATTCAATGCCAGAATTTCAATAACAATACCCCTGTCACTTATAACTCTGGCCTGCAAAGCAGAAATGGCCCTCCAGTAAATGGGGGTAGTCTCTGGCAAATTGGTAGCAATTCCAAATCATTTCTCGCCGTTGTTATTTTACAACTTGAAGCAGAAAACAAGTTATCCATAGAAGATAAAGTGAGTGATTATCTATCCGAGGATCAGTATCCTAAGTGGAAAAACATTACCATAAAACAACTATTGAACATGACTAGCGGTATCCATGATTACGCCAATGAGGAAGACGACATCCCTAATCAGATAGAACAAAATCCCAGATATTTGTTTACAACTGATGAAATACTAAACAGCGTGAAAGAGCGGGATCTTTGGTTCAAACCGGGTAAGAACTGGAGCTATTCAAACACAAACTATGTTCTTGCCGGAAAAATTGTTGAAACAATTACAGGAAAGAGTGTTGCTGAAGAAATCCGTGAGCGAATTATCAATCCTCTTAAGATGCATCACACTTATTTCATTAGCTCTTTTCCCAAAGAAAATGTACCACCTAAAGATCAAAAAAGTTTAATGAGTGGTTATTTCTCTGCCAACAATGCACCCCATTTACCCTTTGGTATGGATACTTTAGATTATTCATTGTCCTGGGGAAATGCCGCAGCCTCTATAACCTCAACCTCTTCAGATCTAAACCACTACGTTAGAGAACTATTCAACGGAAACTTAGTACCTAACAAACAATTGGCGGAATTAATCACCTTAGTGGATGAGAAAGGCAGACCCCTACCTAAGGGCTTAAATAAAGCTCATCCTAGAGGATATGGTCTTGGTATTCGCGCAGAATACTTACCTAGATTAAAATCGGTAGTTTATTTTCACGGCGGAGAAACCTTTGGATTTTCTTCTACCTGGAAATATATTGTGTCAACTAAAGCCTCTGTTATCTTTACTTTAAATACAAGCAGAAAAATGGATAAGGGTTTGAAAAAATTTGTCAACTCGGTGCTGAACTCGCTGCCCAAAAGCTGTTTGAGTACTGCATAAAACACCTTTAATAAGCCAATCGTCACTGAAGTTACAAAAGTTAATTCGTGGCGTACACTGCAATTTCCGGATTCCAACAGATGGTTTTCTTACTGGAATTACGCTCTAAAATAGGGAAATTATTTGGCCCCCTTCCCTGACTGAAGGAAAAATCCCGTAAGGTTCCCGATTTGACAAACAAAAAATTAAAATCTAGCATACATCTGTTTGTTAGATGGCGCGGGGTGTCGGAAAACCGGCTGAGAGTTACCCGTCGAACTTGAACTGAATCATATCAGCGTAAGGACGCCTTCAAAAAATCCATGCCATTTTTCTAAGTGGCACGGTCCCTTTTGCCATCTCCAATATTATTCACGCATTAATATAAGGAGTTATGGTCATGTCATCACTGAAATCTCGAGTCACTTTATTACTCAATTGGTACACAAATCCTTATCACGCGCCCATTCTTGCGGCACAACAATTAGGTTTTTATCAGCAGGAAGACATTAAATTAGCTATTTTAGAACCAGCCGATCCTAGTGATGTTACGGAACTGGTTGGGCTAGGAACGGTAGATTTTGGTGTAAAAGCCATGATACATACCGTCGCGGCTGTCGCTAAAGGCTACCCTGTCACATCAATCGGTACCCTTCTTGATGAGCCACCCACAGGTTTGATTGCATTAAAATCGAGTGGTATTAATTCCTTTCATGACATTGTTGGCAAAAGAGTTGGCTATATTGGCGAATTTGGTAAGAAAATTATCGATGATTTGGCGAAGCTTGCAGGAATTGACCCAGCCAGCTACCAAACAATCCGTATTGGGATGAATGTCACCGATGCAATTTGTCGAGATATTATTGATACCGGCATTGGCTTCATTAATTTTCAACAAGTTGAATTAGAACACCTCAAAGGCGAAACAGTATTTCTGCGAATTGATCAATTAGCAGGGCTTGGATGCTGTTGTTTTTGTTCGATTCAATTTATTGTGCCAGAGCGTACACTGCAACAACCGGAATTAATTCAGGGATTTCTCAGAGCAACGCAACGAGGAGCTGCATTCACAACGGAGCATCCAGAAGAGTCATATGAGTTATTGTGCCAAGCCAAACGGCGTTTTGCAAGCTAGTTGACACTCTTTTTTGTAAATTTAGGCCACTAATAGTTTTTTAATTACCGCTTGTTTTTCTGGATTTAAAGTTACCTCTGATACTACCTCCCAATTTCTTACCTTGCC
>JACCWL010000187.1 GCA_013697645.1 Tatlockia sp. | reverse complement strand
GATTGGATTTAGAGTTGAGGTAAATCAGCCGCTGACACAGTTAAATGAATACTCTCATATTTAATTTTGCGGCAACTTTAAAAATTAATAAGGCATCATGTCTGATTTCTTCATTAATTAGGTCAACATCAGAAACACCTTTCATTAAATCTTTGATAGTTTCATGCTGAATGACATAAGGTGCTCGCAATCTGATTAAATCAACGCAATGAGCGCCATACATTAGGACCCTCAAACTTGCATAACAACCCCTTTCGCCAATATCTGTGTCCAGATCATACCAGCAATTATCCAATTCTTTGATAGGTTGATCCAGATATGGACGCTCAAGGCTAGCCTTATAAACCTTAAGCTCATTCTTATTCTTAAATACTGATCCCAGCAAATCCTGGTTTATTACATAATCCTCAAAATTCCTAGCAGATGTTTCTCTATATTTTATATACTCTTCCGTTTCAAATCCCTGCTCACCCTCTCTTCCAGTTACATAAAATCCCATGGCAATTTGCAACTTATCCATAAATCTTTCATAGTCTTCAGGTGTAGATGTCTGTCTCTTGATATAATCCTTTACCTGATGAAAACCGTGCTTAAGATTAAAATCAACAACAAGATGCAAATAATAAAGCGTACAGGCAGTATGGGGTAATCCATGATTGGATCGATATACTATGCAAGAATCATCCTGACCTTGAATATATCCTGTATATACTCGTGAAGGACTAAATGAAGGCTCTTTGTTTTTATCAAGATAAAGTACAGGAAATTGCGTATAGGAATTTTCATTTTGATATGGATTGATTAAATAATTTTTATAGGCATAGACTAGAGCATCACGACCACGTGGGGTTATCATCTCTCTGGGAAGGCTGCATTCTGTAACATTAAGCTCATTCAAAACCAAAGGGTTCCGATTCTTCAGAACACTATTAAATTCAGGATGAAGACGATTCAATGCATCGAAAACTCGTGGATCTTGCAATGCCTCAGGATAATAATCCATGGACTTTTTTAGCAAGATATCTAATACATTTTCTACATTCACTGGCAAAACCACTTTATCAAGTTTTTTAAGAAATTTTTCAATGT
Organism: Tatlockia sp.; assembly: GCA_013697645.1. Classification (GTDB taxonomy): domain Bacteria; phylum Pseudomonadota; class Gammaproteobacteria; order Legionellales; family Legionellaceae; genus Tatlockia. The sequence continues at coordinate 16,033 of JACCWL010000187.1, read as the reverse complement.
ATCGCGGATTTTTTAAAATTATTTTCATGCCAATTATCATCAAAAGTTTGAATGGTTTAAGCGGCATAGCTCCAAATTCTGGGTTATTGCGTGAATAAATCTTCATTAATGGCTTTAGCTTGTCATTTATGACGTTAGAGGATGCACCAGCATGAAAATATCGACTCGAATTTTTGAAATTTTCGTCAAAATACTTATCCATTATCGGCTGAAGGTATAAATGAATTATATTGACAAGACCTTGAATGATCAGACCTTTATTGAACCCTTTTTTTAAAATTATTAAATCCATCTCTTCTTTAACTTTTGAAAATAAATTTGGGAGTCCATACTTAAAACTACTTTCTAAGGTTTTCAGATATATCTCCAAATACCTTGCCTTTACAAACTCATCTTCAAGTGTGACCACATTAGAAAATAAATTCCATACGCCACCAAAAGTAAAGTTTTCCACACATTTATTCATCAGTTCATCCGTGGACTGTATATGCTCCATCAAACTGATAAATTCACTTGAAGATATATTTGATTGACGCAACATCCTGGCTGCTAGTTTGCTTATATTTTCATCAGAAAAACCTCTTTTTTTTGCCATAGTTAGAAAGTCAGGAAGCCCCTCCTGAAAAAAATTTATAGGGGTTTTATTATTCAATACACGCTCGCAATGCTCATTTATTTTTATGGTTAAAATGTCACGATCATCACCATCAAGTATTTCAATAATTTCATAAATTCCAGGAATATACTGACAATCCAGTTGATCTTTTTCAACATAGATTTTGATAATTTCATACAAATAAGATTTATCTACACATCCTAATATTATCAATCTTTTTAATGATTTTAATGCCAGCAGATTAACTTGAAAATACTGGTCAAAAAATGCATGGATAAGTTGTTTTAATGTTTCTTGCCTGCAGTCCTTCTGCGAAAGTTCATAGAAATATAATTTCGTGATTTCATCACTTAAAGCATCAAAGACAAATTGGCGACAATTCAAGATAATATCTAAGGTGTAATGTTGATATATAGTTTCAGGTAAATTATGTATATTATTTAATAATTGTTCATAGCTATTGATCCGGCCCTTATCAGAAAGTAAATCCCGAGCAATTTGTTTTTTTACTACAATTATTTTTTCTACAGCTTCATTTATTTTAAGCTTCAAATTGTTATGACATAGCCAATCTGGTGACAGTGCATTGTCTTTAAAATTATACACAGCACTTATTTTGATTTCTTCTGTTGATAGTGAAAGAACGATGGCAGGTTCTTTGTTTAACATTTCTTCTAGGTAATGATTTACCACCTCTTCCCAGAATTGAACCAGCATTTCATCACTGAATGAGTCATGCACTGTGAAAAGCCCGTTTGTATCATTGTAATGAAATATAGGTAAAATTATTCCCGTGATGCGCTCATATTCTTTTTGCAGATAAGCAGCCTGTAATTTAGCGCTAGGTCCAGGCAAAACATTATCATTAGTTGCCCATACTTTTGTTTCCGTATAATAAATACCACTAATATCGCTAGACATAATATCGTAGGTCAACTCATTGTGATGGGATAAGTAAAATTCTTCATTAGTATTTTTGAAAACTGCTCTAGTTAAATTATGCTTTTTCGTTCTGCCACCGTTCTTCTGTAAATCCCTGAGTTTTTGCAGTTCCATAATCACTTTTTCTGGCTGTAAGTGATTTGCCAACTTCATATATTCTTTTGCAAAATGTCCACTATCATCATCAACGGGACTGATGGAAATGATCCTGGATGTATCAAGATGAAAGATGCAAAATCCAGTACCGGAAAATGAAACTGATCCCACCCCTGCTAGTGACACTGAACGCCCTGGATTGCCCTCTTCTTTTGAATTCATTTTGATTTCAAGGGCCGCTCTAGTGTTATAGGGTTCTTTTTTGCCGCTAAGCTTTGATGGACAAGACACACCTCTTAGCAATGATGTTATTTCAGTCGGGCAATTGGTTTGACCATCTATTATGTTATTCTTGCCCCCATAAACTAGGGTGGCATTTTCTATTTTGTTTTCCATGGATTTAAACTCTAATTACCAAAAAAAGAGCAAAATTTTACCATATTTTTTGTTATTGCACAGAAAGAGTTATTTTGCTGAGTTGCCTTCGCTGTATCCCTAGGCTCATAAAGGATTAAAGATGAAACAACATTCACCTCGGTTTTTAAAAAAGGTAACGAAGGCTAAAAATTATATCAGCGAAATAACACCTGAAATGCTAAAAGTGATTTTATAGCTAGCAAAGAACCTGAAATTAGCTTAGCAGGTGACGAGTTGCCACCTCAAACGGAATGCTGGCCAAATTTTTATTTTTGGCTTCAATCATAATATCAAATTGGTTCCTAAATGTTCCGGCCCAGGCATTGCATGCGTTATTCCACATATAGTCACTGTGCTGCCTTAGCTGGCTTTTATTATACCCTTGAGAGAGTAGTTTATTTAAATCGGGAAGAACATCAACCGCATGATGGTTTAATACATGCTCTGGTGAAACAGAATAATGGATTACAGGTCGAACATCACGCCAGCTATCAATTACACGACGAACCCTATTGTCACTGATTTGAATGTATTCTCCTGTTCTTATCCAATGGTGATGAATATCTAAAACTAATGCCAGATGATTTTCAAGCTCTAAACTTGCATCAATACCCCATGACATTTCATCGTTTTCAATAGTAATGGTGTTTCTTGCTTCTGGAGATAATTTTCCTAAAATTAATTTAATGCCTTCAGGCCCTTGCTTACCGGAAATATGCACATTACATTTAAAATCTTGAAATACTTTACCATATCCCATCCACCTGATTATATTGGCATGATATTCAAACTCAGCAATACTGCGCTTAACGACATCGGGTGAAGCACTTGCAAGAACCACGAATTGACCTGGGTGCATACTAAGGCGGACATCTAATTGACGTGCCAAATCTCCTGCATTACGAAATCTTTTTTCAAGAAAAATTAAGACATCTGGTTGTTGCCAAAAATACTGTAGGTTGGGATGTGTAAAGCCAGGAAGTTGATCGCTACCGATTCGAACCATTCGTTGCTCAGGTACTAAATGCCCCGCATATTCGATAAGATTGTAAACAGAGAGTGTGTTATGAGTGATAATCTCCCATAATTTTTTTTCCGCTTCGTCCTTGCTTCTCGACTCGAGCCACTTAATAGTTGTTGTTTTTTCAGAATAATTTTGTTGAATTTCTTTTAAAACTTTTTTGCTTTGCTTTTGATTCAAATCCATATATTTGCATGCAAATCCTACTCGCTTGAAAACCATTATTTATACACCTTTGTGGAATAGATTGTAGGTCCTGTTGTTTTTATCAAATGATCAATTGCCCTAAATGATAAAACTTCATTGTATTCGCTTTGTAAGTGGGCGCACACAACCTAAATATGCCGAACCACCACTGCAATCGGTTTCAATACAAATCCTTAATCCGATAAATTAATAAATTTAACATAACTATCTAGCTATTAATAAATTATTTAGCGAACCTTGCACTGTATTATCTAAAAATTTTATTAGGTATAGTAAATCTTATTTTATTAAGGAAGACCTAGGAATGGCTCACTATTTAATTATTGCTGCGAGTAGTTCTATCGGACAATCTTTGACAAAAAGTTTAATATTACAGGGGGATACGGTTTTTACAACAGCTAGGGATAGAAGCAAAATTAATCCGGATTTCTTATTAGATGCTAGTGATTTCGATGCTGTAAATGAGGTCTTTAAACTCGCAGGAAATATCGATGGCGTGGTTAATTGTAGCGGGTCACTGTTACTAAAATCAGCGCATCTAACAACTAAAGAACAATACCAAGGTGTTATCGACTCTTCTTTAACAACGGCTTTCGCAATTGTTCGTGCCGCTGGAAATTTCATGAAGGATGGAGGTTCAGTTGTTTTAATTGCATCAGCAGCTGCCTTAGTGGGACTTGCTAATCATGAAGCAATTGCGGCAGCAAAAGCTGGAATTATTGGACTTGCTCAATCAGCAGCAGCATCTTATGCAACAAATCATTTACGTTTTAATGTGGTAGCACCGGGCATGGTTGATTCTCCATTAACGGCTCAATTGACAGGTAATGAGACCCTGTATAATGTATCTAAAGCTATGCATGCCTTAGGCCGTATTGGAAAACCCGAAGACATTGCACAAGCAATTTTGTTTCTTTTAAATCCCCAAAATGACTGGATTACAGGACAGGTTATTGCTATCGATGGTGGGCTAAGTCGCGTAAGACCTAAAATAAAAATTTGAAGTTTGGGTTCAATCTTCAGTTGTCCTTTGATGAATGGATACACAACCAATGTTTTTATTTTTGAATACGGTTAAAAGGCAGAATATTTAGCTCAAAAGATCTTTTTATAAACTTTAAGGTTATAGGAACTACACAGGATAATGTCGCTAAATAATTTTAAAAAGAATAAATGGGGATTAGCCTTCCTTTGGGTAATTATTTTTCAGCTTGTCGGTTTTCTATTGGGAAAAATAACGAACGACACTATAAATTCGTGGTATCGGAGCTTGGAAAAATCAACTTTAACGCCGCCTGATCAAGTTTTTGCTATTGTGTGGACTATTTTATATCTCATGATCGCCTTAGCTGGATGGTCTTTATGGATAAATAGAAAAAAGCAGGGATTAAATTTTTTATTAATTTTATTCTTTTTGCAAGTCGGTTTAAATTGGCTTTGGATCTTTCTTTTCTTCTATTTCAAGGCAATAACTTTGTCCATAATTTGCATTATACTACTTACAATGGTAACCGCACTATTAATCATTGTTTGCAGAAAAAAAACACCTTTTACATTGTTTATGCTCATACCTTATTTTTTGTGGCTTTGCTTTGCAACTTATCTTAATTTTGTCATTTATTATTTAAATATTTAAGACATAGCTTAATCATTTCGCATCGTTTTAGGGTTATACAAACCACATGGGTCTGAGCAAGCTACTAATAAGAATTAGTGCAAGATACTGAATGTTGCTGTAATTTTCACTGGAGTTAAAATGAAAAAAATATTTTTTGCCCTGTCTTTAGCTGCTGCTTTATTTAGTACTTTATGTTTTGCTTACCCAGTAGGTAATCCTTTCCCCCCTTTTCGAATTGTCGGAAATTTATACTATGTAGGCATGGATGACCTTGCTAGTTATTTAATTGTTACGCCTAAAGGAAATATCCTTATCAATAGCAACCTTGAAGCTAATGTACCTATGATTAAGAAGAGTATTGAAAAATTAGGCTTTAAGTTTAGCGATACTAAAATCTTATTAATAAGCCATGCTCATTTTGATCATGCCGCTGGTAGTCAGTTAATAAAACAAGAAACAAATGCAAAATACATGGTAATGGCTGAAGATGTTCTTCTTGTTGAATCAGGAGGGAAAGCTGATTTTCATTATAGAAATGATCCCAGCATATATTTTCCTATAACAAAGGTAGACAGAGTTCTTCATGATGGTGATAAGGTAAAACTTGGCAGCACTGTGTTAACTGCCCATCTGACCGCAGGCCATACTAAAGGGTGTACTACTTGGACTATGCAAGTTATAGAGAATGGTAAACCTTATCAAGTTGTAATAGTGGGAAGCCTTAACATAAATCCTGGATACAAATTGGTTAATAATGCCACTTATCCAAATATTGCACAGGATTATGAACATGCAATTAAAGAAATGAAATCCTTACGTGGTGATATTTTCTTAGGCGCACATGCCGGGTATTTTGACCTCATAAAAAAATACTCCTTGCTGAATAAGGGTACTAATCCTTTTATCGATCCTGAGGGATATAGAAAGCACGTTACTCAAAAAGAGCAAGAGTTTTATGGAGAGCTTCAAAAGCAAAAATCTGCTGCGTTGCTTAAAACCACTTCAAGGAATATAGATTAATCTAATGTTATAGACGTCGTCAAAAAAGCCGCCAATTATATTCAAAAGAATGGGATAGAAAAATCAATTATTAAATGTAGAAAAAACTCCAATAATATTTTCTTAGGTGATTACACTGGGACATTTTTTGTTTCGCCATTACATCTTGAGATGATTGGAAAGAATCAGCTGAATTTTAAGGATTCATCGGGAGTTTTTATTCAAGAAGCAATTGAAATAGCTAAAGCAGGTGGTGGGTGGTTAAAAGGACGCTGGAGGGAAAATCCTCAAACGAGAACGTATCAGTGTAGAAAAATTTACATTCTTCCTATTGCAGGTAATTATTTTATTGGATCCTGGTATCACTATTCTTCAGGATAAACGAGGAATATGCCTAAGTTAAATAGGGGAATCAAAGGGTCAGACTCGATTGAAATTGATGAAATTTATTTTATTATCATCTCCTGAACCTCATAAATTCTTCTCTCTGCAGAAAATTTATCCTTAAAAAGATTAATTCCCTCTTGTCGCATGATTGGTGCAAATTTTTCAAAGTAAACCTCTAAAGCTTTCCTATTCTTTAATTGATACTGGACAGTTAACTTCTCCTTTCCAGACATCTCCTCTTTTTCTGGTTTCAAAATATTCGCTTGAATAAATCCAGGGAATTGGAGCATCTCTATGGCATGCTTCTTTAACCATAATTTAAATTGGGTATATACCTCTTCATTGATAGCTAAATTTACTTCGTAAATAACCATATTTTTCCTCTACTAATAAACTTAGAGCAGCGCGTCAACTACTTAATAGTACATAAACTTATGCGTTATTTAAATGACCTTTGCCACATTGCACCGCGCCCCCCACTGCTTACTGTGATTAAGCCTTCATCACGCATTTTTCTTAACACTTGACGAATCATATCTCTACTAATACCTATGCAATCAGATTCAATTTCGCTAATAGAAAATGGCGACATCTTTCGGTTAATAGCCAAACGCACTAACTCTGTTTTTGAACCTCTATTAGTGGTTATTGTCCCAACGCGCTCTTCAAATTCTCGATAGGCCCGCAATAATGTTCCCCAAAAATAGTTTAGCCAAGGCTTCTCATCGTGCTTGTCCAAATGCCAGTATTGAGAGCTTGCCTCTAAGGTTTCGTAATAACTTTCTTTGCTTTCTTCAAAAATTCGCTCCAAGCTGATGTAATGTCCAACTTGATAATTAAATTTGTAGAGCAGCATTAATGTTAATAGACGCGACATGCGGCCATTACCATCGCTAAAAGGATGGATGCATAAGAAATCAAGAATTGCTAATGGAATTAAAATAAGAGCATCTTGTTTTTGTTCTTCCACGCCAATTGAATAATTTGTGGTTAACTGATCAACTGCATTGGGCGTTAAATGGGTTTTAGTGGGTATAAATCGAATCCGCTTCGAGCCATCAGGATGGTTTTCAATAATTTCATTATCGGTTGATTTAAAGCGCCCACCCGGGTTAGTCATATAGCGATATAATATGGTATGTAATTGCAGAATTACATTTGGAGTGAACGGCATATGCTCACCTGACTCGTGAATAAGATTTAATGCATCTCGGTAACCTGCTATTTCTTGTTCTGATCGGTTTTTAGGAGTGGTGTCTTTTAAAACGAGCTCTTCAATTCTTTTATGGGGTAGCTCTATACCCTCTAATCGATTAGAAGACTCACTTGACTCAATTTTAGCGACTAGCTGTAAGCTTTTAAGAGCTTCAGGCGATTGTTTGAAGAAGAGAGCCTGCTTCCCCCGATATTCTCCCAAAGAACGTAGAATACTAATTTGCTCTGCGGTAAAGGTAAGTTTATCAAGATACTCTGGGATTAGTGAGCTCATAAATAGCCTAATTTAATTAAGTGGGTAATATTAACATCATTAATACCTACTTATGAAGATATTATACCTACTAATTTTATATATACTTATCAGATGGTTAATATGAAGTAGGCATTCCAATCATACTTAATACCTACTTGGTTTGAGCAATTACCTACTTAATAATAACGCTTTTCCTTAATACTTGACGAATCATATCTCTACTAATCCCTGGGCAGATTTAAAGAACAGCAGGTTCCAAAATTGAAACGGGAATATTATATATAAATCCTAAATCAATCGATTTTTCAATCAACTCAGATCTTTTGCTGCAATTTAGCTTATTTTTTAATTGTTCGATATGGTACTCAATGGTTTTAGCAGATAGACCAAGTCTTTGCGCAATTTCTCTCGCTGAGTAGCCCCGTATTAAATAAAATAAGGATTGGGTTTCTCTTTTACTTAAATTGTATTCGCCATATTGCTTAGCAATAGTGTAATACTGAGGTAATTTTATGTTCACCGATTTATCTAACAGTTTACTAAGCAATGAAGATTTTAATTCCACCCTTGAAAAAACAGTTCCAATAATTTCTTGATTGGCAGACAAAAGTACTTTTTTGGTGCTTAAGGTAGCTCTTGATATCCCGTCATTATACCGTCCTATATCAATATGCTGTCGTTCTCCTGTTAACATTACCTCTTTATCTTCTCTAACAAATTGATCAGCAAATGCAACCATTTCTGATTTTATATCTCTATCTTTCATCCCTACGATATCCTCGGGTTTTGCAAACCCCATGGTAGTAGCAAGAAACTGATTTCCACCAAGATACATTGAGTAGATATCTTTAAAACCGATAGCTCCCGGGATCTTATTGAGTAACTCAAAATCAATAATCATTTTAAACCTATATTAGCTAACTTTTATTAATACGCTCGTGGAATTTATTTTATCAGCAATTTTTTGTATTTAGGAATTTTCCCGGTGTTTAATAGTAACCCTTGGTCAATAATGACGTTTTTAACTCATTGCATTCTGGAAGTTCTTATATGTTTAGGTTTATTGCCGTTCTTATTATTGAGATTTTATGTGGTACAGAAATCGATTTATTTATTCCAAGTTTACCTGAGTTACAGAAAACTTATGACCTTTCACCTGCTTTGGTTCAATTAACTCTGAGTGTTAATTTTGTTGCTTTTTGCATTTGTGGCTTATTTGCAGGCACATTTGGCGATCGTTACAATCGACGGCATGTCATTTTAGCAAGTTTATTTATATTTGTTCTAGGGTCTATTTTTTGTGTGGGCGCAATCAACTTCCCGATGCTTATAGTCGGACGCTTCCTTCAAGGAATGGGTATCGCTGGCCCTTCTATCCTCGGTTATGTAGTCTTAGCAGATGAGTACCCCGTTGAGAAACAACCTGCTTTGATGGGAATACTCAATGGGATTACGACTTTATCCATGTCATTTGCCCCAGTGATCGGAAGTTATGTCAATCTTTATTTTAATTGGCGAGCAAACTTTATCCTGCTATTAGGACTAGGAATTATTTCCTTTATTAGCAGTTATCTTACGATCCCGCATAAAAAAGGAAACCCTAGAGTTTCAGTATCCCTCGCGGCCTATTTACCACTCCTTGTTTCTCCGAAACTGCTTAATTATCTGCTTTCCATAAACCTCTTAATTGTTGCTTGGTGGGTCTTTGTTGGAATGGCACCTATTTTATACATGGAAGATTTAAGCGTACCCTTAAAATATTTTGGTTATTATCAAGGGAGTGTGGCTCTTGCTTTTTCCGTGACAAGTATTATGAATATAAAACTCTTAAAATTATTTAATCAAAAAAGTATTTTTAATTTTGGAAAATGGCTATGTTGCATAAGTGCGATATTAATCCTCCTTATTTCGCTATTGCGGATTTCAAATCCCCTCGTAATTACAATTTCTATAATTTTCTTTTCAATTGGTTTAGCATTTACCTTTAATATTTTATACCCTTATTCTCTTGAAGTGCTTGAAAATGCCAAAGGAAGAATAGCTGCTTTGCTACAATCTTCTCGTCTTCTCATGACTGCTTTTTCATTAGAAATAGTAAGCTATTATTATCAGGGTCAATTTTTACCGATTGGAATTGCTATGTTTGTCATCATTTTGTTATCTTTTATCACCATGCAAAAGCTTTTATCGAAAAAATGGCTGATGCTCGGGTCTGAAGCACAAATGGTTTCTTAGAAGTTCTCTATCGGTGTTCCACAATACGAAGCGGTCTTTTGTGCTACTGGCTCTTGTTTACTAAGTAGCACTTTAATCATCTGCTCGCTGCAAATCCTTAGTAACAACCATTTATTACTGAATAACGATAATTTTTCTTGATTTGTTAGTTACTTTGGTTATAATCCACCCCTATTTCAAGATTAAGAGTTTTATCTAATGAAAAAAATAACCTATTTAAGCAATTTACTTATGGTCTGCTTTATTTTGTATATAATTTGGATTATTTCCTCCTTTATTTTTTCTTGGATCGTTTTCAAATATCCTGTTTCTGGCCTTTTGAAAGTAAGTTTTAATTTTGGAGCCGCTACTCATTCTCATGCCCCCACTCTACCTCCTAATATTTTTACAATGAATGCCCCTTTAACGTGGAAAATTGCATATTTATTGGAAACAATAATTGTTTTTTGTTTATATCTCTTTTTTGCTCTTAGTGCGGTTCGGCTTTTTTGGCTTTATAGTAGACATGTTATATTTGATCTAAGTTGTGTAAAACTGATTAAAAGAGCTGGTTTGGCATTATTTTTAATTACTAGTTCACATCTTATTTGCCCTGCAATTAATACCTTTATTTTGACCCAACAATGGCGAAATATACCTAAGGCTTTATCTTTTGGAACCGATCAAGCCACCCTTTTTGTAATTTCTTTATTACTTCTGGTGATGTCTGCAATAATGGAAGAAAGTTATAAAATTCACGATGAACAACGACTTACGGTTTAAATATGCCCATTATTATTAACTTAGATGTCATGCTGGCCAAGAGAAAAATACGCTCTAAAGAATTAGCTGACGCCATCAGCATAACCGAACAAAATCTATCGATTTTGAAAACTGGAAAGGCCAAAGCAATACGATTATCCACTTTAGAAGCGATTTGTAGTTACCTGGACTGTCAACCAGGGGATATTTTGGAGTTTATAGAAGAAAAATAAGTAGGTATTATAACATTCAATAAGGCGTAGGATTATGAAAAAATGTGGCTTATCTTTAGTTTGTACTTTAATTTTTATCTTTATAAGTCTATCTTTTGCACCCAATTTATCCGAAAAATTAGCAACTAAAATAGCTCAACTGCAATCATCTATTTGTTTTTCACAGCAGTTATCGTCAATTGAAAAACAGCTGGAACGTTTGTGGGAAGCAGGATGCTTGATAAAACATAGTAAAAATCGGGGCTTTCCTGGACTTTCACCGAGGTTACTTGCTGTACCTTCTTATCCTAGATATCTTTTTTAATTGGCAATAGCCGGACTTCTACCCAGGCTTTGCTGCTGTGATTAGACTTTCTTTTTCGGGCGTTTTTGTATCAATAACTAAGTTATGAGAATAATAGAACAACTGATTTTATTTGAAATCGCTTCTTTTAGTTTTTGCATCACCTAATAGATGCGCCATAAAAATATGATTTTCATATTTTCCGTCAATACATACACCATTTTTATGAATACCTTCTATCTCAAATCCAAATTTTTCATACAAGGCGATAGCTGGTTTGTTGTTTTCACGCACAGTAAGTTCAATACGAGTTAATCCTTTTTGTTCTGCCTTCTGAATAGTCGTTTGCAATAATTTATAACCAATTCCAAACCCTCTATAGGGTGCTAATATACCCATACCTAATGAGCCAATATGTGCGAAAACAGGCCGGTCCAGTGTCGAAATGTCACACCATCCAATTACTCGCCCTTCCCATAGAGCAATAAAATGAGGCCAATTATCTTTAATATTTTGTAAAACAAAATCCTTGGTATTACTTATTGGCGGACCTTCCAAAAAAGCTAAGTACTTACGCTCCCGCGCAACACTGTCTACCGCAGACCAAAAGCCTTCGATATATTCTTCTGTTACGGGAATTATTTCAACATTCATAATTATTCATTTAGTAAAGTTTAAAAGATAACTCTGAAAATGCACATCATCTGAAATTACATCCACAGATTGTAGTCTCATTTAAAAAAGGGCCTGGAGTCTTAGTAGTCAATCCTATTTAAGACTCTAGGGCATAGTTAGCAGTTAAAGCCCGAGGGGAGTTGTCTGCTGGGATTCGGCTCCAATTTTCTTATTCCCTCCTTGAGGGTAAAAACCAGCATTACCGTGAGCAAGACTTTTTATACTCTCCTCAGAGCGTTCATTATTTTGGACCTTCTGTAAATCACTAACTCCCTCGTGCATACGCTGCAGTATTTGTTTAGCATATTGGAGGTCATTGGAATTTTTTTGGTGTTAACTCCAGTTCATAAGGTGTATCGAGTAAAATATCAAATAAGGTTTTCCATTTTATTTCTTCTTTTTGCTTCATTTTTATTATCTCTATGTGAAACTAATGGCAAGTATATCGACACATATATTGTATTGCAAAGTCTAAACATGGTGCTGATTCAACGAACACTTAGAATTATTTATAACTATATAGTTTAAGGGTCGAGTAGCTCTCATTAAGCATATTCATAGCCCTTAAATGCAAGGCCAATACTACAAATATGGGCGTTATTGGGATTATACTATCTAAATTACTAGCCTCGGAACGGACAATTAGAAACATGAAGATTTACTTTAAGCCTCTTTGTGATGCTGATTTTTCATTACTTCTGAAATGGTAGAAGAGCCTCATGTGAAAGCTTGGTGGGATCATGATATCCACTGGACTCTTAAGTTAATTCAGAAAAAATATCAGTCTTACGTTAAGGGATATAAGCTTAAAAATGGTGAGGCAAAAGCGATTCGTGCTTTTATTATTTGGGTGGATGATGTGCCTATTGGATTCATCCAAATATATAATGCTTACCATTTTTCTCGTTCAATACCCTTGGTTGGCTTACCTTCTAGTCTTGCAGCATTTGATCTTTTCATCGGAGAAAAACAATATTTAAACAAGGGTATCGGTCACCAGGTTATTGATCAATTTTTAAAAGACTACGCTAAACCCTACTCTCATGTCTTTACTGATCCGGTTTGTACTAATATTGCTGCAATTCGAGCCTATGAAAAGGCAGGCTTTAATAAGGCTAATGAGCAGCCAGATACAGCTGTAGTGTGGCTGATTCGAGAGCAATTTTTGAGGCAGAGTGAAGAATTGCTAAAATTGATTCAGCACTTAGAACTTTCTCTTTTAGATCCACCAATAAGGCAGTCTAAAAATGCATTGAATAAACTTATTGCTGATGATTTTGTTGAATTTGGGAAATCAGGGAAAATATACAATAAGCAAAATATTTTAGATGCTCTTCCAACCGAAAAACCAAAAATTTTTAATATGATTGATTTTGAAATTAGAGAGCTATCTCAAGATATTGTTCTTGCAAGGTACAAAACGATTGAAAATGGTGTGGTTTCGTTACGGTCTTCAATTTGGCAAAAAGTCGGTGATCCATCATGGCAGCTGCTCTTTCACCAAGGGACAAAAGTTCTATAAGCTTAAAATAAGTAGCTCAGTCATCTCTTGCTGGTCTTTATTTGCTAAGTAATAACTCCATTATTTGGCCCAAACCAATCAAATGTGATATGTTTGATCTTTTTTTGTTCTATTTTACACGAGGAACCTTTTACAGATTCTTATCTAAGGTTTGCGTTTTGCATGATTGGGTATTTTGGGGGATTCAAATGAAAAATAAATATAATTTACAACATTGGCAACTCGATGTTGTTTCACCAATCTCTAAAAAAATAAAAATTGAAAAAAATTCTAATCTATCAGAGGTTCGCTACTTTCATTATGATTCCGAAATCTTAATCGAATCTACAGACTCAGAAACTGAAGAAAATTCTTGCCAATCAGAGGTTCGAAGCTTTTCAGTCGATGTAGAATCGCAATATGCTTTTTTTAAGCCACCAATACTCTTAACTCCGCCTATTTCTCCGATCATTAATAATCCAAGTCAGGAAGAGTTAGATTTGAAAAATAAAGCTATCCATGAATTTCTAACTACTCTTAAATCTATTTCTGAAAGGGTTGATACATTAATTTTATCTAAAATTTTGAGCGCTTTGTCCTATTATTATTTAAAACTTATAGAGCTTCCTAAGCAATTTAGCTCCTCTCAGTGGATTTCAGCTAAATCCCTAAATGAACAGGCAATTAATTTTGACCCGACTAATGCTTTTGCAAAAAGACTTAGAAAACACAACTTTGAAAACAAAACGAGTGTGCAATCAACAAATTCTAAAAGCCAAGGTGTTAGGGCAGGCCCTAGTTACGCGCGATTCCTTTTTAATCAATCCCTTGAAGATTTTATAATGGAATTAGACGTTATTTATAACTGTGCTCCTCTAAAAATCATCCCCACTTTATTTAAATTAGCAGAAAAATTAAGGCCGGGTTTACTCTCTTTAGAGACTACAGAGGATTTAGAAACAATGATTAATGAATTACAAAGTCTTCAACCAAGTAATTCGGCAAAAATTGGCATAATTTAGGGGGTTATAGCAAGTCAAACCTGGTGGGTTATCGTTCGCTCATCCAGGTTAGATTTGTTTTTTAAATTGTTAGCTCATTGTTATTTTGCTTTGAATTAAAGATATCATTAAATTTTTTGATAAGTTCCTTATCCTGAGTAAGAAAACCGAAGTTAAGAATATCAGGCTCGCATAGTTCCAATAGAGGGGACTGTGGATTATTTTCCAATGCTTGCAAAATCATTTTTAAACCATCATCTGTGATCTTAGTGGAAGAGATCTCTAATTTTTTGAGATGAGTGCATTTTTCTATTAATGCCACAATATTAGGAACGCTTTCATCAGTGATCCCTTCGTTATAATTAATATCTAGTAATTGAACAGTAGATTGATTTTCTATTAAAACATCAGTCAAATAAGAAAATTCCTGATCATTCAAGCCATTTGTCCCCAAATAGATTTCTTGTAGCGATTGATGTTTTTTAATCGATTCAGCTAAATCTCTGATGGCCTCCCCAGGTTTATTGCCAAGAAATTTAAGAATTTTTAGGTGATTGCTCTGTTTTATTGCAGTGAAAATCGCTTTTGAAAAGAGGGAATCTAAGTTAAGTTGGCTACAATCAACTGTTTCTAGAGTTTTATCATTTTCGACAAGCCGATTTACGTAGCCTTCTACTATGCCTTCTGTGGTGTTAAAAAAACTATACATTTTTACTACTCCAATATTTATATTAACTTTGCCAATATGGCCTGCTGGGTGAAAATCAGAAATTCAGCAGTACTATTTCGAATGGTTAATTTGTTTTCTGGAATTTTATTGCTCATAATTTGGCCATTTTGCGAAATTTGAACTTCAGCATATTCTAAAGAACAAAAAAGACAAAACAAGAGAGGACTCCCTTATTTACATGAACTATAAGCGCTTTTAGTTGATAACCCGTTTATCGCTGTCGCCCTAACCGGGCTTCCGGTTTAGAGCTTTTTTGACGTGTTTTTATCCTTATATTCAATATAAACCCACATAGAACATATTTTAGACTTGTTATTCAGTTAAAGATCATATAAAATGTCGGCATATCAATTTTTGGGCAAATATTATGCAGGATCGATTTATTGAACATATAGATAGAGTTGAGATTCAAAAAAAATTTATTGAATATATAGATAGAGTTGAGCTACAAAAAAATAAGATTGCTTTAAGACTCGCTCAAACAAAAACAAAACAAGAACTTCCCTTTTTCCCTGATTATAAAAATGTTAGAAAAGTTGAGAAATTGGAAAAATTTTTAAAACACTTAAAAGACTATGAAACAAATAATAGAACCTTAAGTAAGAACGACGTAGATAATTACGAATTTTATACAAATCATTGTCGAGCTGTTCTTGCCCTATTAGAACAAACTGAAAAAATAAATCCTGTGAAACACCCTGAATTCTTTAGTCTCATTGTGCCGAAAAGTGTTTCATATCAAAGAACTAACTTTGATATATTCCAAGATTTCCTTGCTTTGATGGGTTATATGGCTTTCTTCGCTAGCGCAATAGGTGCAATTTTTGGTTTAGTCTTTGGAGTAGCATTTGGATTTTCAG
>JACCWL010000229.1 GCA_013697645.1 Tatlockia sp. | reverse complement strand
CACCTATGCTATGTTTCTTTAAAGTAGTGCCTTGGCCCGGCCTGATCTATGCGTTTATTAATTTTCACAAATAATAAATCATTCAACACGCCGAGGTGATGCAGCCTAAGCTTCCACTGGCTCTTTTTTCTTTTTAGGCATATATAAATCAGTAATCGTCCCTTCAAATATTTCAGCAGCCAACGCCATTGGTTCAGACAGAGTTGGGTGCGGATGAATCGTTAGAGCGATATCTTCGACATCACATTCCATTTCAATAGCTAAAGAAGCCTCTGTGATTAAATCACCAGCATTAACACCTACGATTCCAGCTCCTAGCAAGCGTTTAGTTTTGGGATCAAAAAGTAGTTTTGTCATACCTTCTTCACGACCCATACTTAAAGCTCGACCGCTTGCTATCCAAGGAAAAACCGCTTTTTCGTAAACAATGTCTTGAGCTTTAGCTTCTTTTTCAGTAAGACCTGTCCAAGCAATTTCCGGATCGGTATAAGCAACACTTGGAATACAGCGCGGATCAAAATAATGTTTCATTCCAGCGATAACTTCAGCGGCAACACGCCCTTCGGGTATTGATTTGTGAGCAAGCATAGGCTGGCCAACCACATCACCGATCGCAAAAATATGGGATACATTGCTACGCATTTGCTTATCAACCTTGATAAAACCGCGTTCATCAACCTTTACACCAGCTTTTTCGGCATCAATTGTCCCACCATTTGGCTTTCTACCTACTGACTTTAAAACTTGCTGGAAACACAAAGGCTTGTCGGTAGCATGCTCACCTTCCATAACCACATAAATACCGTCTTTTTTGGCTTCTATGGCGGTAACCTTGGTTTTTAGCAGGAATTTTACGCCTTTTTTGATCATTCGCTTTTGCAATACATTGACTAAATCAGCATCAGCACCTGGAATTAACTGATCCATAAATTCGACAACGGTAACATCTACGCCCAAGGCTGAATAAACAGTAGCCATTTCCAAACCAATAATACCACCGCCTAACACTAAGAGGCTGCCTTTGATATCTGCTAGCTCTAATGCACCAGTTGAGCTAAATATACGTGGATCTTCAGGAATAAAGGATAGGTTGATTGATTCAGATCCAACCGCAATAATTGCGTTTTCAAAATCAATCGTCGTGCTACCATCTTTTCCTTCGACTGTAATTTGATGTGAACCTGAAAATTTAGCGCTGCCAAAAACGACTTCTACTTTACGCTGTTTGGCCAAAAGTTTAAGCCCGCCGGTTAATTTATTGACCACAGAGTTTTTCCAGGAAACAATCTTTTCTCTATCCAACTTGAGATTGCCAAAACTTACACCCTGAGCTGCCATTTCATCTGCCTCATCAACAACTTTGGCAATATGCAACAAAGCCTTCGATGGAATACATCCAACATTAAGACAAACGCCTCCTAGCGAATCATAGCGCTCAACTAGCACCACTTTTTTGCCAAGATCGGCAGCACGAAATGCTGCTGTATATCCACCAGGGCCAGAGCCTATTACTACTACTTCAGTCTTCATATTTCCAGTCATCACAAGCCTCTTTAAATTACTAATTTAACTTTTTAGGATCTTAAAATCCCAATTTCTATAACAAAACCCGTCTTAGATCTGCCAAAGAGTCACAAAGATAACGCGTGAAACGAGCCGCTTCCGCACCATCTATTACACGGTGATCATAAGACAATGATAAGGGGAGCAGTAGTCGCGGCTTAAACTCATCATTTACATACACAGGTTTGATACTCGAACGAGAAAGCCCCAAAATTGCAACTTCCGGGCCATTAACAATCGGTGTAAACGCCGTTCCGCCAATTCCGCCTAAGCTAGAAATTGTAAAACAACCACCACTCATATCTGCTGGCATTAGCCCTTTATCACGAGCTTTGTTGCTTAAACGTGCCATTTCTATTGCAATTTCGCCAACTGCTAATTGATCAACATTTTTAATGACTGGAACCACCAAACCATTGGGTGTTTCAACAGCGATACCTATATTACAGTATTGTTTGTAGATTAAGTTTTCACCTGTTTTATCAAGCGATGCATTAAATTGCGGATAGGTTATTAATGCTTTGGCAACAACCTTAGTTACAAAAGCAAGGATAGTTAATTTATAACCGGCTTCTTTGGCATTTTCTGATTCAGCCTTTCTAAATGCTTCTAATTCCGTGATATCGGCTTCATCAAATTGGGTTACATGGGGAATAGTAATCCAGGAACGATGTACATTTTGAGCGGTTAACCTTTTAATTTTGTTTAAAGGTTTTACTTCAATTTGCCCAAATTTAGAAAAATCGACTACTGGCATGGTAGGAAGTGAAAAGCCAGAACCACTTTTTTCACTTAATCGAGTTTTTACATAAAGCTGTAAATCTTCTTTAGTTACTCTGGATTTTCGACCCGTTCCCTTTACCTCTGACAGATTGATACCAAACTCGCGTGCCATACGCCGAACAGCAGGCCCGCCAGAAATATTAGCGCCGATACTCGTATCAGCGATTTTAGGAGAAGTTTTTGTGGGTTCCACAGTAGATTGTTCAATTTTTTCTGCTGGTTTCTCTTCTGTTTCAACCGCCTTCGTTGGCGCTGGTTCTCTGCTAACTGTCGCTAAATCTTCTGTTTTTAAAATAAGAATAAGGTTGCCTTGCGAAACTTTATCACCTACTTTAACTATAATTTTCTCAACAATACCAGCAGCTGGTGAGGGGATGTCCATCGTTGCCTTATCACCCTCTAAAGTTATGAGGGTCTGCTCTTTCTCTACAGACTGACCAACACTCACCATTATCTCAATTACATCCACGTCGGTAGCGCCGCCAACATCAGGTAAGCAAACTTCAAGTTGCTGTGATGATGCTAGTTGAGTAG
The DNA here is from genome assembly GCA_013697645.1 of Tatlockia sp. Taxonomy (GTDB): domain Bacteria; phylum Pseudomonadota; class Gammaproteobacteria; order Legionellales; family Legionellaceae; genus Tatlockia. The sequence goes on along the minus strand of JACCWL010000229.1, from coordinate 13,055 downwards.
TAGGTTTGGTCGGTTTGTCTTCTGGCTTGCTAGCAAGTTCTGCTTCATTTTTTTCAAGCGTCGCAGTCGCAGCCGGCTCTTGCTCCTTGCCTTGAGATTCGTCAGCGACCAAGGTTAAAATCAGGTCTCCTTCGGAAACCTTGTCCCCTACTTTCAGGTCGACAGTCTTGACCTTTCCAGCTAGTGGCGATGGGATCTCCATACTTGCCTTATCGGATTCAAGCGTAATCAAAGGAGTATCTACAGATATTTCGTCCCCGGGTTGAACCATAATTTCAATGACATCAACGTCTGCAGCACCACCGATATCGGGAATCTTTATTGTATTTTTATCTGCCATCTTATCCTCAGCAAACAGGTGAACTGCAATTTATTTAACAGAAAAAAATTGCAGTATAGTCAATATAATTTTGCTCATCGCTTAGTGGGTCACTGGATCTTGTTTTTCACTATCAATACCATAACGCTTCATCGCGTCTTGCAGGCTGGATTTCGGAAGTTCACCTAGTTTAACCAAATCTTCTAGGGCCGCAAGAACGATAAACTTGGCATCGACCTCAAAAAAGTGACGTAAACGCTCACGAGTATCGCTTCGGCCATAACCGTCAGTACCAAGCACCGTGAAAGGCGCGGTCACAAAGGGTCGAATTTGATCTGCGTAAAGTCGCATGTAATCTGTTGCTGCAATAATAGGACCTTTGCGTCCAGCAAGAAGCGAAGTTACATAAGCTTGCTTAGGCATTGCATCAGGATGCATGCGATTATAACGCTCAATCGCCAATCCCTCACGCCTCAATTCTGTAAAGCTCGTCACAGACCAAATATCTGCGCCCACTTCATAATCCTGCTCCAACATTTTTGCAGCTTTAATGACTTCTCTCAAAATCGTACCGCAACCTAAAAGTTGTACTTGATTTTTAGTTTTTTTAGAACTTTCTTGTAAAAGATACATTCCTTTGATAATGCCTTCCTCAGCGTCCTGCGGCATATCAGGATGAGTATAATTTTCATTCATTACCGTGATGTAGTAAAACACATTTTCCTGTTTTTCATACATTCGATAGAGTCCCTCGCGAATGATGACTGCAAGCTCATAAGCATAAGTTGGATCATAGGCTTTGCAATTTGGTATTGTCGAGGCCATAAGATGACTATGACCGTCTTGATGTTGTAATCCTTCACCAGCCAAAGTTGTTCGCCCTGCTGTAGCACCTAACAAAAATCCACGGGCTTGCATGTCGCCGGCAGCCCAGGCCAAATCGCCAATGCGTTGAAAACCAAACATTGAATAATAGATATAAAAGGGGACCATCGCCAATTTGTTTGAACTATAGGATGTTGCTGCGGCAATCCAGGAGCAAAATGCACCGGCCTCATTGATACCCTCTTCAAGAATTTGCCCGTCTTTTGCTTCGCGATAATACATCACCTGTTCATGATCAACAGGAGTGTACAATTGACCAACTGGTGAATAGATACCAATTTGACGAAATAGTCCTTCCATACCAAAGGTACGACACTCATCAGGAACAATAGGAACAATTCGCTCACCTAATTCCTTATCTTTTAATAATACTGAAAGAAGACGTACAAAAGCCATAGTTGTTGAAATTTCACGATCACCGGAACTTTTGGTTACCGCAGAAAAAGCGGACAGCTCAGGGACTTTTAATGGAGTAAAATCAGAGGTACGTGACGGTAAATAGCCGCCTAAAGCTTCACGCTGTTTGCGCAGATAGCGAACCTCCGGACTATCTTCATCTGGGCGATAAAAGGGTATTTCCGTAATTTTATCATCGCTGATTGGGATAGAAAATCGATCTCGGAAAGCCCTTAGTTGCTCAATTGTCATCTTCTTTTGTTGATGGGTAATGTTCTGCCCTTCACCGGCAGCACCCATGCCATAGCCCTTAATTGTTTTCGCTAAAATGATTGTTGGACTGCCTTTATGTTCGACAGCTTGAGCATAAGCTGCATAAACTTTCTGTGGATCATGGCCCCCCCGATTCAAACGCCATATATCTTCATCCGACATATTTTCCACTAATTTCTTCAATTCAGGGTATTGGCCAAAGAAATTTTCACGGACATAAGCACCATCGTTTGCTTTGTAAGATTGGTAGTCTCCATCAACGCATTCTTCCATACGCTTTAACAAAATACCGCTATGATCTCGCGCGAACAAAGGATCCCATCGACCACCCCAGATCACTTTTATGACATTCCAACCAGCACCAAGGAATAAGCCTTCCAATTCCTGAATAATTTTACTATTTCCTCGCACAGGGCCGTCTAGCCTTTGCAAATTACAGTTCACTACAAAAATTAAATTATCTAGTTTTTCGCGAGAAGCAATGGTTAACGCGCCTACTGATTCTGGCTCGTCCATCTCGCCATCCCCAAGGAAGGCCCAAACCTTTCGTCCTTCAGCCTTGATTAGGCCGCGGTTTTCGAGATATTTAAGGAAACGTGCTTGATAAATAGCTTGCAAAGGTCCAAGTCCCATCGAGACTGTTGGAAATTGCCAGAAATCACCCATCAGCCAAGGATGTGGGTAAGAAGATAAACCGTCAACTTCAACCTCTTGTCTAAATTTATCCAATTGGTTTTCTGACAAACGCCCTTCTAAGAAAGCTCGTGCATAGATTCCAGGTGAGGAATGGCCTTGAATATAAATTAAATCACCGCCGTTGCTTCCATTTGGTCCTTTAAAAAAGTGGTTAAAGCCTGTTTCATAAAGCGTGGACGAAGAGGCGTAAGAGGCAATATGACCTCCAAGCTCAGCTGCATATTTTCCAGCGCGTAAAACCATTGCAACTGCATTCCAGCGAATAAGAGCATTGATGCGTTTGCCTATTCCTTCGTCAGGAGGTAACTGTTTTTCTTCATGCGGTTTTATCGAGTTGCGATAGGGTGTGCGCATGCAAGAAGACACCTTGACGCCTTCAGAATTCGCCCGGCTGATAAGCTCCTGAAGAAGGAAAGCTACCCTTTCACTGCCATCATTGTCATAAACAGCTTTTAAGGCTTCTAGCCATTCACCGGTTTCTATTGGATCAATGTCATTACTAATTTTTTCTGTCATTACTGTGTTCCTCTTTAGACTCTTCTCAGCTTCGCTCAGCTACAATGTGGTGCATGATCTAAATGTTTAATTAGAGTCTCATCACAGATTGCAGGCAAACCTGGTAATCTTCCTGGCAATTATAAGTTATTTTCCGGCATTGTAGTGGATCACCCTACATTAGGGCAATTAGGGTAAATAGAGCGAGAAAAACTAAATACAGAACCAGGGCATGCTCAACTAAACTTTCCGCATTCGGTAACTGTACTGGCTCATTTTCACTAGAGCGAAGTGTTAGAAGTCCCCCCTCGCTTAGAAATTGCTCATTATTCTGTGGGGATAGTATAAATTTTTGTGCATAGAAATGAATGCCTTTTTGGAAGTTTCCAACTAGCAAGAAGAGAAGAACCGTAAGTCTTGCCGGAATCCAATCCAGTAAATCAGTTAGTTGTGTAGCCAGTTTCGCTGTTAATTCCTGTTCACGACACAAAGAAATAAGGCGATAGATAAGAACGCCCAAAGCACCAGTAGCTACATACCAAAATATAACGGAAAACAACTGGCCATTCACATGTGCAAAATAAGACCCCACAACTAAATCGCTACTTTCAGTATCAGCCTCTAATCGGACTGGATAAAATGGATTATTAGGTCCTAAACAATAATAAAAAATGCCTAAATGCAGTAAAAAGGTAAAGATTCCAAATAGGAAATTATCAGTTATAGAGAGCGCTATTCCTACTATCACAACTAAGGGCAGCACAAGAATCGTTAATAGAATCGCTGGTTTTAATAACAATTTTGTTTGACTTACAGATTTCTCGATCTTCTTACAATAGACAGGAAACCAATTAAATCGCAGATATGACATGGCGTGTATAAGATAACGTTCACTTAGCAAACAAAGCAAAATTACGAGCAATTTCATTTTTCAGTCCTTACGCATTTTGTCAGATAAAGCTATTGGAGTAGGATACTTTAAAACTACTAAATAGGACGAGACTATAAAAGTCAAAATAGTGGTTGCTTGGATCAAATTAGACGCCACATCAGAAATTAACTTCGAACTTATTGCAATAGACGCCACTAAAAGAGAAAACTCAGAAGCCTGCCCTAAACGTAAACCCACCTCTTTTGCCACAGCAGGTTTCTCCCCAGACTTAATAAGGAGATACTTAAAGAGTAGTGGCTTAACTATCAACATGAGTATGGATAATATAACAGCGGGAATGACTACTTGAGCGACAAAACCAAAATTAAAGGTGGCCCCGATTGAAAAGAAAAACATGACTAAGAAAAAATCACGCAAAGGCTTTAAGCTTTCCGCCAAATAAAGTGAAATTGGACTCGAAGCAAGAGCTACGCCGGCTACAAAAGCACCGATGTCCTCAGATAGCCCTAACCTTTCGGCCAAAAAGGACATACCTAAACACCAACCAATGGACAATAGAAAAACATATTCCTGGGTTCTATCAAAACGTGCAAGCAATTTTACGAGGATATAACGTTCGACAGCAAAGGCAAAAAGGGTAAGTGCTGGTAGGGCAACTCCCACCAATACTAAATCATGCCAAGAGAAACCAGCGCTTTGTTGAGCGCCATTAATAAGAATTAGGATAATAATAGCAATGACGTCTTGCATCAAAAGCACACTAATCATTACCTCACCAGTGTGTTGGTGATGCAAGATTGTCGTTGGGAGAAGTTTAAGTCCGATGATGGTACTTGAAAACATCATTGATGCGCCTAAAATCCAGGCTTCAACTTCACTCAGCCCAAACCAACGCCCAATTAAATAAGCAATGATTGCAAATGCCATGGAGCTTACAATCGCTATCCAAGTAATTTTCTTTAACATATGCACTAAGTTTTGTGGTTGCAGATGCAAACCCAACAAAAATAGCAGAAATACAATGCCAATATCACCGACTTGTTTTATCACGGTTATATCTGTAACAAGTTTTAAGCCCCAGGGTCCTAAAACTGCTCCCAATAGAATATAAGCTACCAATAGGGATTGTCTGGTATAGAGAACCAGGGTCGATAAAATGGCAGCTCCCGCAAAAATCAAAAAAATGGTATAAAAAACTAAACCAGCTTCCATAATTTGAACATCCCACGAGTAAAAAAGTTGAATCAGAATTCCCAGAAGCTATATACCACAAAACAGGCTTAGTAAACTAGGGGCTGTTGACATTTCTACGCCTAAGCCTTCATTCTCTGCTCTCCCTTACACTTGCTTAATTAGCCCCTAATCTTAGGAATCCTAGATAGAAATCTAATGAAAACAGAAACCGAGGGCATGCCAATATCGCATCAGCCTTTAGCTCAGTGAATTTTTATCAAAAATCATAATCTTAATTGATTGCAGAATAGACAATTACCAGGCAAGCTGCTAAGATTTTATTTTTGCCTTTTCAATTGATATCTCAACAGGTTAATATACAGCGCCAGCATAACAACCCCTAGTTTAATATTGGAGTAATGAAGTCAATGACTCATAGCAGCAATCAGCCTGCGGCAGGTATTAATTCCACTAATAGACCCATATTGCCGTGGATTGTCTGGGGCTTAGGGTGTCTTTTCTATTTTTATGAATGTCTTCTCCAGGTTTCACCTTCAGTGATGTCTAACGAACTAATGCGTGATTTTGGTGTTACCAGCCAAACACTTGGCATATTATCAGGCGTTTATTTTTACTCTTATGCAGCCATGCAGTTACCAGGTGGCGTGCTAATGGATAATTTTGGTCCTCACCGTTTGATTACACTGGCAACCGCAATCTGTGCCACAAGTACGATAGCCTTCGGTCTAACAGATAACTTCTTTATGGCTTGTATAGCCCGCCTTATGATTGGCTTTGGATCGTCTTTTGCTGCCGTAGGCACGATGAAACTTGCTGCCAATTGGTTTCCAGCCAATCAATTCGCACTATTAACAGGTTTGATGGTCACTATTGGGATGCTAGGCGCTATCGGTGGCGAGGCTCCTCTGGCTTTGTTAATCGATAACTTTGGTTGGCGACACTCTATGATAATAATGGGAACGGTCGGCCTTGTTCTCACTCTTCTCATTTTGTTGATAGCCCAGGATTCTCCTAGTAGAGGCATTAATAAATCTCGTCCACATTTAGAAGAAGAACCGCTAACGAGCAGTATTTTTACTCTTATTAATAATAGACAACTCTGGTTAATTGCCGTCTACGGTGGGTTGATGTACATGTCAACGCCTGTATTTTGTGGATTATGGGGTGTTCCTTTTTTGATGTTCAAATTAGGTCTAACGAAAGCAACAGCTGCAAATTATATATCCTTAGTATTCATTGGTTGGGCAATCGCAAGTCCTATATGGGGCGCGGTTTCAAACCGCATTGGTCTTAGAAAACCTCCATTGTATATCGGCAGCATTGGTGCGCTAATAACATCTTTGATTTTTATTTATTCTCCCTTCAAATCTGGCTGGATCACTCAAATATTTCTTTTTCTCTTCGGCATATTTTCTGCAGGTTTCCTACCAGCTTTTGCTGTTGCCAAAGAATTATGTTCTAGACGCTATGTGGCGACTGGTTTGAGTTTCATGAATACAATGAATATGGTAGGCATTGCCTTAGCTCAACCCCTAATCGGGTTTATCCTAGATAGAATGTGGCAAGGAGAAATTGTTGATAAGGTACGAGTCTATCCTTTAGAAGCTTATTACTTTGCGCTGTCCTTACTGCCTTTGGGAATTCTAATCTCTATACTCATATTACCCAAGATTAAAGAGACTTATTGCCAAGGTGTGCAGAATTAGATCATTTCCATTATAATGGCGTCCAAGCTTGAGCGAAATATCAACAGCCCTTGATTAATTGATTTTTATATTTTTATAAGTAGATCGAATTATGACAAAAAAACTTTTTATTAAAACAAATGGTTGCCAGATGAATGAATATGATTCATCAAAAATGGCAGATGTATTAAAGCATTCCCATGGTTATGAACAAACAGATAAACTTGAAGAAGCCGAAGTTATTTTACTTAATACCTGTTCAATACGTGAAAAAGCTCAAGAAAAGGTATTTTCTCAATTAGGGCAATGGCGTGAATTTAAAAAGAAAAATCCCCATGTCATTATCGGCGTCGGAGGCTGTGTTGCAAGCCAGGAAGGTGCTGATATTATCAAACGCTCTCCTTTTGTAGACATAGTATTCGGACCACAAACACTTCATCGGCTACCAGAACTACTAAATGAACGTTTGAAATCAAAAAAACCAGTTGTCGATATCAGTTTTCCCGAAATTGAAAAATTTGATAATTTACCAGCACCGCGTGCAGACGGACCGGTTGCACTGGTATCAATTATGGAAGGTTGCCATAAATATTGCAGTTATTGTGTAGTGCCTTATACCCGTGGTGAAGAAATCTCTAGACCCTTTGATGATGTATTAGCTGAATGCTACCAATTAGCTACACAAGGCGTTCGAGAAATTAATCTCTTAGGTCAAAATGTTAACGATTACCGCGGCCCTATGCATAATGGAGAAATCGCTGATTTAGCTTTGTTAATTCACTATGTAGCTGCAATTGAGGGTATTGGTAGAATCCGGTTCACAACCTCACACCCCCTTGCCTTTTCAGATAATTTAATCAACGCATATGCTGAAGTTCCCGAGCTTGCTAATCATCTTCATTTGCCGATACAGAGTGGTTCAGACAAAATTCTCTCTCTAATGAAGCGCGGTTATACGGCAATGGAATTTAAATCAAAAATTCGTAAATTGCGCAAAACTCGTCCTGATGTTCGCCTATCAACTGACATAATAGTCGGATTCCCTGGCGAGACAGACAAGGATTTTCAGGATACGATGGACTTGGTTCACGAAATGGGATTCGATACTTCTTTTAGCTTTATTTATAGTCCCCGCCCAGGCACTCCTGCGGCCAATCTGCCGGATGAAACGCCGATGGAAGTTAAAAAACAACGATTACAAATCTTGCAAAATAGACTGCTTCTCCAAGCCTCCCATTATAGCCAAGCAATGATTGGCTCTACCCAGCGGATACTGGTGACTGGAGCTTCGAAAAGAGATAAACAACAATTAGCAGGCAGGACTGAATGTAATCGCGTGGTCAATTTTGATGGCCCGCCAAGCTTAATTGGTCAGTTTGTGAAAGTCTATATTAATGAAGCACTACCAAACTCTTTGCGAGGAAGACTGTGTGAAGAATTGGAAATTTGTTAGCTATGACTGAGTCCATCCTTAAACAAACAATTATTCCGCGCGAATACCATGGTCAACGATTAGATATAGTACTCGCCAAGCTTTTCCCAGATTATTCACGATCACAACTAAGCTCCTGGGTTAAAGAAGGAGCAATCACTCTTAATAAGCATCAAAGTAAACCTAAGGATAAAGTGGTTGGCGGCGAAGAAATTGAGATGATCATTGATTTTGCTAAGCTTGAAACAAACAACCATTCTTATTTGCCAGAAGAAATCCCTTTAAATATTGTTTATGAAGACGAACAACTCTTAGTGATTAATAAGCCAGCTGGTTTAGTCGTTCACCCCGGCGCTGGCAATAGGGAACATACGCTGGTCAATGGCCTACTCCATCATAACCCTGACCTGCAACATTTGCCCCGAGCAGGCATTATCCATCGCCTTGATAAAGATACTACAGGTTTGCTTGTTAGTGCTAAAACCCTAACAGCGCACACAAACCTTATTCGCCAAATGCAAGCGCACGATATACAACGCAAATATTTGGCATTAGTGCAGGGACATCTTATTTCTGGCGGCAAAATTGATACTTTTTATGGTCGACATCCTAGATCTCGTTTAAAAATGGCAGTCTGCAAACAAGGAAGGCAAGCAATAACGCATTATTCACTTCGCAAACAATACGGAGAATTTACACTGCTTGATGTGCAACTAATGACAGGCCGCACCCATCAAATTCGTGTTCACATGGCCCACATTAATCACCCTGTTGTAGGTGATAAGCTTTACGGAGGTAGAATACGTTTTCCCTCCCAAGCAACTGAAGAATTAAGAGAATTATTTCGGCTTTTTTGCCGCCAAGCTTTGCATGCCGCAAAACTTGCTTTTAGACATCCGGTATCTGACGAATTATTGACATTTGAAGCCCCTTTACCTGATGATTTCCAAACACTTTTAAATGCTCTGGATGACTATTTTGTCTAATGTATATGCTAACTGGCCTGCACCACTCAATGTATGCGCCCTAACAACGACGCGAAATCCGGGATTTAGTAAATCCCCCTATGATGCTAATAATCTTGGACTGCATGTGGGCGATAATGTTGACCACGTAAACTCAAATCGCAAGGCCTTAAAAGAAGGCTTAAGCCGTCCGCAAGATCCAGAATGGCTTGAACAAACTCACTCAACTGTTTGTGTTGTGGTTGAGGATGAAGCAAACCGCCTGGCAGATGCAGCAATTACACGATCAGCTAAACGAACCCTCGTCATTATGACAGCAGATTGCCTACCTATTATGCTTACTAATAAACAAGGTACAGAAATAGCCGCAATACACTCCGGTTGGCGTGGATTGGCGAATGGTATTATTGAAAATACTTTGGCTAAGATGCACAGTTCTCCTGACCAATTGTTAGCCTGGATTGGCCCTGCAATTTGTTATTCTTGCTTTGAAGTGGGTGGAGAAGTTTTAGAGTCTTATCAAGCACGTTACATTTTTGCAAGCAAAGCTTTTAGACCTCATGGAGAAAAATGGCTGGCAAATTTACCCCAATTAGCTGAATTAGTGTTAAAATCCCTAGCTGTGCCAACTGTTGTGCAGTCCGAAATTTGCACTTTTGAGCAAAAGAATGATTATTATTCTTATCGAAGAACAGCACAAACAGGTAGAATGGCAACGCTCATTTGGTTTAATGAAAACAATTAGGATAAAAAAATATGGCTTATAAAATCCTTACAAAAATTAGTCTTTTGGCTGTGCTTTCTTTTAGTGCCTCAGCAGCACCAATGGAAAATGCTAATGTATTACCGACTTTAGCGCCTGTCCTTAAAACTGCAATGCCAGCTATTGTTAATGTTGCTGTGCAAGGGGTCATTCCCAGCACACCAGGCAACAGCGATGAAGAGGCTGATAATAGTCAAGAACAACCTCAGCGTCCGACACTTGCCACGCCTGAGAAGCAAAGAAAGTTTCAAAGTATTGGCTCCGGTGTAATTGTCGATCCTAAGAACGGTGTGGTTATTACGAATGACCATGTTATTCGCAATGCCAGCCTCATTACAGTTACATTAAATGATGGCAGGCGTTTGAAAGCTAAATTAATTGGCGGTGATAGCGAGACCGATATTGCTGTTTTAAAAATTGATGCAAAAAATTTAGTAAGTTTACCCATTGGCGACTCTGATAAAGCAGAAGTGGGTGACTTTGTCGTTGCTATCGGTAACCCCTTCGGCTTGAATAGCTTTGGAAACAGCCAAACCGCTACTTTCGGAATTATTTCTGCTACTAAACGCAGTGATTTGAATATCGAAGGTTATGAGAATTTTATTCAAACTGATGCGGCCATAAATCCTGGAAACTCTGGTGGTGCCTTAGTAAATGCCTCTGGGGAATTGATTGGAATCAATACTGCAATTCTTTCACCTTATGGCGGTAATGTCGGTATCGGTTTTGCAATACCTATTAATATGGCCAAAGACGTTGCTCAACAATTGATTAAATTTGGTTCTATCCATCGCGGCTTAATGGGAATTTTTGTACAACATCTAACTCCTGAACTGGCTCATGCGATGGGTTACTCAGATGACTTCCAAGGAGCAATTATTTCTCAGGTTAATCAGGACTCTCCAGCAGAAAAAGCAGGTCTAAAACCTGGCGATATTATTATGCAAATTAATGATACAAAAATTACCCAAGCAACCCAGGTAAAAACAACTATCGGCCTCTTAAGAGTAGGTTCTGATGCTAAAATTACAGTCAAGCGGGACGGAAAAGAGATCGTCATCGTTGCTGCTGTAACTGACATTAAGCAACACGAACAAAAACTCCAAGCTAGCAATCCTTTCCTCTATGGTCTGGCTTTGAAAAATTTCGAGCAAGACACACCATCACATGGTCATATAGTTGGTATTCAAGTCGTAGGTGCTTCTGAAAACAGCGCTGGCTGGCGTGCAGGAATTAGACCTGGAGACATCATTATTTCAGCTAATAAACTGCAAACTGATAGTGTAAGAACTTTGCAAACAGTAGCAATGAAGCAAAAAGAACAACTGTTAGTTCAAGTTTTACGAGGCCCTGGTGCGATGTTTTTACTAATCGTCTAGTCTGAATTGATTCATGAAAAGGCCGATGCTAGAAATCATCGGCTTTTTTTTAGCTAATTTTTATTTAACTTATACCCTGGTCGAACCAAGCTTTTGCAAATTAAAAAAATTAATATTTTTTAGTATTGACATCTAAAGCATTAGAAGACAAAATCTCGCCTCTTGTGGCTACGTAGCTCAGCCGGTTAGAGCGCGGCACTCATAATGCTGAGGTCGGTGGTTCGAGTCCACCCGTAGCCACCAATAAATAGCTAACGCTAACTCAAATATGAACCATAGGCCTAACTGACTAAGTTATTAGTTATAATTTCTTTTCAAAAGAGGAATCATAAGTTTAACTTTAATTTTCTATCAGTTAAAAATTACTGGACTACCTTAATGGGCCTTAAAGCCAAGCACAGCCTCTCATTTTTCATTCTCATTGCTTGCATCCTATTACAATCTTGCATAAATACCAGTTTATACAAACCTCTTCCGCAAAATCTAGAAAAGGTTGCATATATCAGAGGCTTCAATAAAGTTAGAGCTTTTGGCGACGGTTCCAGCATAGCTATGGAGCTAAGTGCTCAAAAGTCAATTACACAAATGCTCAACGAGAATCAAGGCAGATTGCCAAAAGAGTTAAATGCTTTAGCCCTTTCAGGCGGTGGTGCTGATGGTGCCTTTGGTGCGGGCTTGTTATATGGGTGGTCAAAATCGGGTAAAAGACCTGTTTTTCATTTAGTTACAGGCATTAGTACAGGCGCCTTAATAGCACCCTTTGCCTTTCTTGGCTCAGATTATGATGAACAATTGAAAGCGATATATACGTCTTTATCGGATAAACATATTTTTGAATACAATAATGTATTTTCTATTATTTTTTCATATATAAAACCTATTTTAAGGCCATCAATAGCTTCAAATAAGCCCTTAGAGAGAGTTATTTCTAAAGTGATTAATCAATCGATGCTAGAGCAAATCAAAAAAGAGCATTTAAAGGGAAGACGATTATTTATAGGAACTACACAGCTAAATGCACAGCGTTTAGTGATTTGGGATATTGGGGCTATTGCCGTTATTGGGGGTAGGGATGCATTAAATTTAGTCCATAAAATATTATTGGCTTCATCCGCCCTGCCCGGTATTTTCCCTCCTCAATATTTCCTTGTTGTTGCCAATCAAAAAAACTATAAGGAAATGCATATCGATGGAGGTGTGGTAAATCAAGTCATGTTGTATGAAAGAGCTATAGTTCCTTTTGCCCAAATTTATGTCAATAATAAAACCAACTTGATTAAGCGCCTCTACATAATTCGAAATAGCAAGGTAACCCCTGAGTGGAAAAATGTTATTCCCTTACTGCACGATATATTAGGACGGGTTATTCTAACGCTGACCAAAAATCAGGGTATTGGAGACCTCTATCGATTGTATGCTTTTGCAGTACGAGACCACATTGACTATAACCTGGCCTATATTCCCAATAATTTTAAACAACACTCCAATACACTTTTTGATACCAAATATATGAATAATTTATTTAATTTGGGAGAGAAATTGAGTATAAAAGGCTATCCCTGGGAAAAATACCCGCCTGGCTTACATAATTAGCTTTTAATCTGATTTTATAAGTAAAGGATTAAGGGCTCCAAAACTGAAAAGAATTTTCTTTTCAATCTTTAAAATGATTAAGTTATAA
>JACCWL010000171.1 GCA_013697645.1 Tatlockia sp. | reverse complement strand
ACCTACGACTCATTCGAGATCTTTATGAAGCCTAAAATACGGCCGATGCAGCAAAGTGACATTGATAGTGTCTACGCTCTAGAGTTACTCGGGCACCGAGCACCTTGGACTAGAGAAATCTTCAGTGACTGTGTGCTAGTCGGTTATGATTGCCGGGTGTTAGAGCTTGTCGAAAAAAAAGAAAAGCAAATTCTAGCTTATATAATTTGTCGTCACAGCCTTAATGTTTGCCATATTCTAAACATCTGCGTTTCTCCTACGAAACAAAGAAAAGGTTATGGCACTTTACTGTTGAAATCAGTGTTTGTGACCTTGCTATCTAAACGCAGCGTTGACTCCGTTATCTTGGAAGTCCGCCCGAGCAATCTTGCAGCCCTTGCTTTGTATAAGCGATTTGGTTTTCTGCAAGACTCGGTTAAGAGCGACTACTATAGTGATGGTGATAGTCTGGAAGATGCAATTCTGCTTAAAAAAATCTTGAAATAAAATCGAGGCCAAGCTAAGTTAACTGTTCCAAATTTTGCACTGCTCAGCTACCACTTTGGCAAAGGAGTTATGTTGTTTTAATATTTGGCGCAACAAAACGGAGTCGTTATATTTATTTGCGGTATCTTGAGACAATTGTACTAGATAGCCCATAGAGTTTAACTCATTAGCATATCGCTCAATTTTTTTAATAGTTTCACTAATCTCAGTACCGATTTCACGCTGCTCTGAAGTATAAGGATTAATTATCTTCCCCAGAAAACCATAACGACTAGCCTGAAACCGATTATAACTATAGACATAATATAAATCTTTGTTAATTTGGATAGGTTTTTCCTTTATTAAATACATGGCCAAAGCTTGGATATAGGCGGCTATTATTGTCGCTCTTTTAATGGTCAATGGCGTATCGCATACCCTAATTTCAACCGTTCCAAATTCGGGTTTTGGGCGTATATCCCAATAAAAATCTTTCATTGTTTCTATTATTCCCAAATTTTTCATTTTATAAAAATAGTCTGAAAATTCTTCCCAGGTCACTAAAAAGGGTGAAACGCCACTTAAAGGAAAGGAATTAAAAACGGTGGATCGGGTAGAATGGTATTCAGTATCAATGCCCTGATAAAAAGGCGAAGAAGCACAAATTGCAATAAAATGAGGAACATAAAAACTTAAGGCGTGAGTTAGGTAAATAGCATCCTCTGAATTGGCACAGCCAATGTGAATATGTTGACCGAACACGGTTGAACGCTTGGATAAGTAACGATAATTCCTTGCTAATTTTTGATAGCGTTTAGTCGGAAATATCTTTTGCATTGCCCATTTTTGAAAGGGATGGGTGCCGCCTCCGCAAATGTGTAAGCCATAATTATCAGCAAGTCCCTTTAATATCTCACGAAGAGCGCCTAGGTCCTCAATTAAATCAGTCACCGAGTGATGAATTTTTGAATTAATTTCAATCATCGACTGGGTAATTTCGGGTTTAATTTGGATTTCATAGGAACTTTCTTTAATGCTTCTTAGTAGATCTTTTGAGCGAGAGGCTAAACCATAGCTATGAGGGTCAATAATTTGTAATTCCAATTCAACTCCAAGGGTATAAGCAGTTGATGGCTTAAAAGGTAAGCTTCTCATCGTATCTTCTAATTAGACGCATTAATTAAAGATTAGTCCATTTTCGCTAAAAACTCTTGCAAATGAGGTTTGTCAGCTTCGCTTGATAAATAGTGTTTTAAACCTTGTAGTGCTTGTTCATACTCGTTTAAGGTTAAAATACCCCGCATTAATTCAAAGCGTAAAAAAACACAGTAAGTATTTAAGACGTCGGTTTCACAGTAATCTCGAATAGATTTCAGATTCCCTGCACAAAATTGTTCCCAGACCTTAGCGCCGCTCATCCCCATTTTTCCTGGAAATCCTAACATGGATGCAATCTCATCAAGAGGTGCAAAGGCTTTGTTTTGATAAGCTGCTAGGGTATCCATCAGATCAAGATGGCGATAGTGAAAGCGATTTAAGTAGTTATTCCAGCGGAAATGTTGATGATTTTCGCCATTTTCCCAATAAGTTGGCGCGCTAATACCATGCAAGAGAGAGCGGTAATGTAGAACTGGCAGGTCAAAGCCGCTACCATTCCAGCTCACAAGGGTTGGTGTGTATTTCTCTATTCCTGTGAAAAAGCGCTGAATTAAATCTTTTTCATCCGAGTGCTCATCGCCTAGGGACCAAACCTTAGTTGTTGGACCTTGATTAAGCACAAGAGAAATCGCCACAATTTTTTGTAAATAATGAGGTAAAAATTCATTGCCAACCTTCGCTCGACGTAAGGTAAATAGCGCTAAGGCAACCTCTTCATCAGATAGGTTAGTTAAGTTGTGCAATTTCCGTCCTGCATCTATATCTGGAATAGTTTCTATGTCAAAAACCAAAACACTCATTATAAACCTTAGAAAAAATCAAAAACTTAAACTAGCATAGCTAGCAAAATTTGTGAAACGGATTCATTTGAGTGACATCAAATCAAATTGACTAAACTCTAGTAAATAAAAAGAATGTTCTCATAAAAATGTTTAAATTTACCTGCTTTTTTGCTAGGGTCTGTTGTCTCTCATAATACGATAAATATTTTTATTGGATAATTTAATGAATTTTAAACTGCTGACACTTTTTCTGCTTTCATTCCTTCTTGTTTCCTGTGTCAGTAGGCCGCCATCTGATGTGAATAATGTTTGTCGAATTTTTAATCAATATCCCAAATGGTATAGGGATGCCAAAGACGTTGAACATCGCTGGCGTGTTCCAATTGCTGTGCAAATGGCAATTATTCATCAAGAATCAAAATTTGACAGCAGGGCAAAGCCTCCTCGAACAAAAATATTTTGGCTGATTTCTGGAAAGAGACCTTCCTCAGCTTATGGTTACTCGCAAGCTCTGCGTTCTACCTGGAAGCAATATAAAAAAGCTGAAAACGGGGGGCCTTCTGGGGCATCTCGTCATGTGTTTAGTGATGCTGTTGATTTCATAGGTTGGTATGCTAATCAGGCCAGTCGAGTTGCAGGTATACAGAGAAGCGATGCATATAGTTTATATTTGGCCTATCATGAGGGAATTGGTGGTTTTCAACGTAAAACCTATTTGCAAAAACCTTGGTTAATCCAAGTGGCACGTAAGGTCAAAGCAAGATCAGAGATTTATCAAGTACAATTAAACCAATGTCGAAAAAGCTAGGGTCTGTTGACATTTCTACTATGCTGGCGGGGAAGCCTAGCGAAATGGCAACAGCCCCTAGTGTATTAAGATTAATTAAGTAGGAGCAAAATTAATGCGATTAATATTATTGGGTGGTCCGGGTGCTGGCAAAGGTACTCAGTCACTTAAGTTAATTGGCCATTTTAAGATTCCGCAAATTTCTACCGGAGATATGCTACGTTCGGCTATTAGAGAAGGAACTGAAATAGGTAAAAGCGCTAAAAAAATAATGGACGCAGGAGAGCTAGTTTCTGATGACATTATTATTGCCTTAGTTAAAGAACGATTAAAAAAAATGGATTGCCAGAGAGGTTTTTTATTTGATGGTTTCCCAAGAACAATACCGCAAGCTGATGCTCTGCGAGATGCTAATATTCCGATTGATCATGTCATTGAAATTGCAGTTCCTGATGAGGAAATTATTAACCGCATTAGCGGCCGCCGTGTACACCTTGCTTCAGGTCGTGTGTATCATAATAAATTTCATCCACCGCAAATTGAAGATATTGATGATTTGAGTGGTGAACCTTTGATTCAACGTGATGATGATAAAGAGGAAACCATCAAACAACGTTTAGCTGTTTACCATAAGCAAACAGAACCGCTAATAAATTATTATAAAAAGCTAGAGCAGGAAGCAAAGACGACTGGAATTCAAGCGCCGCATTGTCATCGAGTTAACGGTCTAGGTTCTGTTGAAAATATTTTTGATAACATTTTATCTTGTCTTTCTGTGTCAAGGAGCACACATGCCAATATATCCGATGGAATCTGACCAATTTGATAATACCCTTAAAGCGAATGAGCTGGTTTTTGTTGATTTTTGGGCAGAATGGTGTGCGCCTTGTAAACTCTTTGCCAAAGTATATGAGCAAGTGGCAGAGCAAAATCCGACTATAAAATTTACTAAGGTGAATATTGAAGAGGAAAGCGAACTGGCTGAGAGTTTTCAAATCCGCTCAATTCCTCATCTTATGATTTTCAAGCAGGGAATTCTTATCTATTCTGAGGCAGGTGCTATGCCTGAATCTACGCTTAAGGATTTGGTAACACAAGCCTTATCTGTCGATGTTAGTGAGATTCGCGCCAAGATTGATAAGGGCGAAATCTAATTCGCTAAGCCCTGAAAAGAGTTGTGGTAGGGGAATATTTGAGATCACCATCTTAGAGAAAGGGTAGAGCTTAAAAAACCGTTAGATTCTGTCTCATTCGGTGACTTGTACTCGGGGTATTTAGAGGTATTTTGCCAGGATGCGCCTTCAATTTTTGAGATATTTTTCAAGAGAAATGAAGCTAAAGAATTTGAATGAAACCGGGTATTTGAGTGATTTAAAAAATCATTGATGGTTTTTTCCGCTCCCCAGGCTGTTGAGGTTTTTTCTAAGTTTTCTTTAAGTTTTTCAGCCAAGCTTAGATCAGTCATTTGAGGCTTAAACCAGGAAAGCCAATCCGTGCTGCAGCACTTACTTTGTCTTTTTTTTGTCCAATCGAGGAAATTATCAATAGCCTGATAGGCAGTATTCTTGATAGTTTCTTTAAGCTCGCTTTGAGGGAAAATTCTGTTGGAAAGATTTTTTACTAAGCTTTCGCAATTGAGCTGATTTTGAGGTTTGGGTCGCAATTTCTCCAAAATGTAAAACCCAAGTTCCGGAAGTAACTCTATCCTTGTTGACCCTCTCATCGCGAAAAGCCCCCCTTGCCTAAGCGCAGAACTAAAAGGCATAAATGCTCTTTTGAAGTCTGATTCACCGTTATGATCAAGGTTTAAACGGCCTTTTTCTAGATAAGGCGCTAGAGCAAGAAGTAATTCATCGCGCTCTGCTGCTGGTCGAAAAGTGAATAAATTATTATTGCTTAGATTAATTAATCCAATCTTTTCTGGAATAGCTGCAAGAAATTTTAGCAATTGTTCCAGGGTTAATTTAGCTAATGCATTATCACTCAAATCAAGAAATGATAATGATGGTGATAGTTGCGCCAGTCCTTTAATCGATTCAGAAAGCGGTTTATCGCCAAAGTAATTCTTTTTTAGATAAAGCGATTTTACCGATTCAGAGAGAGAACTAAAAATTTTTGCTTGTTCAATGCCACTTTTTAAGTCTAGGTGATTGCTACTAAAATCAAATGTGCTCGAATTTGTAGCAGCAAAGATAAGGGCTAAATCAGCCGCGTCTTTTCTAAAAAAATGATTAGAGTTAAGAATAACTTTAGTCACTGATTTTGGAATGGCCGCGATGATCTGGGCTAATTCAGCTCCAGTTTTCTTGTAGAGAAAATTCCTGCTTAAATTAATTGTTTCCACTGATTCTGGAATAGCTGAGAGTAAGGCGATTAATTCAGCAGAGCTTAGATTACCAAGGTTATTGTCGCTTAAATCGAGATATTTCACTGAAGCTGGTATAGCCCTAATGATTTTGACCAAATCATCAGCGCATTTAAGGTCAAGTGAATTAGCGCTTAAGTTAAGTGAGTTGATTGGAGAACGAATTGCAGCGAGTGCTTCTGCAAAGCTAGAAGCGTTTATTAGGCCCAGGTCGTTGCCGCTTAAATTAAGTGTTTTCAGAAAAGGCGGGAATGATGCAAAAATTTTGATCAATCCAGAATAGGGCTGTAAGCAAAAGAAATTATCGCTTAAATCAAGTGAGTCCAGATCAGCTGAAAAGGCTGCAAAAATCTCAGCGAAATCGTTACCATTTTTAGTGTTAAGAAAATTTCCGCTTAGATTAACAGCGGTTACAGTTCTTGATATGGCTCGAACAACAAAGACTAAAGCAGCAGTGGTTTTAATACCTAGATTATTCTTTTTAAAATTAATTGAATTCACCGAAGAGCCTAACTTAGCTATGAAATTTGCTAAAATTATCGTTGTTCTAAGTGCAAGCTCATTGTAGCTTAAATCAAGCGAGGTCACGTTTGCTGAGATAGTTTCAATAGAGTTGGCGAATTCTTCGTCGGTTTTAGTGCGAAGGTTTGCTAATCGGAAATGCATTCAAATACCTTAATCTGCTAGGATGATTTCTGTTTTAAGTAATCAGCTAAATGTTGAATATTTTTGGTTGGGAAATTTAAACCTAACTTCGTGCGGCGCCAGAGAATATCATCGCAAGTTGTAGCCCATTCTTCACCTTGTAAATAATCAATTTCAACTTGATAAAGGCCATTACCAAAATCAGGGCCTAAATCTGCCATTTTAATACAATTGGCTAATAATAATTCAGTGCGCGAGCCGTAGTTGGCAAGATAACGTTCTTTGAGAGACTCTTCAAGCCAAAAATATTTTTCACGAGCATGATGTAGATATTCCTTGTAATTCCAATTACTTAGGGTTGAACCTGGCAAGGGTTTAATTGAAGATGGCGATTTCTTTAGAGAGGGGAAAAGCGGGCGCAATTGATCAATTGCATCTAAAGAGGATTGTCGGTAAGTAGTTATTTTACCGCCATAAATTGTGACAACTGGAGCTGGGATATTGCTATAATAGACATTGTAATCACGGCTTAAAGCACTAAGTTTTTCACCTTCGGCTGCGATGAGAGGCCTGACACCACTCCAGGTATTGATTATTTGTTCTCGTGTTAGAGGCCTAGCGAAATAAGAGCTAACCAGCTCACATAGATAATCGATTTCTGCATTAGAGATCGTTATATCATCTAAGGATCCGCTAAAAGCTACATCGGTTGTGCCTATCATAGTGTAGCCATTATAAGGAACAATAAAGACAATGCGTTGGTCGTTATTTTGTAAAAGATAGGCAAAGTTCCCCTCATAAAGTTTATCGACAACCATATGAGAGCCCTTGACCAGAGATAATTTATATTGAGTTTTAATATTCAATAAGTTGTTAATAGTCTCGACCCAAGGTCCGCTTGCATTAACGATTGATTTAGCATTTATAACTTGGTGTTGACCAGATTTTGATTGAACCTTAAGCTGCCAATGATTATCGATTGCCTTAGCTTCAACTACTTTCGTATTAGGATTAATCGATGCACCATATTCTTTGGCCTGCAAGGCATTGGCAATGGTTAAACGGGAATCATCTGTACTGCAATCATAAAATAAGAAGCCTTTCTCGTAGTTAGGGGTTAAGGGGGAGAAATAAGAAGGTTGCTTTTTGCGTCTTATTAATCTCGATTTTGGCAGCTCATTTTTTCGGCTCAAATTATCATAGAAAAAAAAGCCAGTGCGCAAAACCCAAGTAGGGCGCATTTCACTCTTGTAGGGTAAAACAAAGGGTAGGGGATGTACTAGATGAGGGGCTAAACTTAATAAAAGTTGGCGTTCATCCAAGGCTTTTTTCACTAGAGCAAAATCATAGTGCTCAAGGTATCTTAAGCCGCCGTGGATTAATTTAGAGCTCGATGATGAGGTTTTGGAGGCTAAATCATCTTTTTCAAATAAAATGACCGAAAGACCACGAAGAGCCGCATCAGCTGCTGCGCCACAGCCATTAATTCCACCGCCAATCACGGCAACATCATAAAGCTGATTCATGTTTTGGTCTCCACTAAAACCGTATAGAATGATTATCGACAGCTATTAACCTTAACCTTAGCTATCTTGATGAAGAATTTGTAAACAGGGTATCTAATTATCATAATAGGAAATTAAAAAGCAATGACTTATCTTCTTGCTATTGATCAAGGGACTAGCTCCACTCGTGCGATACTGTATTCAGCTCAAGGGGAATTGGTTTTAGGAAGCCAATATTCGCTTAAGCAATTTTATCCAAAGCCAGGTTGGGTGGAACATGATCCAGAAGAAATTTGGCAAAAAACCGTACAGGCAATAAAAGATGTGGTAGCCCGAGTTGATCTAAAGCAGATTATTGCCTGCGGCATTACTAATCAACGAGAAACCACATTAATCTGGGATAAAAAAACGGGTAAATGCTTAGCACCTGCAATTGTCTGGCAAGACCGCCGCACTCAAGCGTTTTGCCAATCCTTGATTCCTCAAAGCGAGCTAATCCAAAAAAAAACAGGATTATTGCCTGATCCTTATTTTTCAGCGAGTAAATTACATTGGTTGCTGCAAAATGTTCCTAACGCAAAGGAGCTAGCCGCAAAAAATCAACTGGCATTTGGCACGGTTGACTCTTTCCTGCTTTGGCGTTTAACCAATAAAAAAGCTCATTTAACAGAGATTAGCAATGCTTCCCGCACGCTGTTATTTAATATTTTTGAGCAACGTTGGGATGAAGAGTTACTCGCTTTGTTTGATGTTCCTGCTTCAGTTTTGCCTGAGGTCTATGCCTCTGATGCTCATTTTGGCCTAATTGAGAATCAAGAATTAAACCTAAAAATCCCTATAACTGGCATAGCTGGCGACCAACAGGCTGCTTTAATTGGCCAACGCTGTTTTAAAGACGGAATGATTAAGGCTACCTTTGGGACAGGTGGTTTTTTACTAATGAATACTGGTCCTAAACCTGTTTTATCAAGTCATAAGCTTTTAACTACCATTGCTTATCGGATAAAAGGGCAGACGAATTACGGTTTGGAAGGGAGCTTATATCAGGCAGGTTCAATAGTGAAATGGTTGCGCGATGAGCTGAAATTAATCAAATCAGCCTCTGATACAGAAAAATTGGCGATGAAACTTAAATCGAATGAGGGTGTTTACCTAGTGCCTTCATTCACGGGTTTAGGCGCTCCACACTGGTTATCAGCGACAGGTGCTGTCATTGTGGGATTAGCGCTTAGAAGCAATCCTAGCCATTTTGCTCGCGCAGCCCTTGAGAGTGTTTGCTATCAAACAAAGGATGTATTAACCTGCATGCGCGAAGATAGTGGATTGATCTTAACCTCGCTACGTGTTGATGGTGGCATGGCTAAAAATCAATGGTTTTTACAGTTTCTAGCCTCGCTTTGTTGCTTGGTGGTACAACGTCCAGTGGATATTGAAACAACCGCACAAGGCGTTGCAATGCTGGCAGCAATTGGCTCTGGTCTCGTTGATTCCTTAGAAGATCTAGAAAATAATTGGGAATGCCAGCAAACATTTCAGCCAGATATGAATGTTAACCTTGAAGAAGATTATATGGGTTGGCAGAGAGCGCTACGTATATTGCAAGCGGATTAAATTAACAAATAGGTCTTTAGTCTATGAATGTATTGGATAAAATTGTCACCTTAGAAAATGAAGCAGCTGAATTTGGTTTTGAGTGGGAAACCGCCGATCAAATCATGGAGCAAATTCAAAGTGAGTGCGTTGAAGTCCGTGAGCATTTGAATAAGAATTCAGCTCAAAGCCAGTCAGATTTACAAGAAGAAATCGGTGATTTATTGCATGCAGTGTTTTCATTATGTGTATTTTGCAAGTTAGACCCTAAGGTTACTCTGCAACAAGCCTTAGAAAAATTCGAGTGGAGACTTCATGAGATCAAGCAAATTGCCGCAGAAAAAAAACTAACCAACCTAAGGGGCATGCCCTTTGAAGAGCTAATGGCCCTCTGGCAACAAGCGAAATTAAGAATAAATGCAGCGAAGCGCACTTCATCTTGATTCCTTCTTCGCGGTATCCTAGATCGAACTTTATAATAAAAATAGACAATCCTGGCTAAATAGCCCCATTTAAAAAGTATCGATACTTCCTCAGGGGTCGGGCCTCTGGCCCGACGTTTTACCTAAGTAACATCCCTTTGTTTTTCACCCGTATACAATTGACGTGGCCGACCAATTTTTGATTTCCCAGCAACCATCTCCATCCAATGCGACATCCATCCCACTGTTCTTGCTAATGCGAAGATCACAGTATACATATTGGTAGGAATACCGATTGCGCTCAGCGTAATGCCAGAATAAAAGTCAACGTTAGGATAAAGTTTTTTCTCAACAAAGTAGTCGTCTTCAAGGGCAATGCGTTCAAGCTCCATCGCTAGTTTGAATAAAGGAGCATCCTTAGCGCCCATTGCCGTTAATACCTCATGGCAAGTTTCGCGCATGACCTTAGCGCGGGGATCATAACTTTTATAAACTCGATGGCCAAAACCCATTAATCGGAAAGGATCATCCTTGTCTTTAGCCCGTTTGATGTAATGATTAATATGTTTAATATCGCCAATTTCCTTTAACATATTAAGGCATGCTTCATTAGCACCACCATGCGCAGGGCCCCATAGAGCACCAATTCCAGCCGAGATACAAGCAAAGGGGTTTGCACCTGTCGAACCTGCCAAACGGACAGTTGACGTTGAGGCATTTTGTTCATGATCAGCATGCAAAATAAAAATGGTATCAATCGCATCAACAATAACCGGATTAATTTCAATTTCTTCAGAAGGAACACCAAACATCATATTTAAGAAATTTTTTGCATAACTTAGCTTGTTTTGCGGATACATGTAGGGTTGGCCAATTGAATATTTATAACTCATTGCGGCCAAAGTTGGCATTTTAGCGATTAAGCGAATCGCAGAAATATAGCGATCGTGTTGATTGTTTAAGTCCATTGACTCATGATAGAAAGCAGATAAAGCCCCCACAATACCTACCATGATTGCCATCGGATGAGCATCGCGGCGAAAACCATTTAAGAAGTTATACATCTGTTGATGTACCATCGTGTGGTTATTTATTAAGCTAACAAAATCTTCCTTTTGCTTTAGATCAGGTAAATCACCATTCAAAAGAAGATAACTGACATCTAAGAAGTCCTTTCTTTCTGCTAATTGTTCAATTGGATAACCTCTATACAGCAAAATTCCCTCATCACCATCAATAAAAGTGATTTTAGATTCGCAAGCAGCAGTCGATACAAAACCCGGATCATAGGTAAACATACCCATTTCTCCCAGTTTATTAATGTCTATAACATCATTACCCAAAGTTGGACTTAGGATAGGTAAATCAAGGGGAGCATGGCCGTCTATGCTCAATTGTGCAATTTTTGTTGTCATCGCGACTCCTTTAATAATGTGGCTTTGACAGCCTTCGCTCGTTACAGTGGGCAGAACTATATAAAAATGCCCACTGACAGTCAATTTATCAGTGGTAGGGCCCCACTTCTAGTTTTTGAGTATGAAGCAGTTTAAAGATTATTTATAGGCAATTCCAGAAGTCCTTCTAAGCGCACAGCTTTTTGAAAAGGCAGCTCTGAATGATTCAATTAAAGATGTCTGTGTGGTATCCTCCTAGGTTAAATAATCGTTGCTAAAGGATGCATCCCCAAGATGGTTTATACAGCAAAAGAAGTTATACCCGTTAATATCGAAGACGAATTAAAGCAATCCTACTTGGATTATGCAATGAGCGTTATTGTTGGCCGTGCTTTGCCTGATGTGCGTGATGGGTTAAAGCCAGTACATCGACGTGTTTTATTCGCCATGAGTGTATTGAACAACGATTGGAATAAGCCATACAAAAAATCCGCTAGGGTAGTGGGGGATGTTATCGGTAAATACCATCCTCATGGCGATACTGCTGTTTACGATACTATCGTTCGAATGGCGCAGCCCTTTTCAATGCGCTATATGCTTGTCGATGGGCAGGGTAACTTTGGTTCTGTTGACGGTGATTCCGCAGCTGCTATGCGTTATACCGAAATTAGAATGTCGAAAGTGGCGCATGCCTTACTAGCGGATCTGGAAAAGGAAACCGTTGATTTTAGTCCTAACTATGATGAAACTGAATTTGCCCCAGTCGTTATGCCCTCGCGAATTCCCAATCTCTTAGTGAACGGTTCTTCAGGTATTGCAGTGGGAATGGCCACCAATATTCCACCCCACAATCTTACCGAAGTAGTGAATGCCTGTATTGCTCTAGTTGCTGACCCAGAACTCACTATCGATGATTTATTAACTTATATTCCCGGCCCCGATTTTCCAACTGCCGCCATTATTAATGGTCGAGGTGGAATTTTACTGGCTTATCGCACAGGTCGAGGACGAATTTCTATTCGTGCCCGAACAGAAATCGAGACCGATAGTCAAACTGGCCGCCAGGCTATTATCATCCATGAATTGCCATACCAAGTGAACAAAGCGAGGCTTGTTGAAAAGATAGCAGACCTTGTACGCGAAAAACGTTTGGAAGGTATTTCAGGATTGCGGGATGAATCTGATAAACAAGGCATGCGAGTTGTGATTGAGCTCAAACGCGGAGAAGTTGCCGAGGTTATTCTCAACAATCTTTACGCACACACGCAGATGCAGAATGTTTTTGGGATTAACATGGTGGCCTTGGTTGATGGTCAACCTCGCACCCTCAACTTAAAAGAAATTCTCGTTGCTTTTATCAAACACAGACGTGAAGTGGTCACTCGTCGTACTATTTTCGAATTAAAGAAAGCACGTAACCGAGCTCATATCCTAGAAGGCTTAGGTATCGCTTTGGCGAATATTGATGAAATGATCGAACTCATCAAAAAATCAGCTAATCCCCAGGAAGCTAAGGATTCACTTCTGGGCCGCCTATGGCAGCATGGCATGGTTGCAGCTATGTTGAAAAATGCAGGCACCGATGCTTGTCGTCCCGATGATTTATCCGCTGAGTTTGGCTTAACCGATGAAGGTTATCGCCTATCAGTAATCCAGGCCCAGGCAATTCTTGATTTAAGATTGCACCGTTTAACAGCACTCGAACAAGATAAAATCATTTCCGAATTTGAAGATTTATTGGGTGTTATTAAAGAACTATTAAATATACTTGGTTCGCCAGAGCGTTTAATGCAAGTTATCCATGATGAATTAGTCGAAGTTAAAACACAATTTGGTGATGCAAGACGAACTGAAATCACAGCTTCACAAGAAGATTTGACTATTGAAGATTTGATCACTGAAGAAGATGTTGTAGTGACCTTATCGCATCAAGGCTATGTGAAATACCAGCCTATTTCAGCTTATCAGGCACAACGTCGCGGAGGCAAAGGCAAGTCAGCGACGAATGTGAAGGATGAAGATTTTATAGAACGACTAGTTATCGCAAGCACTCACGATACGCTCTTATGTTTCTCCGATCATGGCAAATTATACTGGCTCAAAGCTTATCAGCTTCCCCTAGCTAGTCGAATTTCCCGTGGTAAACCCATTGTGAATATTTTACCTCTTGCTGCAGATGAAGCAATTACCGCTATGCTGCCTGTTCGTGAATTCCAAGAAGACTATTTTGTTTTCATGGCTACCAAGCGTGGTACTGTGAAGAAAGTTCCTCTTGTAGCCTTTAGCCGTCCTCGTTCTAATGGAATAATAGCTGTTGATTTAGACAATGACGACCGCTTGATTGGCGTTGATATTACTGATGGTTCAAAACACATCATGTTATTTAGTGATGCGGGTAAAGTCATTAGATTTGATGAAAAACTAGTAAGGCCGATGGGCAGAACAGCAAGAGGCGTTCGAGGTATTCGCTTGACTGAAGGGCAATCTGTTATCTCTTTGGTTGTCGCACAATCTCATGGCACAATCCTTACTGCAACTGAGAATGGTTATGGTAAACGTACTGAGGTGGAAGAGTATCGCGTGTCTGGTCGTGGTGGCCAGGGCGTTATTTCTATACAGGTTACCGAGCGCAATGGAAAAGTAGTTCGCTCTCTTCAAGTTAGCGATACTGATGAAGTGATGTTAATCACTGATCAAGGCACCTTAGTCCGTTTTAAAGTGGGTGAGTTATCGATTATTGGCCGAAATACCCAAGGGGTGCGTTTAATTAATGTCAGCTCTGGCGAACATGTAGTAGGCATGCAGCAGATAGAAGAAATCAATGGAAATGAAACGGAAGAAGGTGAAGAAGGCGAAGAGCTTGTAGAGGACAATTAAAATAGGGCAGAAGATAAAATGACTAGAGGTTATAATTTTGGTGCAGGTCCCTCTATGTTGCCTGAGTCTATTTTAAGGGATGTGCAAGATGAGCTATTGGATTGGCAACACTTAGGGATGTCGGTGCTAGAAATTGGTCATCGCACACCGGCATTCACTGATTTAATGGCTGAAACTGAAGCGTCATTGCGTGAGCTTTTAGCTATTCCCAATAACTATCAGATTCTTTTTTTAAGCGGTGCTGCACGAAATCAATTTGCTATGATACCTATGAATTTTCTCTCTAAAGGGGAACAGGCTGGGTATTTAGTTACCGGTCTTTGGTCTTATTTAGCCTATCAAGAGTCTCATAAAATAAAACAGGCTTATTGTGTAACGAATGGCGAGCACACGGGTTTCACCAATATTCCTGATAGTTCGGAATGGCTAGTTAAAGATAATACAAAATATTTCTATTATACGCCCAATGAAACCGTCAATGGTGTTCGATTTGCAAAGCCACCTCAGGTTTCAGGAGCGCCAATTATTGCTGATATGACCTCTTGTCTTCTGAGCGAGCCTATTAATGTTAAAGATTTCGGATTGATTTTTGCAGGCGCCCAAAAAAATATTGCTAATGCAGGCTTAACTCTAGTCATTGTATCTGGGGAATTATTAAGCACTATTTCCAATGATAAAATTCCAACCATGTTCGATTACCGTACCTTTAGTACGACAAAATCAACTTACGCTACCTTGCCAACCTTCAATTGTTATTTGGCGAACAAAATGTTTGAGTGGATAAAGCAACAAGGCGGCGTGGAAAACCTCTATAAAATCAATTGCCATAAGGCAGCGCTAGTATATGACTGCATTGATAGCTCAAATTTTTATCATTGCCGCGTTGCTCAAGCGGCACGCTCTTTAGTCAATATTTGCTTTACTCTCGACGATCCCATGCTTGAAAATGCCTTCCTTGAAGGTGCAAAAGCACGCGGATTGCTCGCATTAAAGGGTCATCGCACCGTTGGTGGATTGCGAGCCTCTATGTATAATGCAATGCCTATGGAAGGGGTTGAGAGCCTGGTTAAATTTATGAAAGATTTTGCAAGGAAACATAAATGAGTCTTCTTGATTTTGCATCAAGCCCCGTGGCTGCCTTGCGCGGTGAAATTACAGTACCAGGCGATAAATCAATATCACACAGAGCCATTATCTTAGGCGCCATTGCCAAAGGGGTTACCACTGTTAGTGGGTTTTTAGACGGTGAAGACTGTTTAGCAACATTAAAAGCATTCCAGTCGATGGGAGTAACTATTGAAGGTCCTATTGATCAGCGTGTTGTTATTCATGGTGTAGGTAAATATGGCTTAAGCAAGCCAAATCAAGTTATCGATTGTGGTAATTCAGGTACATCGATGCGTTTGCTTGCTGGTTTACTCGCTGCACAGTCATTTGATAGTGAATTAACTGGTGATGAAAGTTTGAAAAAAAGGCCAATGGAGCGAGTAAGCCGGCCCTTGATTCAAATGGGGGCGGAAATTAAGACCAGGGCAGGACGGCCTCCCTTATCAATTCGAGGCGGACATCCCTTGCATGGGATCAGCTACAAAATGCCTGAGGCAAGTGCCCAGGTAAAATCCTGTCTATTGCTTGCAGGTCTTTACGCCCAGGGTGAAACACGAGTAATCGAGCCAGGTTTGACAAGAGATCATACCGAAAGAATGTTGACTACTTTTTCATATCCCATCCAAAAAGCCGAAAACACAATTATCATTAATTCAGAAAGTGAGTGCCTAGGGACTGACATTAATGTACCAGGCGATATCTCTTCGGCTGCTTTTTTTATAGTGGCAGCAACGCTTATCCCTGGTTCAGAGCTTTTGATTAAAAATATAGGAATCAATCCAACCAGAACGGGAATTATTCAGATTCTAAAGCTCATGGGTGCTGAGCTTAGTTTTCAAAATAAGCGGCTTTGTGGCGAAGAGATTGTCGCAGATATTCTAGTAAAACACGCCGAACTAGAAGGAATTGATATTCCTATGGCTTTGGTTCCAATCGCTATTGATGAATTTCCAATTATTTTCATTGCAGCTGCTTGTGCAAGGGGACAAACATTACTGCACGGAGCAAGAGAATTACGTTGTAAAGAGAGTGACAGGATTGGTGTTATGGTTGAAGGTTTAAAATGTTTAGGCATTGAGGCACATGCTTTTGACGATGGCTTATTTATAAATGGTGGCAAGTTAGAAGGTGGCGAAGTTTATAGCCATCATGATCATCGTATCGCTATGTCATTTGCCATTGCTGGAGCTGTCGCTCAAGAGCAAGTAATCATAAGAGATTGTTCAAATGTAGCAACGTCATTTCCTAATTTTGTAAAAACCGCCAATGAAATCAACTTGGCTATCAAGGAAATGCATAATGAAGCCTAATCGAAAAGCACCGGTTATAACAATAGACGGTCCAAGTGGCACAGGAAAAGGGACAATTTGCCACCTGTTAGCCAATCATCTGGATTGGCATGTTTTAGATAGCGGAAGCTTATACCGAGTGCTTGCTTATGCAACAAAAATGAAAAATTTAGACTTCAATGACATAAGTGCTATCGTAGCTCTGGCCAAAACGCTTAATCTGCGCTTTGAAACAGATCCTCATCAAGAAAATAAAGTATTGCTTGACGGGAAAAATGTGTTTGACGAAATAAGATCAGAGCAATGTGGACAAGATGCATCAAAAATTGCTGTTATTGCGGAAATCAGAGAAGCCTTACTTGAACGACAGCGTGCTTTTGCTGTTTTACCGGGCCTTGTGACCGATGGTAGAGATATGGGAACGGTAATCTTCCCTGATGCTCTTTTAAAGGTATTTTTATACGCTTCGGAAGATGAAAGAGCGTCTCGTCGTTATTTTCAGTTGAAACAAAAGGGAATTGATGCTAGCCTCGCCGAAGTTGTGAATGAATTGGCTAAACGTGATGCAAGAGACACGGCGCGCTTACATTCGCCATTAAAGCCCGCAGAGGATGCGGTGCTGATAGACACAACTGGCTTAACAGTTGTACAGGTGTTCAATAATGTATTAGAATTAACGAACGAGCAGTTGTTCAGCAAATAAGCAAACCTGTCTAGACCACCTCTTTGATGTTTAAAAACTTCATAGAAATAAGTTTTAGGTATTGTTTTGGGGGAAGGTAAGTGGATTTTACTCTTCCATGTTTTCACTAAAGAGTTTATTAACATGTCTGAAAGTTTCAAAGAATTATTTGAGCAAAGTATTATTGGCGCACAGTTTTATCCCGGTGCAATCATTAACGCCAAGGTTATTGGTATTGATGAAGATTTTGTAACCCTGAATGCTGGGTTAAAATCCGAGGGTATCGTTGCAATTGAAGAATTCCATGATAAAAATGGTGAGTTAGAGATTAACCTCGGCGACACCGTTGAAGTAGCCCTGGACTCTGTCGAAGACGGCTCTGGCGAAACAATTTTATCAAGAGAAAAAGCCAAGCGACAAGAAGCATGGCGTAAACTATCTAAGAGCCATGAAAGTAATGAGACTGTTACAGGTCTGATTTCTGGAAAGGTCAAAGGTGGTTTCACAGTTGAAATCGGTACTATTCGTGCGTTTCTGCCTGGTTCTTTGGTCGATGTCAGACCTGTTCGCGATCCTTCTTACCTTGAAGGCAAAGAGCTTGAATTCAAAGTTATTAAAATGGATCTTAAGCGAAACAACATCGTTGTTTCCCGTCGTGCTGTTGTTGAAGAAGAAAGCAGCGCTGACCGACAAGCCTTACTTGATTCCTTGCATGAAGGACAAGTACTTAATGGTATTGTTAAAAATCTAACCGATTACGGTGCATTTATCGATTTAGG
This sequence comes from Tatlockia sp., assembly GCA_013697645.1. Classification (GTDB taxonomy): domain Bacteria; phylum Pseudomonadota; class Gammaproteobacteria; order Legionellales; family Legionellaceae; genus Tatlockia. The sequence continues at coordinate 5,097 of JACCWL010000171.1, read as the reverse complement.
CGGTATTGACGGCTTGCTCCACATTACTGATATTTCTTGGAAGCGTGTTAAACATCCAAGCGAATTATTGTCAGTTGGCCAAGATGTCAAAGTTAAAGTATTGAGTTTTGATAGCGAACGAAATCGTGTTTCCCTTGGCATGAAGCAATTAGGTAATGACCCTTGGGTTGATCTTGTTGAACGCTATCCCGTCTCTAAAAAATTACAAGGCAAAGTCACTAATATTACCGATTACGGTTGTTTTGTTGAAATTGAAGAAGGTGTTGAAGGTTTAGTCCATATGTCTGAAATGGATTGGACGAATAAGAATGTACACCCAAGCAAAGTAGTATCAATGGGTGATCTGGTTGACGTCATGGTTCTTGAAATCGATGAAGATCGTCGTCGCATCTCACTTGGTATGAAGCAATGTGTTGGCAATCCTTGGCACCAATTTTCTCAAGCACATAGTAAAAATGAGAAAGTTAAAGGAAAAATCCGCTCAATTACTGATTTTGGTATTTTCATCGGCTTGGACGGTGAGATTGATGGTTTGGTTCACTTATCTGATATTTCTTGGAATGTTCCTGGTGAAGAAGCTGTTAAGCAGTTCAAAAAAGGTCAGGAATTGGAAGCTGTCATTTTGGCTATCGACGCTGAGCGTGAGAGAATCTCTTTAGGTCTTAAGCAATTAGAAGGCGATAACTTCTCTAGCTATGTTGAAGAATATACTAAAGGTTCAGTTGTCAAAGGCAAGGTTACTGCTGTGGATGCGAAATCAGTCACTGTAGAACTAGCTCCAGAAGTTATCGGAACTATTCGTGCTAACGAACTTTCTGAAGACAAAGTGGATGATGCCTCTACACTCTTTAAAGAAGGTGATGAAATCGAAGCGAAAATTATCAATCTTGATAAGAAAAATCGCACCATCGCACTTTCTGTTAAAGCGAAAGATGCCCAAGATCAAGCCGAAGCAATCAAGAAATATTCACGCAGCGGCGATGTTTCTTCGACTACTTTAGGTGATTTACTAAAAGAGAAAATGGCAAATAAAGAGGGCGAATAATCACCTCAAGCCAAATTAAAAAGCGTAGGAAACTACGCTTTTTTTTTATTTTCTAGGTATACTCTTTAAGGATTAATTTTAGGTAATTGCTTCTCAATAAAAAAGCAAAAACCTAGGAATATAAAATTCCATCCTAAAAGATAGATAGGATTTAAAGCAAAGAGCGTTTTATAAAGAGTTACCAAGAACATTTAGCAAGCGCTAAAAGCTTAGGAGAGTGAGGGTGAACTTCAGATAAGTTTCACTTTGCGAGTTGACCTGGCTGCTAAATTAAATGGTTACGAGGATAAATTCAAGCTCAGGGGTGAATACCATGCGTCTTGTAATGTTGTTGATTTATTTAATATTAATTCTATTTGGTGTGAGTTTCGCTGCTTTGAATGCTAAATCAGTTGAGGTTAACTTATACTTTGATACGATAAGCGTGCCCATTTCGGTTTTGATGACTATCATGCTTGGCATTGGTCTCATAGTTGGTTTTCTGTTATTTCTTTATCGATATTGGCGACTTAAAGTAAATTATTCAAAACTTAAGAATCAGTTAAAATTAACTGAAAAGGAAATAAAAAATTTAAGGGCAATCCCTTTAAAAGATCAACATTAACAGAATTGACGGTCTTTGATTCAGAACTTATTATAGTTAATTCGTCACGTCACGATAGGTCATCTCACGTCATCTCTAGCACAGCGTGATATCTCCTGACCGTGACAGAGATTTAAAAAGCCAAAGGGAAATCCAGTCATGATCGATATGGATATTTTATCTAACGGAGAGCTTGATGATTAATTTATGGCCGCTACTGTTGCCTGCCGCTGCCTGGTCTGGTTGGTGGGTTGCAAGCCGTAATTATTCTGGCAAAGAAAAGCGCTTCAATAATCGTTTGTCTCGCGAATACGTTGTTGGTTTGAATTATCTTTTAAACGAGCAGCCTGATAAAGCAGTAGATGTCTTTATTAAATTATTAGAAGTCGATAGTGAAACCGTTGAAACACATTTGGCCTTAGGCTCCTTGTTTCGCCGACGTGGTGAAGTGGATAGAGCCATTAGAATTCATCAAAATTTGATTGCAAGACCTCAATTAAGTTTGCACGATCGCAAAGAGGCATTGATGGCCTTGGGCCAGGATTACATGAGTGCTGGGGTATTTGATAGAGCGGAACGAATTTTCTTAGAGGTTGTAGAGCTTGGTGGTAATCGAGAAATCTCAAGCTTGCAGGGTTTGCTAGCTATTTATCAACAAGAAAAAGCCTGGGAAAAAGCATTGTCCGTTACCAAATTGCTCGAACTGACTGCCGGCCAATCGATGCATATTCAGGCCGCTCATTACTATTGTGAAATCGCAAATCAAGAAATCAAAAATAGCGACTTTGAAAAAGCACAAATTGCTGCCAAACAAGCATTATTGATAGATAAAATGTCTGTACGCGCCAGCCTTATTCAAGCCTCACTGGATATGAAATATGGCCGTTATAAACAAGCAGCCCGTTCCCTAAAACGAGTTCCCCAGCAAGATCCTGAGTTTATTGGCGAGATTATAGAACCTCTCGTTCTTTGCCATCGAGAACTGAATGCTATGGATGAATGTATTCAATTTTTACAGCAGACCTTAACTGAACATCCAAGAGCATCGACAATTTTCGTTATAGCCGAATTTTTACGACGTGAAAAAAGCATGGATGAGGCTATCGATTTTGTATCGGATAAACTTGGAACCTATCCTTCTATACGCGGGTTAAATCGCCTGATTTATTGGCATCTAGAAACAGCTCAAGGAAAAATACGGGTCAAATTACAGATGTTATATGATATTACAAGTAAAGTTTTGGATAATAAACCGATTTACCGCTGCGGACACTGTGGTTTTGGCGGGAAACATTTGCATTGGCATTGCCCAAGTTGTAAACAGTGGGGTAAAATGAAGCCAGTACATGGTCTGGAAGGAGATTAGGGGCTGTTGACATTTCTACTATGCGGGCGCCCAAGCCTAGCGAAATATTAACAGCCCCTAGCTAGCTAGACCCAGACAACCATGTTAATGAACCTGCAGTAGTCACCCTGATTAATACGATGAAATAAATGGGGATTCTGCCTAACTAAATATTGAGATAACTATGCAATTTATTGATCTTAAAAAGCAATATAAATTAATTGAGAAAGACGTTTTAGCCTCTATTCAAGTGGTATTGGAACATGGCCAATACATTATGGGCCCGGAAATAGCAAAACTTGAACAGCAGTTGGCAGAGTTTTTAGGCGTCAGACATGCGATAGTCAATGCCAGCGGTACTGATGCTTTGCTAATGTCCTTATTAGCTCTTGATATTAAGCCTGGCGATGAAGTGATTACCAGTCCTTTCAGTTTTTTTGCCTCAGCAGAAGTCATTGCACTCTGCCATGCTAGACCTGTTTTTGTTGATATTGATCCTGTAACTTACAACATCGATGCTACAAAAATTAGCGCTGCCATCACATCTAAAACAAAGGCAATAATGCCTATCAGCATTTTTGGGCAATGTTCAGATATGGCCATGATTAATCAAATTGCGAGACAACATGGTTTACCTGTTATTGAGGATGCGGCCCAGAGCTTTGGTGCAACTTACAACGGTACTTACTCTTGCGCTTTATCTACCATTGGCTGCACTAGCTTTTTCCCTTCTAAACCTTTAGGCGGCTATGGTGATTCTGGAGCTTGCTTTACTGATGACGATATTATTGCCGAAAAATTAATTCAAATAAGAAATCATGGACAGAATGCAAGATATTGTCATAAGCGAATTGGTTTTAACGGCCGGATGGATACAATTCAGGCTGCAATCTTACTTGAAAAAATGAAATTGTTCCCTGATGAACTTATCATGCGGCAAAAGGTTGCAAAACGTTACGAAGAGTTGCTTGGCGGTCAGGTGCTTACTCCGCGCGTTATGCCAGGGAATACTAATGTTTATGCCCAATACACTATAGAAGTACCCAATCGCAATCATTTTCAAAAGCAAATGCAGGCACAAGGTATTCCTACAGCTGTACACTACCCAATTTCCCTGCATGAGCAACAAGCCTTAAGTTATCTTGGTTATACACCTGGTGATTTTCCTCATGCCGAGAAGGCTAGTAAGCATGTGGTGAGTTTGCCGATGCATCCCTACATGAGCCTTGAAGAACAGCAGACAGTCGCTGATGCCGTCAAACTTTGTCTTTCTAAGGAAATGGCAGAAGCTTTATGAGTTCACAACTAATAGTCGCCCTTGATTTTGCTAAGCAAAATGATGCTTTAGCTTTAGCAGAACAATTAGATCCAAAGCTTTGCGCCTTAAAGGTTGGTTCTGAAATGTTTTGCTTATTTGGCAGCGAGTTTGTGCGTCGGCTAATTAAAATGGGATTTAAGATTTTTCTTGATTTAAAATTTCATGACATTCCCAATACTGTTGCAAAAGCATGTCAAGCCTGTGCAGAGCTAGAGGTATGGATGCTTAATGTCCATGCCTCGGGTGGTCTTGCAATGATGAAGGCAGCGCGAAAAGCCTTGGAACCCTTTGGTGCTAACCGTCCCTTACTAATCGCTGTGACTATTTTAACCAGCTTTGGGGCTGAAGACCTATACGCAATCGGTTTAGATTGCACGATTGAAGTACAGGTTGAGAGATTAGCTCAATTGACTTTAAAAGCAGGTCTTGATGGGGTAGTTTGCTCGGCTTATGAAGTGCCCATGATAAAAAAAGTCTGCGGTCAGACTTTCCTAACAGTTGTACCGGGAATTAGGCTTTTAAACGATGATAAAAATGATCAGACAAGAGTCATGACTCCTGAGCAAGCGGTAGCACTCGGTAGCGATTTTCTAGTTGTTGGACGTTCAATCACAGCAGCGACAAAGCCTGCAAAGGTAGTACAAAAAATCCTGGCAATGAGTTCTTAAAACCAATGTAGCCTTGATGTAGTGAAGTGTTTAGGGACCCGCTGCCTAATCAAGGTTTTCATTAAATCGTTACAGAATTACGATTATTCATTTCTGGTTCAACTATAAAACGCGTAGGTCGGCGCCCCTGGCCCGACA
>JACCWL010000184.1 GCA_013697645.1 Tatlockia sp. | reverse complement strand
CCCCTAGCCCGACATTCTTACCCGCGAAGCCATTGTCGGGCCAGGGGCGCCGACCTACACATTTCAATAGCTCAGTTTACTTACGCACTATCAACCCATTTTGCACTGATTTAACCCCAGGCACTCTTCCTGCAACATCCGCAGCAGTATCGCTTTGGCGGATCGTTTTAACATACCCGCTCAACAGTACAGTCCCTTTCTGAATTTCAACATGAATAGGAGCTGCAGCTAGTTCTGAATTATTCATAAATGTTTCAAGAACTGTGGCTTTTAGCGTTTGATCACTTTGTCCAAGACCTAAGAACCCGCCTGTTGGAGTCACTGATTGACAACCGACCAAACAAGCAAAAATAATTGCGGTAAGGCAACCTAGATATGATTTTTTCATTATATGTCTCTCTATTTAGAGTAAATGGGCGCAACCATAACACGACTTAAGAGCTAACTCCAGATTTGGCTTAGCTGCGGTTAACATGAAGTTGAGTTCGCAAATATTCAATTTCCTGAAGCAATTCCAAAGCCAGCCCAGCTCCGGCAAAATTGACGCCTAAGTCATGAGTTAAACGTAAAACTGTACGAATCTGTCTTAAGGATTGATCATCAAAACACCATTGATTTTGTTCATCTTTTTTTATAGAAATAATGCCTTCGTCAATAATTTCAAGCACTATTTCCTTTGAAACGCCAAAGGATGAACTTACTTCAGTCAAAGATAAGCAAAACCATTCTTCACACTCTAAGGCAGGCTCATTTTTACCCTTAGTCATTTGCTAACCCCTAATTTTTCTCGTGGATTGTACTTAATGGTTTTGGCCAACTGCTCATAAAGTGCATTCGCTTCTGGATTATCTATTGGCGGAATAACGATTTCTAGGGTGATGTATTGATCCCCGGGAGGATGTGCAGCTAAGCCCCTTCCTTTTAGACGCATTTGTTTGCCATTTTGTGAAAGTTTTGGAATTTTAAGCTTCACAGAACCGGCTAAAGTAGGTACTTCAATGGTCGCTCCAAGTGCTGCTTCCCAGGGTGTTATGGGCACCTGTAAATAGATATCGTTTTTTCTTAGATTAAATAAAGAATGGGGACTTATATGAATTTCAATGTACAAATCACCAGGATGCTGATGTTCCCCCTTTACGCCTTGGCCTTTTAAACGAATTTGCTGGTTATCGCCAATACCCTTGGGAATTTTAACTTTTACAGCGCGGGAGTGATATTCAACTTTTCCCTGTTTATCGACTATAGGTGTTTGCAGTTGCAAGGTTTTTTCTGAACCATGAAAACTATCTTCCAGGCTGATTGCCAGACTGGCGTGGATATCTTTTCCTTGTTCATAAAAGGAACTTTGTTGCCGTCCGTAGCGCTCGCGAAAAATAGAGTTAAGAAAATCTTCAAAGCCCGCGGATTGATCTTCATTGAAATTTTGATTTTGGTACTGCCGCTGTCTTGGATCTGCATTGGGATTAGCACCCGCTTGAGCTTGCTCTTTCCAATATTGACCATAGCGATCATATTTAGTCCTTTTATCTGCATCATGAAGCACCTCATAGGCTTCACCTAGCTCTTTGAATTTAGCTTCAGCATCCGCTTCTTTGCTGACATCAGGATGATATTTTCGCGCGAGTTTGCGGTAAGTACGCTTAATCTCTTCCTGACTGGCATCACGCGCAAGACCCATTATTTTGTAATAATCTTTATATTCCATAGACTCTTTTTCTTAAAATGATTGTCATTTATTGGGGTTAATCCTGCAAAATTCATGCCTTTGCGCTATATTTTTCTAAAAACAAACTAAACTATAGATGAGTACATTGAAATAACTGGATCAGAATAATTTTGATTCAATTTTTCTGAGAACGTTGTATGAAAAATTCAATTGAGCAATTTTTTAGTTCACAAACATATGCAGTTATCGGAGCCTCAAATAATCGGCAAAAATTTGGTAATAAGGTATTGCGCTCTTTTCTGCAACATTTTATGAGCGTTTATCCTGTTAATCCCCACGAGGATTTCATTGAAGGTTTATTTTGTTTAAAGCAAATTAGCGAGTTACCCCCTACCGTTAAATCCATCACTATCATAACTCCTCCAGAAATTACAGAAAAAATAGTCGATGAGGCCATCAAAAAAGGGATAAAAAACATATGGATTCAGCCTGGTGCAGAATCTGAAACCGCAATATACCATTGCCTGAAACATAAGATAAATCTTATCGCCAATGGGCCCTGTATTTTAGTGGAATTAGGCTTTACCGAGTAGTGGAACAAAAGAAGACATAATATAATTTCTCTTCTCGACGCCCTCTATCTTATTGAATTTACCCTCTTATTAACTTATTGAATCGCCAAAGCACTGGATTGTCTATTGCTTAATCTTGCAGACCATTAATTGCTCATCTATTCTTAAGTTGCTAATTCAAATAACATATGGAGATTGATATGAAGAAGCGAACCTTGATAATTGCTGCAGCCGCAGCAACTTTATTTACCTCTGGTGTTTATGCTGCTACTAGCCATGATAGCATCGCAGGTAAAAACATTGCTATGTCTTATAATTGTTGCAAGACAAGCTGCGTTGCAAAATGCAAGAGTTATGGTTGTAAGAGTCATAACTGTAAGAACTACGGTTGCAAGAGTCATAGTTGCAAGAAGAGCCAGGGTTGCAAGAGCCATGGTTGCAAAGGCAAGCACTAAGATGCATGA
>JACCWL010000107.1 GCA_013697645.1 Tatlockia sp. | reverse complement strand
GATCGGGTAACTCACCAAAGTACTCTATCAAACTGCTCGACACAAAATATCTCCTCGTTTTGTAAATGTGGAGGTATTTGATCATAACTCGATACTATTTAAAAGATTTTGGTGATCTTGCCCTGCCTCCGTTCAAGCACATTTGATTATATAAAAACCAGTGTGATACAATATTTCGCTTAAATCCCCTCGGAACTCAAATCATGTTTGAAAAGACAGATCTTTTTGCAAAAAAAATAACAGCAGAAGAAGCCAAAAATTTTATCCACAATGTCGAACATATCAGATTAAAAAATTGGACGAGCACGTATTCTATAGCTAAGAAAATGTACAACATGGAATCGAATAAACTCTCTAGTACGCAAGTCATCACACAAAAGTTCAAAAAATGGATTCCAGATATTGATTTCGTAAGGGATACAGCCAAGGCTCTAAAATGTTCACCTGAGGAATTACTGGCTCCTCCTGCCCGGAATAGATTATCTAATGGTGCCAGGGATTTTATAAATGAAGCGATACAAAAACAATTTTCGGGATTTAACGATATTGCAAGTAAAATAAAAATCCCATCCGACAAACTAGATGATGTCATTACTCATGGTTTCGGTAAATTCGACCAACATCAAATACAATCCCTTATGTCCGCAAAATTTAATTTGCATACCCTGGCGCCGTTTGCTCATAACGAGGTGGATTTGATGGAGTTGACAAAGACCCCTTTTAATAAATTTAGTAATGAAGAGCGAAAGTGGTACGACCAGCGGAAAGCTGTGGAGCGGTTAAAAGGTGGTATGCACAGCGAGCAGTTAAGTAAGAAGGCAGGCATATCCCATGAGATATATAAAGAAAGAATTCAAATATGTGATTATGATCCCAACTTTACCAGGAACAATCTTGCCCCTCCTCCAAAAAAGGAGTGGAACAAAGTTTTACATGCGCTTGGCGCCAGCGAAATATCTGAATCCCAACTTGTATTAATGGGTAGGTATTCGCTCAATTCTAGGCAAACGAATGAACTCATTCAGTGTGAAAATATTTTAAGACAATACTCAAAAAATATGCCAAAAACTGAAATTATAAAAAAAATAACCGAAAAAGAACTTTATAACTTCTATATTTCACTTAAACAGGAATGGTCTAATCTTAAATTTGGCCCCATGACTAAGGACGCTATAGAAAATCTCATCACAAAAGTAGGCTCAAAGAAATTTTTATTACTGACTTCTACCTTGCTGACTGCAGCAGTGAAATCTGCACCTGCCCTGGCTATAGAAATTGCTGGTGAGGAAGTAAAGGAACAACTTGATAGAAACGCTGAGGCAGCCCTTCAGGAAAATAGCATCGCGGAGCATTTTGTCAATCGTTTAGGCAGCCATCTGATTAAATTTATGTTGCTAGTTCCCAAAGGAATCAGTGGCGCGATTTCAACTCCTCTTGTGAAGGATAAACAAAATTCTTTCTTTCAGAACTTGCCCTCCCGCACCGTTGAATCCCTTATCGACTTGCCTTTTCGCACGATTGATAATTTTATCGCTGCAGAAGGATACAATCAATCTATAGTCAATGACTGGAAAGAGTTAGCGGGTGCAATTTTCACTGGACAAAATGAACAAAATAAAAATGCGACAATTGGAAAACCCAATCTAACCCGATTTGAAGCTACTATCAAAAAACCTTCAGCAAAAAATATAAATCAGCCTCTTTCACCATTTCAAAAATTAAATTCAGGGACAAGTACAAACACGCAGGCCAAATTTGAAAAAATTTACAATGAAAATAAGCAAAAATCTACTATTAATAATAGAAATCTCAATCAAACTCGGTTTGAAGCTACAATCAAAAAATCTCCAGAAAAAACTATAAATCATCCCTCTACACCTACGCAAAAATTAAATTCAGGGACAAATACAAACACGCATACGCATACCAATTTTGAAAAAATTTACAAAAATAAAACCGATGTAACTACGCAAGCGTCTCAAATACTTAGCGAAATACACACCTCTTATCAAGCCATTCATCAATTGAAACTGCTAGAGGAACAAAAAGAAAAAGCAGAAATTGCCAAAGCCCGTTTTGATGCAGTAACGCAAGGCTTTAATGTACTTAGGGGATTTGGTCATCAGACCGGTAATAAAACGATAGAACGTATTGGCTCAGTGGGAATGTCCCTGGTGCAAGGCACTTTTGGTATTGCTCAATTAACTGGCTCTTTTGGCGTACCCATAGTTACGGGTTTTAACATGGTGATGCCAATTGCAGGGATTGCCACCGCAGCTCTATCTTTGGGCTCTTTGTTATTTGCTAGTAAAAACAAAGACCAATCCAAAGCAATGCAAAAAATGTTTACAGCTCTCTCTAATCAAATCACTCAGTTACATCGTGATATGAGTATGATGAATACTAATATGACGAAGGGATTTAATGCAGTGATGATGGGTTTGGGTATGGTCAATGAAAGTCTGGATATTGGGTTTAATTCTGTACACGAAGCCATGTCAAAATACTTTTCAAATAATACAAGGCAATTAGCAGCTCTTGCTGAGTTGTCTAATAAACAATTTGCAAGAATCCATGAGGGTCTGGAAGCGCTTCTTGAAAGTCAAATGAGCATATTTGAGTTATTGAAACATGATTATATAGAGTTAGATTGCAAACTGGATGATCAAAATTTATTTTTGAACAAAATGGATGGCAAATTAAACGACATATTTGCCGAGCTACAAAAATTAGGATTTAAAGATGAAACGGCAGCTAAAAATAAAATGCCTGAGCTCTTGGAGCAATTACAAGTCATTGAAACCGATAAAGATTCAGCCAGAATAAAGCTCTGCAAACTGCTGCAATCTATAAGAAGTCAGTTGCTGTTAGCAAGCAATTCATTAAAGTCATTGGATGTAAAGGGTAATTCATTTTCAGGATGGTATCATCTTAGTTCATTGGAACAGCTGTTTTCAGAACCCGATTTTCGTGGTTTTTCTCTAGATTATGCGAACATGACTAACCTTCAATGGGCACAGTCTGCCCATAGTTGTTTCTTTACCTTGCTATTATCGCAACAAGATTTTAGTCATCCCATAATAGATGACTTAAGATCCGACATTTTCAGCATCATGAAAAGATCGATTAAGCCAACAAAACAATTGATCCAAACTTTAGCTGATGAAAACTTCTTGAAAACTTTTTTTGCTTTTCACCAAAAAAGAATAATCGCCATTCAGGCTCGTGCTGAAATTATATTAAAACAAGTGCGTGAAACGATGAGTCAACCTGCTATGCGAGACTATGCTCATCGTATCTTGAGTAAGGTATCCACTCACAAAGAAGCCTTATTTCAACTGGTTAAAGACAATACTAAAGGCATGTCGGAACAATTTGTTCAAGAAGAGTTACTTTTATTAACCAAAGAATATAACCATTGTATTCAAAACTTTAAAATACAGACCAATGTAATTTTCAGCTTACTTGAGATTGATACAGACTCTATGAAGTCAATCAAGCGAAAATTTGATCTCCTGCAACCTCTTGCAGAGCTCTGTTATCGATCTAAAGGCGTGGTTGAAAAAAGGCGCGATCCTTCATTACCAGAAGATGCGGTGTACTCCTATATTGAAGCCGATACCATTAATCATTTTCATTCTATTGAAATTACCTCTGAAGAGTTATCTCCACTGCTCAAAGATGCAAAGGAATATGCGGATACAAAGATAGCCTATTTAGAGCTGATGAACTCTATGACAAGTACTGATGAAAAAACAGCTCCTGAAATAATAGAGCCCTTTTTAGTTCAATCCTTTGAATTTAAACCCCGTGAGAATCTAATGAAATCAAAATTAAACACTGAAACAATGGATAAACTTATTCAATTAATGAAACCCGTTTTTGATATTGCACAACAGGCAAAAGGTAAAACTATTTATTATGTGATCGGCTCTACTGGCGACGGTAAAAGCACTTTTATTAATGAGTTAAATGGTACTCGTTATGGAAAAAAATATGAACTAGGTAATACGGTACCTGAACGAATTGGAGATAGTGCTGCTGAAATCTGTAAAGTCGGAACAAATAATGCGGTTTCAGAAACCCTTATTCCCCAATTAATTGAAATTGAATTTGACGGTAAAAAAATTATCTATTGTGATTTACCTGGCCTTGATGGCAGCCGTGATAAGGCAACTACTTATTGCGAATCCTATGCACCAATGATTTTAAACGAACAAGTAGCAAATGTAGGTAGTATTATTTGGGTATTAAGTGCAACCAAATTCATGGAAACCAAAGCGAAAGATTTAAAGGAAATGCTGCAAAATCTGCTCAAAATTTCAAAAGAAGACCCTAAAACCTTGGCAAAATCATTGACTTTAGTCGTGACTAAGGGATCTAAACATCTGAAAAAAGAGCATATTGTTACTATGATGAAAACTATCATAGAGGGCATGACCAATGCTGAAAAAGAAGAAAAACTCTTGCTAAATGAAATCATAGATAACATCTCAAAAGATGGATTAAAACAGATTGTAGTTACACAAATATTCAAAAAAGATAATTCCTATTTGGATGAATTTCAACAAGCAGTGACAAGTCGTGATCCGGTTGATAAAAATCTTTTTGATTTTTCTGCTTATTGCAATGTACAACTAAGCTGTAAAAAAGAATTGAAACTTGCAATGAATCAGTATGAAACTCTCATGTCTGATTATGAACAACTAAACCAGGATCTTGGGCAAGCTAACACCCTGTTTGAATTGATAACTAAAGCAAAGGTTAAATCAAATAGCCAACATCAACAATTCGACATTGAACATAAAGGATATTTAGGGCGGTTAGAAGAAAAATGCAAGGAAGTGAATGCCATACAGGCTAAAATCACCGAGATTGAATCAAGCGTTAATTTAGTCAAAGTGGGTGAAATCAAGCATCCGATTCTACCTGTAATGCGAACAGAGGAAATTGAAGAAAAAACAGGAGAGGTTGAAATTCGTGATACTGGCCGATTTGAACCATGCACGCGAAAAGAACTTAAAAAGATTGAAACGCGGGTAGTGAATGCTACCCAAACATTTCCCCGTACTGTAGGCATAGCTTATAATAATTGGTCTAATATTCTGAGATCTCAAGGATATGAAATTGAACATGTTACGCGGGTCGGCAAAAGAGGTTATCAAAAAAAATATTCCAAAGCAACACAATATAGAATTGACATTAGCTACCAGGAAATAGAAGTTCCAGATCAAAGACCAATAAAAATTGAAGTCGCTTTAACCAGAAAACGAATGGTAACCGCGCCTTTCCCTATTGGAAATACTGAAGAATATACCTTGTCATTTCCATCATGCTATCCAGTTGAAAAAATTGATGTTAAAAACACTTCGGAATGGTCAGTTAAAGCAGGCACTGAAAATACGAAAAATGGTTATCAGGCAACAATTATTTATGAAAAAGGCCGGGGATGTAACATAGATATAGATATTTACGCTAGCCCTAAGTATAGCGAAAAAGGGCGCAATGAGCTTGAAGCATTAAGGTCAGGAAAAAATAAATTGGATCACGAAATTCAACTTCTGAAAAAGCAAACTGAAGAACTGACCTTTAAAATTGAACAAAATCAGAAATCAAGCGCTGCCGCAGATAATCAATTGCCTGCATTGGAAAAACAAATAGCTCAATTGAAGAAGGATTCTAAAGAATTGGATGAGTTTATAACCTTGAGAAAGCATGATTTTGCATCATTAAAAAGTTTAAATATTATGTTGAACATGGATAAACCACAAACCCAGCAAAAACCTAATAACAGTTCGTTTAGTTTCGGAAAAAAACACGGCATGTTTAGTCAATCTAATCCTGCAGTTTACAAAAAAATAATTAAGGCAAAGAATATTTCTGGGCTTGTTTACCAATCAATTCCTGGTGATGGTCATTGTTTATATAACGCTGTGGGTTTGTATCTGGGCAAAGATCAAGCCGAATTACGCGAAATAGTTGCAAGCTACATTGAAACTCATTTAGATAAGCTGAATGAATTTATAGAGTTACTTGATGGCCAGACTATAGAGCAATACATCAAAGCTATACGTGAAGAGTCTGAATGGGCAGATCACATTGAAATTGATGCCTTAATGCGAGCAATTAACCGACCCATTGTTGTCATTGATCAGGATGGAAATATCAGAAATCCTGATGTTTTTGAGAAATTTGATCAAGAACCTATATTCGTTTGTTACAACGGACACAATCACTACGATGGCTTGTGCTATACAGGTGAATGTTCAACGCAAGAGATTTTGAACCAATTTCCGAATTATGCAGAAACTAAAAGTACCAATACTTGCATCTGACGCAATCGATTGAGAGTCAAGTCTTCTGATTATCCGTTAATAAAGACTTGACCCTAGACCTTTAGGGTTGATTTAATTGGTTTCAAATTTGGAAATAGTTTTTTTTAAGATTTTCCAAATCATCATCACTACGAACTTCAATAAATTGCACTTTCGGGTAAGTTTCTTTTAATCGTAGTAAAATTGGATCAACCCGGCTTTCGAAACTCCACATGTATTTTATTAATGACCAGCTGACTTTTTCACCGCAATTATCAGCTCTGTCATCAATTAAGTTGTCTTTATAGATAAGTCTTTTAAAAACGCGCCAGTAACAAAGATATCTTGGAAAATTAAAATAAAGGCATAAGTCAGCGCATGAATATCTCATTTCAAATGATTTTGTCGAATTGCCATCAATTATCCACTGCTCTTGATTCACCAACTCCTGTTGAATCTTTATAAATTCTTTATAATCGCGTTCTATCCAGTAATCTTTAAAAAAATATTTATCTAAATGATACAATGGAATGTTAGTTTTCTTATGAAGCGCATAAGCAAATGTGGATTTACCGCTACCTGAACGTCCCATGATCATAATTAGTTCAAACATACTGCTACCTCTACTAAAACTATGGATAGGATACCGCATCGTAGTAAAGGTCACTACAACCCTTACCTTATTTACCAGTTTCCCGCCATTAAAGGAGAAGTTAAATTGAGAAGTCCACTCTTGCACTTTATGACAGTGTGGGCTTCCAGCATTGACTTTATCCATTTTCGTAAGAAAAAAGAGCATTTAATTAAGTGATTTAATAATTCAAATTCATTCTCTGAAGGATTGGACATATGATTAAAAATTAGAAGAATGTTAGGGGTCAGGGCTTGAAG
>JACCWL010000100.1 GCA_013697645.1 Tatlockia sp. | reverse complement strand
TTTCTGCTGTGTCTGCTGGATCAATATAGTGGAGAAAATTATTGAGCGTCTCATCATCTACAATTAAGCTCAACTTAGTAATGATCTCTTTAATCTTAAAATAAAAGATCCCCCACTTTTTCTTATCTTGAAAGCAGTCATAAATAGCCTGCAACAGTTCTCCAGCTTCTTTCGAATAAGTGCTTTTTTTGTAATGAGTCGCATAATTTTTGGTGACTCCAAAGAGGCTAATGAGATTATCAACTGTTGTTCCTTTAATCTGAGGGACATCAAACTCTCTCCGACTAATGTCGTACCAAGCCGCGGCCCCATAATCAAAAAATAACAAGAGCTTTTTGTTCTGTTCTGTCACTGTGATACCAAGATTCCCGAGATGAGTCGCATAATGACCGAGTAACATGAATACAGGCAGCATGGTAAAACCTTCATCCTCAAAACTTTCAACATATTGTTTTACATAGGGTTCGTATTTATATTCGAATGCACCGGGTCTGGTTTTAGGTACTTCGGAATTCGGTTCAGCAAGTGTATAAACCTCTTTCCAAGCTAAATCCATGTTGTTATGTGCAACTGAACCTACATAAATATCCTTTGCTGAGTGCTTTTTTTCACTAGAAGGAGCTACTAAAATGATAGGTGCTAAGCGTTGAATAAAATCTTCCTGTCCACCCACAAGCGATAATAATTCTTTTGTAACATGGTAAAAGGCCCACTCAACGATATTTTTATTCAAGTTATCATCTTGTTTTACAAATAAATTACCTAGGATTTTATGTTGATATTGACCTGCTAGTTTCGCCTTTCCCGCATGAGCACCTTCAGTAATAGAAGATATAGGCTTACCCAGATCTTCAAAAGCAACATAGGGCCTGCTTAAATAGTTAATCTCATCAATGCACTTAGTCAGGTTAATTATCTCTTCTTTAGATAGGGATTGCTGTGAAACAAACTGTGTCAGCTCATCGACTAACTGTAACAAAGGGCCAGGTATATTATTTTTCAGAAAAGCGATGCTATTTTGCCAGACCATTTCTGTTAATAAAATAGATGGTATTTTAACTTTTTTGGGTTCTATTTTTCCTAAGGTATCTAAAATACTTTTGATTAAACCTTTCAAATACTGTATTTCTTCTCCCTCAGCTTTTTCTTTCATAACACCACACTCCTTAGAAACAAGCTTACCTGGTGCGATGCCATCCTTCGCATGGCAAATGATGTGGCATTTTCCTGCCACAAAATAAAAAGAAGATTATATTGAGTATAGGCCAAATTTCGGATGTGATTCAAAAGTGAACATTCCGATTGGAGCTCTCTGAAAAGATTGACAAACCTGGCCTGCCCCATACCAATATATGGATTGCCGTAAAGCAAAAATCCCTATTGGCCAAGGGATTATAAACCGCAGGTGACTAGATTTATCATTAATATCTCTTACATCATGGACAAACGTAAATTGGTTTGTTTACAATCGCGCCTTGCTTTGAAATTTGAAATGGTGCTTGATTAAAGTTAAATGACCGATCAAATTCAATCAAATACCATGGAGATGAATTGCAATTTAGAGAGAGTTGGAGTTCATATTAATTATTCAATTAGCTAGGGAAATACCCACATGAGTGAAACTGTATCTTTGGAACATCACTTGTGTATTAAAAGCACTAATCAAGTCAGTAAAATTACTCGTCCTTTAACACAAGCTTTTGAGGTGCAACATTTTCGTTATTTGAAACTTTATCAGAATGGTTCTCGTGTTTTACTGACAAACCACCCAGACTCTGTTCGTTTTATGTATGGCCAGGGCCATTATAAGCAAATGTGGTTTGACGGGGAGTTCCCCCAACATTTAGCCAATGGCTGGCACATCTGGGATGCCCTTCGAACAGAAACCAGCAACAATCTGATTACGCCCTTAGAAAAAGAAATTAACCATCATTTAAATTTATATCATGGATTAACTTTTGTAATAGCAGGATCTCATTTTCACGAGATCTACACTTTTGATTCTCATCTCGCCACTATCAATCAAGTTAATAGACAATTATTTCTGCGTTTTATTTACTACTTTAAAGAGCAAGCTGCAGCATTAATAAACCAAGCAAATAATGAACGATTGATTATGCCTGGTAAACCCAAGTTAGAATTACAAGCAAATACAGCAAACCTCAGATCGGATGAAATAAATGATTTTTTAAATAATACGCAAATTACTCGCTATTATTTAGGTGATAAATACGATAATGCCTACTTAACAAGGAAAGAGGTCTGTTGTATTTATTGGTTACTAAAAGGTAAATCTGCTGAAGAAATTGCATGTATAGAAGGAAATACTAAAAAAACGGTGCAATGTCATCTAGAAACGATTCGCAATAAACTCAATTGCCATAAGCAAACTCAAATTATCCCTATTATTTTAGAATCAGGTATTTTAGATACCTTTTTTAATGTAGAGACGCCTGCTGCAAAAGACTAATCTCCCTTTATTCTCTCACTTCATCACAATGGATTTATTTCTATCTGTATTTATACCGATACCATATTCCCCCCATTTTTTTAAACTACGCACTAGCTTATTGAGATTCAATTAGCTAATCAGAAAATTAATTATTTAAGGATTTCACCATGTTTAATAAAACCATATCTGAGAATGTCTACAAATATATCGAGCTTAACAAACTAGATAAATTAGCTTCTTTGATAAGAGGAAAAGATTTAACAGCGATTAGTTTAGTTTCAGTAGTTGATGTACTGGTTAACCAATACAACTACCCAATCGAGGTGTTAAAAGAGCAGGGCGCTATTGTTGATGTTGAAGAACTATTGCAAAGCGCTAATTCCTATTTGCAAGAGATTCATACCAATCCCGGGTTGAAAGGCGCACTAAAAAGTGTAAAACAGGGCTTGGAACAACTCATTCATTTTTGGAAAAAAGGAAGCTTGCTAAATGAAGCTGCCGAGCAATTCTTAAATTCACAAGCCATTCATTTGATGCAAACTTCGACCTTGCATGGTGCTAATGAAGTAGATGACTATGTGACAGAAAATATAAAAACCCAAATGGGTTCTATTTATTCACAGTGGTTAGCTAATGCGAATTCTGAGCAAGATGTTATGAAACAAATCAATGAGGTTGTTCAGGGTCGTATCTATACAGGTTGGAAGAATGACAAGGGCTTTGATAAGGAAATTCAACAAAAATTAACAAAGAATGTGAATACACTGTTGTCTACTGATTATAAGCTAGGTCAATTACCGATTGAAATGACTAACACAATAGAAAGTGCAGTAATAAAAAAGTTATTTGGTTTCATAAATAATAAGACTTTAGGTCAATACCCACAATTAGAGACCCATATTGCCAGCACTGTTGATATTTTATCAGACGGATCTATGCACCTTGATATGAAACCTATTTATATTAAGGGGTTTAAAGAGATAATGTTAGATTGCAGGACTGGGGCACTAGGAGGAGAGATCCCGCTTATTATTAAACAATTTGTTATTGAGGTGATTCAAGCGGCTAATTTTACTGTTGACCAGGTTACAACCTATGAAAAAAAGGCTGCCCAGGAAATAATCACTGAGTTTAAGCAAAACGTGGAGGATGTTCCAGAGGCATTGCGTCCTTTTATTGAAACTACAGTGCTTGATTATTTGGAAAAGAAATACCTCGATGACAAAGAATTCGGTGCATCCATTAAAAACTTAGTTATTAATATGTTGTTAGTGGAATGGAAAGAAATGGAATCACCTGAACTCAGAAAAGCAGTTGAATCCATTGTGATGCAAGATTGTAATGCCTTAATTCAAGAAATTGATAAATCAATCTCGAGTGCTGT
Source organism: Tatlockia sp. (assembly GCA_013697645.1). Classification (GTDB taxonomy): domain Bacteria; phylum Pseudomonadota; class Gammaproteobacteria; order Legionellales; family Legionellaceae; genus Tatlockia. The sequence goes on along the minus strand of JACCWL010000100.1, from coordinate 11,265 downwards.
TTTAGCAAGCAAAATAATGGTGCTTGAAGAAAAAAATGACCTTCAGAAAAAAACAATCGATCAATTAATAACGGCTTTATCCAATTATGGAATTACAATCGAAGCTTCACCTGAAAGTAGCACTATAGTTGATTCAATAAAGCCTACTCCCCGTTGGACGTCAACAGCAGTTATTGGCTTATTTGGATCTCGGGATTCTCAAGTAGCAGGGCAAGATGAAATAACTCCGCAAACAGAGAATTCTCCTCGCTAGTTAGAGGCTGTTTATCTATCCAGGTATTGCATTGGTTTTGTAATACTTGGATTTTATAATTTTAGTTCTCAAAGCCAAATTAATCATATTATGGAAACAAATAAATTGGTAAATTCCCGTTCTCCGAGGATTTGGCTTTCAGTTAACTAGGACAATTAAATAAAGTAACCAAATGAATTTACCACTGCTGATAACAAGGTAAGTACAGTTTATATAACAACTCAGTTTAATTAGAAAAGGCTTGTAAAGTTATATTTAATAGACCAGGAGAAGCAATTGTTTAATCTCATAAAAAATATTTATACCATTTTTATACCTCCTATTAGTAAATTAGCTTTTTCCACTGCTTATTATATGTACGGGATAGATTTATCGGATGCTCTCACTTATGATGAAATCGAGCAGCAAGATATGTCAGCTTTTTCTATTGCCTCGTTCTCTGAGGAAGAGTTGTTACAACGAATTCATAATTTAGTGGTCCCGCTAGGCAGTGATGAGGAGTTAATACTAAGTAGGATTTTGGAGTTGAGTGAACTTGATGAGACGGAAGCAAATAAAGCCTTAGAAAAAGATGTTAAAGATAAAACTGATACGATAATAGCAGAATTATATGCCTTTTTAGATATTGGGTACTGGGCAATTAACTTAGCTCGAGATAACGATAAGGGTATTGGAAGCCTATGGGTGAATTTTTTTGATTTCTTATCTAAAAATCTCTCTCCACCATTGACAGAGTGTACGCCCCTCGCCCAAATTTTAGCTTATAGCGGACCCGATAAAAGGCTTTTGTTGGATAAAAGCCTATTCTTATTATTTTACTTTATCCAGCATCCGCAGACAAAAGCATTAGCAATGAAGCTATATCAGCTATACCACAAAGAGTTACACCCTTTGCTTAGTGAAACTCAGCAACAAATTATAAAGCGGGCGTCAGCCGAGATAAATGCAGCTCTTGATTCTTGCGAAATCTTGACAGTAACGCAATCGACACAACTCGCTAGCACCGCAAAGGTGCACAATGAACCCCAACCTGCTATTGCCCTTGACAAGCAAGCCATCATTCCAAGTATTGAGGGCTATTATAGCGGTGAGGACATAGACCTCCTGATTAAGGCTTTGCTTAAGCAAGACAATTACCTCATTGAAAATGATTACTTAGTATCAGTAAAGGATGGTAAGGGCCAGAGCTTAGAGGAAGTGAGTACCTATGTTCTACCGGCCACCTCAAACGGTGAGGGTCTAGGACATTTAGGGGACCTTATTAACTTTATAGCAAGTAGACAAAATCATGCATGCCAAGTGCTTATTCCCTATAAGGTGTCTGGCTTTGAACACTGGGTGAGTATTTTTGTCCATTACCAGGATAATCAGTTTAGTGTAACGGTCTATGATAGCCTGGCTAATGCAAAAACTGCTGATAAAACAATTGATGAAGTTGTCAGCTTTATGTCTTTGACACAAGCTAAAGTGATAAAATATCCCCTCCAAAAGCCTAAGCGAATACAAAATGGTAATGTGTACTGTGGCGGTTATACAGCTCATGTTATCGCAGAAGCTGCCATGCATCCCCCGCAAAAACCAGATGGGCTTAACGATTTAAAATGTATTAGTAACTTTTTAATTAACTCCCATAATGACAGCAACCACAGAGCAAATGATGCCAAGATTGTAGGCACACAAAAACCTGAGGGCTACCGCCGCTATGCTTTGCAGGGAGATGGTCATCAATCCCTTGGAGATCTAGCCAAAAGTGATCAAGCTGAAAAAGAGATTCATCATCGTTGTGAAGAAGAATTTATTCACCGTTTTAATGATCTGAGCCAAGAAGACCAAGAGCATTTTTCGACGAAATTAAACGATGAAATAAATAACCTTGTTCAACAATTAAATGCAACGAAAGAGAGCCACAAGACGGCAAAAGATGCTCTTTCATCTTACCTAATCTATTGTAGTGAGGAATTAAAAATACCGAATGAAGAAAATCCTTTTGCTGTTTTTTTTAAACCTATAATTGACTTGCAATCGATAGAAACAGACCCAGACATGAGAAGCTTAGATGTATTTATTAAAGAACGGTTAGTTCCATTTAGCATCAATCAACAAAAAGCTACTATTCAAGCGTTAGTATCTGCCAGAGTAAATTCTGCTGAGGAAAAGGTTATAGACAAAGACAGATACGATGCTTTAGTCAAAAAGGACTATTACCGTCGTCTGGCAAGGGCAATGGCAGAAAGCACCAACGAGGAAGTTTGGGATTTTATTAAGCATTTTGATGCTCAAGAGAATCCTATTTTTTTTCGTCCACTCATTTTGGTTCTTCAAGGATTTATAACTATTCATGATGAGAAAGATGATAAAGGTTATCAAGCCTTACATGGTTTACTGAAAGAGGACAAACTTTTTCACTACTTAAACGATTCAAAGATTCTTGCCGAAGTGCCGGCAATTAAAATTGAAGAAATTTGTAACAATTTTTTACAACCAAAGTTTGATTCTGCGAATCAGCAAAATGTTGGTTATGTTTTGTCAGAGGTAATGAAATGGTTGTTGCATCATGGTTGGAAAACAAAAATTAGTGGGGAAAATCACTTGGGTCAAACAGTTCTAATTCGTGCATCAGCGGAGGGTAGGTTTGATGTGGTGCAGTGGTTGTTGCTGAAAGGCGGGGCAGTAATTACTGAGACAGACAGCGATGGGAATACAGCGCTGTTGTTGGCAGCAGCGCATGGCTGGATCGAGATGGTGCAATGGTTATTAGAAGAAAATAAAACGGCACGGATGGTGGCAGCAGCGGTTGGCAAGCTTGACTTGAAGCAGTGGTTGTTTCTAGAGAGAAGGGTCGCAAGTACTGAGAAGAATAGTAAAGGGAATACTGCACTATTGTGTGCAGCAGCTGCAGGCAAGCTTAATGTGGTGCAGTGGCTGTTGCGGGAGGGCAAGGCTACAATTAATGAGAAGAATTATTATGACTTTACAGCACTATTGTTGGCAGCATCGGGAGGTTGGCTTGACCTTGTGCAATGGTTATTGCGAAAGGGCGGGGCCTCAATTGCTGAAAAAGGTTTCTTTGGCAGTACTACAGCACTGTTGTGTGCAGCAGCTAAGGGCAAGCTTGATGTGGTGCAGTGGTTGTTAAAAGAAGGTGGGTCAACAATTTCTGAGAAGGATTGTTCTGGTAAGACAGCACTGCTGTGTGCAGCAGCTGAAGGCAAGCTTAATATGGTGCAGTGGCTGTTACAAGAAGGCGGGGCAACCATTACTGAGAAAGATAATGTTGGTTATACAGGACTGATCTATGCAATATGGTTTGGCAAGCTTGAGTTGGTGCAGTGCTTATTTCGAGAAAGTGTCGCGGTTAGTGAGAAGAATAGCCAGGACAATATAGAACTGCTGTATGCAGCAGCGCAAAGTACACTTGAAGTGTTGCAGTGGTTGATAGTTCAAGAGGACTTTATTTTCACTATAGAGGAGATTGATCTTGCTCTTAGCTCCGCTCGTGCGAGTCTTTCCATCCTCGATAGTACAGCCTTATGGTTAGATTTTTATAAATTCTTATGCAGGAACCCCTCGTTATCTTTGACAAAGTGTAAACCTCTTAACCAAATTTTAGCTTATATGGATGAGGATTCAGACACTTTACTTGATAAAAGCCTCTCTTTACTGTTTTCACTTTTTGAATCACCTCAACGAAAAGCATTAGGCCTAACAATTTACAAATTGTACGAGCAGGAATTAGAACCCCACCTTTACGAAAGTCAGCAACAAATTTTAAAGCGAGTGTTGGATGAGGAAAATACGGATTTTGATTTTCATGAATATTCGACACAACTACTCTCGATACAATATGCAAGAAGTCAGGATTTTATCATAATCACCCACGAAGAATTTCCGGAACTAGAAAAATATATAAGGGAGTATAAAGGGGTTGTACCGGAGTGGTTGGATGCAAAAAATAGCGAGATAACACTTGGCCAGGAAGCAGTGGTTCCCAGTGTTGAAGGGTATTATAGCGGTGAGGACATTGACCTTCTGATTAAGGCTTTGCTAAAGCAAAATAATTATGTCATTGAAAAAGATTACTTATTCTCAGCACAGCAGGGCAAGAGAAAATGGAGTACCTATGTTCTTCCAGCCACCTCAAAAGGCGAGGGTCTTGGGCATTTAAGGCAACTTATTGATTCCCTAGCAAGCAGGCATAATCATTCATGCTCGGTACTTATTCCCTATAAGGTCTCTCGCTTTGAACACTGGGTAAGTATTCTTGTCCATTACCAGGATAATCAGTTTAGGGTGACAGTCTATGATAGCTTAGCTAATGTAAGAACTGCTGATGAGACGATGGATGAAATTGTCAATTTTATGACCCCCCTGACAATAGCCAAAGTGATCAAATACCCCCTGCAAAAGCTTGAGAAAATACAAGAGGGCAATGTGTATTGTGGTGGTTATACCGCCCATGTTATTGCTGAAGCCGCCACACTTAAAAATCCGGATGGGCTTAGAGATATAATATGCATTGATGAATTTCTTCTTGAATCCTGTGATGGCATTGATGACTGCTCTCACCGAGCAAACGATGCCAAGATTGTAGGAACAGAAAAACCCGAAGGCTACCGCCGCTATGCTTTGCAGGGAGATGGCCGTCAATCCCTTGAAGATCTAGCCAAAAGTGATCAAGCTGAAAAAGAGATTCATCATCGTTGTGAAGAAAAATTTATTCACCGTTTTAATCATCTGAGCCAAGAAGCCCAAGATCATTTATCAACGAAATTACACGATGAAATAAACAACCTTGTTCAACAATTAAATGCAACGAAAGAGAGCCATAAAGTAGCAATAGATGTGCTTTCTTCTTACCGAAACTATTGTCGGGAAGAATTAAAAATAGCGAATGAAGAAAATCCCTTTGCTATTTTTTTTAAACCTAAAGCAGACTTGCAATCGGATGAAATAAAAGAGGAAATGACAAGCCTGGATGTATTTATTAAAAAAGAGCTAGTTAGGTTTGACAGCAACCATTCAGAACTGTTGGATCTTGCCAAAGTTAATTCTGACGCGGAAGAGATTATCATTAAAGACAACAGCGATGCTTTCATTACAAGCTATTATTATCAGCGGCTAGCAAAGGCAATGGCAGGAATAGCTAAAGACGCAAAGAAAGTTTGGGATTTTATTAAGCAACTGGATACTCAAAAGACTGATATTTTTTACAGTCCACTCATTTTGGAACTACAAACCTTTATAACCATTCATGGCCAGAAAGATAATAACTATTATCGGTCCTTGGATGGTTCTTTGAAAGAGGACAAACTTTTTCACTTTTTAAACAGTTCACAAATCCTTAGCCAAGCTCCTGCAATTAAAATTAAAGAAACCTGTGACTGTTTTTTACAAGCAAAGCCTGATTCAGTGAACCCGGAAAAGGTTGATTATGTTTTGTCAAATGTGGTGCAGTGGTTATTGCAGGAAGAGGTTACAAAAATTATTGGAGAAAATAACTTTGGTGATACCGCTCTGGATTGGGCAATAGAGTGTGGGCAGTTTGACGTGGGGCGTTGGTTATTGCAAGAAGGTGAGTCAACATTTGAGAATGAGAATAATAGTGGTAGGACGGCACTGCTGCGGGCAGCATCGTTTGGTGAGCTTGCAGAGGTACAGAGATTGTTGCGAGAAGGTGGAGCAATAATTACTGATAAGGATAGGTGGGGGTATACAGCGCTACTAAAGTCAGCATCGGCAGGTTCGCTTGATGTGGTGCAGTGGCTATTGCGAGAAGGTGGGGCAAAAATTACTGAAAAGGATAACAATGGATATACAGCATTGTTGATGGCAGCGGAACGTGGCCACCTTGCCATGGTACAGTGGTTGTTGCAAGAAGGTGGGGCCACCATCACTGATAAGATTAAAAACGGTGGTAACACAGCACTACTATTGGCAGCAGCCTATGGTCAACTGGATGTGGTACAGTGGTTGTTGAGGGGCGGTAGAGCATCAATTACTGAGAAGAAAAACGATGGTAATACAGCACTACTTATGGCAGCAATGATGGGCCAACTTGACTTGGTACAGTGGTTGTTACAAGAAGCTGGGGCAACAATCACCGAGAAGAATATCGATGGAAACACAGTACTGCAGTTAGCAGTAATGTATGGTCAACTAAAGGTGGTACAGTGGTTGTTAGTGGAAGGTGGCTTTATCTACACTAACGAGGAAATTGACCTTGCTCTTAGCTGTGCTCGAGAGGATAGCAGCGATAAAGTAGCATTATGGTTGGATTTTTATAAATTCATATCCATGAATCCATCGCCACTTATACCGGAGTGTATGCCTTTTGCCTCAATTTTAGCGTTCACAGGAAAAGATAAAGCGCTTTTACTTGATAAAAGCCTATCCTTACTATTTTCTTTGTTCGAATTGCCCCAGAAAAAAGCACTAGCTCTGGCTCTTTATCAATTGCACGAGCAAGAAATACAACCTTTACTTTGCGAAAGTCAGCAACAAATTATAAAGCTAGCGTTGGATGAGAAAAATACAGCTCCTGATTCTCACGAAGATTCAACGCCCTTAGTACAATCTAATGTGAACAATGAACAACAACCAACGCTTGACCAGACAGCTGTGATTCCGATGATTGAGGACAACAATAACATCCAAGATAACGATGCCAATAACCAAATAATTAAAGCGATTTTAGATAAAATAACAAGACCTGATTTATTTGTATTTGCTTTAAAAGATGCCTTTAGCGATAGGTTTAACGCCAACTCTAATATAACGATTAGCCCTAAAGAAAAATCACTATTGCCAGAGCGCTTCACCCAAAGAATTAAAAAAACCTTTGAAACAATCGATATTGATAAAATATTGTACGAAAATATCATGCTTTATACTTGCATCCTGATGTACAAGTTGATGCATAAATGCCAACCTAACCTGCTTCCTTTATTCATAGAAAGAATCACTACAGATTTGCGAGGAAATAAAGAACCAAGAATTTTTATAAATGAACTAAATCGCTGGCGCGAGCACCCCAATGCAGCCGAAGATGATGAAGCGCGTGTATTTCAAGATGCTCTAGTCATTCTTTTAAAATCAAAGGATCAGACGCATCAAGATTATAAATTATTGTTTGAAAGGCCTAAGAAGGAATTAAAATCAAGCAACAAGAATCTATTTCTTGCAGCACGAGAAGCCATCGAAGCAAAAGTAATTGATTTATTTATACAGCGGGCACCCTTTGTAGTGCATGCGTGGATCGCTGAGGGGGGTATAAATCTAAATTATAGGTTGATTGAACCTGCTTTAGCAGTTAGATCTTTTTTATTCACTAAGCGTCGAGAAGCTTTTGTCAAAAGACATCCTTGCGGGCCTGATGATAGTAAAGTCCCAACCTATTATAAAAAAGTTATCGAACATTTTGAATTTAAAAAAAATACACCTGAGAAAATTGCTTTTATTGTGGTAGCTCATTTTGTCCATACGCTTCCTTATTTTTTAGAGGCAGTTTCTGCTTTGGGTGCTGTTGTTGCGCTTATATCCAAGCAATCAGGTACTGTAAAAAGTGTACGTAAAAGTATTTTAGATATTTATAAGGACATTATCGTTCCCAATCTTGATAAAAATAATTTAAAAGAGAATTCCACCCAAGCTGAATCTTTTTTTAGCAGCCTATTTGAAAAGGAAGATTGGCAGGATCATCACTTCATTATTCTTGATCACGGTGGTTATTTCGCACCACGAATTGACGATGTCCTTAAAAAACATCGCAATAAAATTATAGGGGTTGTAGAACATACCTGGAATGGAGAAGTCAGGTATCAAGAGCAATTAAAACAACATCATTTGTATCCTTTCCCTATCATGTCTGTCGCGCACTCCACGTTAAAAGGTTTGGAAAGTAGAGCAGTTGCCAATAGTATAGTGAATGCCCTAAATGGAAAAATATTTACGGGTGAGGGAATAAGTCAAACGATAGACACCTTACAACGAATCCTTATCATCGGTTATGGGCATATTGGAAAAGCAGTAGCAATGGTTTTAAAAAACATTCTGGGTAATAAAGGTAAGGACGTCATTTGTATTTGTGACACCTCAGATAACAGCATAATAGAAGCCAAACGAGAATTTTCTAAGGTTACCAAAGAGAAAAGAAAATACCTTAAAGATGCTGATTTAATTATCACTGCAACGAGCACCTTGGCCTTAACTAAAAAGAATTTTTCAAAGTTAAAGTCAGGGGCCTTTATTGCCTGCGCTACATCAAGTGATGATCAATTTACAGAAGAAGCTATAGAAGACTATCTAATACAGGAAGGGCCCACCAAAAAAGTTCAATCGCTCTGTCCTAAATATAAACATAAAAATTCTGAAAAGTTTTTCTACCTCATTGCCAATGGTGATTCTGTGAATTTCACTATTGGTTCAACCCCTCATCCTATTATCCATATCGTATTAACTTCAATTTGGGTTGACGCCCTTGAACTAATTAAAACTATTTCGATGCCTTCATGGGATCTAAAACAAATAAATCTATTTAATAGGCAAGATGAGTTCATTAAGAAAATTTATGAGGAAACTTTTGGTCGTATAGCTAGTGAAGATAATTCATTAACAAGCCGAATCCAAATGCAAAGTATGTCTTTAATTGAACAAATGGATAAATTAAAGCCTCATAAAAATTACTTGAATAACTACATGCCTGTTCCTATGAAAATGGCAAATAACAAGAATGAAAATTCAGACCTGCTAATTCCAATGGTGTTTGATCAAAAGATACAAAAAATTATAGTAAGTGGCGAAAGCGGCCAAGGTAAAACATTTTTACTGCATTATTTTATGCGATTATGGAGCAAAACCTCTGAATTTCGAACCGAAATCCCTTACGTTTTTTATATAAAACTATCTTTATATAAAGATGAGACCTTTAAACAATATCCTATCAATTCAACAGAATTGATGGATTTATCCCAAGTACTTCTCATACTTCAAGGGATCCAAGAAGGACGCACATTAATCTCAAATGTAATTTCGAATTCATCAAGTTGGTATGAAATTTTTTCCTATGAGTTGGCTAAATACCCCGAAAGATTCTGCTTTTTTATTGATAATTCTGATATCGCTTTGAAAGAAAATATGGCCTATAAGACCATAGGGCAGATTGTAGAAAAATTAATGAAAGGACAGCCACAGTGCAAAGTAGTGGTTGGGTCAAACAAACTTTTCTCCACTCTTTTTTTTGCGGATAAACTTCCTGAGATTGTCAGGTTATTGCCTTGGCCACCAGAGTTGCTACAGCGCTCACCACTCATAAATACTAATCTTATAATGTGGTTAGATACGCATTGGCTCTTAAAAACCACGGTATGCAATATAAAAGCACTTAAAAAACAGTTCAAATTTTTATCGAACTCTAATCAATTAAAGCCAGCAATGCCATTGACTCAACAAACACAAATGCTAGAAGAAATTCTATGGAATCTTCAATCAAAACATGCGTTACAACATGTCCGTAAGTATATAAATGATACTTTGAATGGATTTTATAAGAAGTCTCAGGACGAATTTAATGAAAAATCGCTCTCAAAAGTTCGTGGCTATTTTCCCGAAAAATTCAATTTTTTAAAACTCTTGGCTCGAGCAATGATGGATGAGGGTGTCAATGAGTTAAGTAGAGATGAGTGTGAAGAACTCTGGCTAAAAGCAAATGAGTCTAAAAAATCGAAGAAAGCTAATCAACAACTCAAGATGCAACTGCAGGCTGAAAACTTGCTTCAAATTTTAGTCCAAATAGGATTTTTGTGCATTGCTAATGCTGATAATTCTGCTAGTTACCAGTTTAGTCAGCAGTGGTTATCTTATTTTTATGCGGTATGGTGGGTGGAAAAATTCAGTGTTAAAGAAACGAAAAAAGAAGCGATTAAGTTCGTCTCAGTCAAAAAAGATTGTGATTTATTTCAGCAATATGCTGTTGGCATGCTTGGTCAAAAAAAGGATTCTTCAAAACTATTAAATGAATTCCATGCCTATCTTCAGGGTGGACCCACTAAACAAAATACCGGATTAGCTAAGTCCGGATTCTTTTCTAAATCAGAGGAAAAAGTAACTTATGATGATAAATTAATTTCAAATAGCAGTGGACATTTTACATTGGCATGTGACCAAAAATCCAAAAAAGACTCTAAGAAGGCAACAGATAAACCAAAACATGGCAATAATATAGAAAGCCTATTTCAATTTAAAAACAAGCAAAGTAAACATAAGAATAAAGAAGATAAATTAGACAATAACAATGAAAGCACAAATGAATTTGCGATGAAATGACAATTAGCGAAGGGGGCGTCTTCTTAAGTTGCTATATTTTGAGTCGATTGGTTATTTAGGGGCCAAGCCCTGAGGGATCGTCACTTTTATTTGTACAATCAAGGCAATAAATTATCAAGAAGAGGTGATCTGCATGATAAATCATGATCTAATTGGTTTTCTGAGATTCAAACGAATAAGGATGAAACCATGCAAGTCACAAAGATTTTACATCAATTATTAGACCACGTAATCCATAAAACCCGGATAAAATCACTTATTCCAGTTTTTCAGGCGAGGCAATCCATCTTCAAAGATTCCTCGTCTCTTCAAATTGATGTCTTTAATGGTGCAGTTAAAAGGGCGCTTTTTTATTATCGTGCAAAGCTTCAGGCATTTGTAATTCTAAAAAATCCTAAGAAAAAGACTAGTACACTTTTAATCAAGGTGCGCTCAGAAACAGTGACCAATAAGCCTGCTTTTCGTCAATCCTTTAAATCCCAGCGCTGTCTTGTGCATAATTTTATCTATTTTATTGACATATGAGTTAACTTTCAATAAAATGAATAAAACTTATTCAACTGGATTTAAAAGTATATGTTTAGTCGTACAGAAGGTGGTTCATATTTAGCGAGCAAAGATGGTTTGAAAATTTCTTATACCTTCCCTCTAGGAGCTTCTTTCTTGATAGGGGAAGTGGCTCTCCCCTTGGA
>JACCWL010000178.1 GCA_013697645.1 Tatlockia sp. | reverse complement strand
TTGCTTTTTCAAAAAAATACAAAAAAACGTGTCAAGAACTATTTTACTTTTTTACGAAAAATCACTTTTCTCAAATTTCATCACCACGAACCGACCCGCAGGGGAGAATTGTGGTGAATGGTTACTAAATTTTTTCATCAAAAAATTGAAGAAGTAAATGCCGCTGCTAATGTATACGGGAAATCTATAACCGGCCTTGTTTCTCAATTAACTAATTCAATGATTCAAGATGATAATCCGGGGGCACATATTGAAACCCTTAAAATTGTTAAACAAACGCTTACTCAGCCAAGTTTAGAAAACATTTCGTTGTGTGAACAGCAAGCAGAAAAAATATCGGAGTATGAGTACCCAAATTCAGTATTTAATATGGGTAAAATAATAAGCGGAACATTACTATGCCTGGCTGGCGCACTAACCATCGCTCTTGCAGTAACTTTAACTATTGCATCGACTGCCATAACAATGGGAGCAAGCGCACCTTTAAGCCTTCCAGCCGGAATAGGAATAGGGGTTGCTGGCCTGGGTTTAATTGTTGCAGGTTCTGGACTTATTGCTTCGGGAATTCTTGAAAATCGATCATCAGTTTTTGCCACATTTAAAAATCTTCTTGGGTATCCGTTAAATGAGCTTTTAATACAAAACGATCTTAACTTACAAGAGAATCAAAATCCCTCTCAAAATATTAATGGCTTAAAACAATTTTTAAGGCAGGAATTTTCAAATAAAGGTGGTATTTCATGCCTCCGTTTTTTCACACCAAGGCATATTGAGAAAATGCTAGACGCCGATAATTTTACCGAGATACGCGCTTATGCAGATGAAGCCCTGCAATCTTGTTCCTTTTTTAGGCTTGGATGTGTAGAGAAGCTTTATGAAATGATTGCTAGATCTATTCAAGCTCAAGATGTAGTAACAAATTATCATCTAGGGTAATTTTTAGAATTTAACATGATCTTTATAAAGGCTTGTTAAGTCCGCGGTAAGGGGGCCTTTGATCTAGGCGGCAAGTTGGCATTAGGATCTGATAGGTCCGCCCGCTTACATTTAAACGCTTTTTATGCTCTAATAATTCACTGTTTTAATGAAATCTTAGAGTTTGACTATGACCTTTGTTATTACTGAAAGTTGTATTAAATGTAAATATACAGATTGTGTAGAAGTTTGCCCTGTAGATTGTTTTTATGAAGGCCCGAACTTCCTGGTAATCCATCCTGATGAGTGCATTGATTGTGCTTTGTGTGAACCAGAATGCCCTGTTGATGCGATTATGTCGGAAGATGATTTATCTCCTGAACAACAAAAATTTTTACAAATTAATGCGGAACTCGCCAACGTCTGGCCCAATATCACCACGAAAAAAGACGGTCCTCCAGATGCTAAGGAATGGGAAGAGGTAACCGATAAACTCCAGCATCTGCAAAAAGAGTGGAAGAAATAATAGAGCTTGTTGACGATGCGGTTATGCATTGTCAACGAGTTCTAAGCGCTAAGGGGCGGCTAGCCACGGCAATTCCTGGCTTTGTAGCCCGTCCCGGACAAATTGAATTATCAACAGCAATTGCTAAAGCCATTGCTGAAAAATCAACGCTCGTTGCCGAAGCAGGAACAGGCACAGGAAAAACTTATGCCTACTTAGTTCCCTGTCTTTTAAGTGGAAAAAAAGCACTAATTTCAACGGCTACCAAAACCCTTCAAGATCAATTGGTGCAAAAAGATTTACCCATGCTTATTCGTGCCCTCGGATTATCGGTTCGTGTACAAAATCTTAAAGGCCGCTCAAATTATCTATGTCGTTATCGAATTGCGCTATATGCCGAAGAAGGGCGCTTTGCCCATCCGAATTCTGCTCATGAACTGTTACATATTCGCGAAAAATTACCGCAACTCATTGAAGGGGAGCGGGTCGAATTACCGGAAATAAGCGAAGACTCCGCCGTGTGGCCTTACGTTACCTCTACGGTTGATAATTGTTTTGGTGGAGAATGTGCTCATTATCAAACCTGCTTTTTAGTTAAAGCACGTAAGCGTGCGCTGGAAGCTGATTTGGTAGTGATTAACCATCATTTATTTTTTGCCGATTCACGTTTGAAAGAAGAGGGCTTTGGTGAATTATTGCCAGGTGTGGATGTGGTAATTTTCGATGAGGCACACCAACTAGCGGAAATTGCTCTAAATTTTCATGGAAAGCGTCTTGCGACTCGCCAACTGCGTGATTTGGTTGATGATATTTTAAGAGAATGGCCGGTGCTTGATTTAGCCAATCAGCCTCTAAAACAGCTGAGTTTGCAAACGGATAGAGTAATTGACCAATTGTTATTAGCGATATCCTCTCGTGATGAACGCATTGCCTGGGAGGAACTACTAAGAGCGAAGGACTTCACCGCGGCATGGAGTGCTTTGGGAGCCTTAATTGAAGAATTGCTCAACTGTCTAAATGCTGCTGAAGTTGAAACAAACCCAAGTCTTAACCGTTGCCTAAAACGTTTGGAAGAATTAGAAGAGTTATTCTTAAGCTTTGCAAAAACAGATAAAGCGCAAATTCGTTGGGTCGAACAGTTTAAACATAGCCTAATTTTTCATGTGACTCCTTTTGATATCGCTGAGTCATTTAGCGCCTTTTTAGCAGCTCAACAATCGGCCTATCTATTTACTTCAGCAACATTGACGATGGCCTCTTCCTTTGATTGTTTTATTAAACCCTTAGGTTTAATGGCGGCGAAGACCTTAACCTTGCCTAGTCCCTTTGATTATCAGCAACAGGCTCTGCTTTATCTGCCTCGTGATTTACCGGATCCAAAGGACTCACGATATTACAATTGCTTACTGGAAAAAGCCTTACCGATTATCAACGCCTGTGGAGGGCGCTGTTTTTTCCTGTTTACCAGCCATCGTGCTCTAAAATTGGTTGCTCAACTGCTGGCCAATACTTTAAACTACCCGCTGCTTATTCAAGGCGAGGAAGCGAAACCCATTTTATTGGCCCGCTTTCGGCAACTTGGTAATGCGGTTTTATTAGGTACTGCGACTTTTTGGGAAGGCGTTGATGTTAAGGGAGAAGCCCTATCCTGCGTTATTATCGATAAATTGCCTTTCGCAAATCCCGCTGATCCAGTAGTTCGTGGTAAAATGTCCTACCTTAAATCACGTGGTTTGTCGGGTTTTGATGAATTATCTCTACCTAATGCGGTGTTAGCTTTAAAACAAGGTGTTGGTCGACTGATTCGCGATTCTACTGATCGCGGTGTACTGATGATAGCTGATCCGCGTTTAACCGCTAGAGAATATGGTCGACATATTTTTGCAAGCCTGCCGTCCTTGCCAAGAACACGTGATGAAAAAAAGGTACTTACTTTTATTGATAACCTGGCTTTGAAAAATGAACCTCTTAGCGATTGATACTTCCACAGACCGTGCATCCGTTGCCCTTAGTATAAAGGGTGAACTGCTGTCTGAAGAGCAGGGCAGCCAACGCACTCATGCGCAACTGCTCCTGCCGATGATAGAGCGAATGCTCGCTAAAGCTGAAGTGGGTCTCAATCAATTAGATGCGATTGTTTATGGGCGAGGACCAGGATCGTTTACCGGTTTACGAATCGCCTGTGCCGTCGCTAAGGGCTTAGCCTATGCTGCTGATCTTCCTTTATATCCCGTCTCAAGTCTTGCTGCCATCGCTAACGAGGCTTTAGATAGTCATAAGGAACTGCCAAATACCAGGGTTTTAGCGCTCATCGATGCGCGGATGAATCAATTGTATTGGTCCCTTTTTAGTTCTAAGGGCTTTGAGGTTGAGGAGCAAGTTTCAGCAGCAGCAGATATTAAGTTCGAGCTTGCTGACAATACTTTGATTTTGGCTGGTGTGGGATATGAATCTTATCTTCTGCAATTAGCGCCAGAACAGCGGGCAAAAATATCTAATCATTATGCAATCTATCCTAAGGCCGCGGCAATGATTCGACTTGCTTTGACTGGTAAAATCAACACAGTCACTGCCAGTGATGCCTTGCCTTTTTATATTCGCAATCAAATTACACAAGGAGAACCTCGTGGATAAACGTTTGCTTGAAATTCTGGTTTGCCCACTCTGTAAGGGGAAATTATTACTCAAAGAACAGGAATTGATTTGCCGCTTTGATCGGTTAGCCTTTCCAATTCGCCAGGGCATACCTGTGATGTTGGAGCATGAATCACGCTTGATTCCGCTTGATGAAAAGGATCAGCTATGAGTTTTGATTTCCATGTCATTATTCCAGCGCGTTATGAATCAACCCGCCTTCCGGGAAAATTGTTGTTGGAACTTGAAGGGGAAACGGTTATAGAACGAGTTTACAAGCAAGTTCTTAAAGCCAAGCCGAAATCTATTATTATTGCCACCGATAGTAGCAAAATTGCTGAGCATGCCTCAGAGTTTGGCGCTAGAGTAATGATGACCTCAGCAAGTCATCTAACAGGAACTGATAGGATTGCAGAAGTGATCGCTAAAGAGCAGTTTTTAGTAGACGATATTATTGTGAATGTACAAGGGGATGAGCCACTCATTGCTCCTGAATTGATTGTGCAAGTCGCAACTAGTTTGCATCATTCCCCAAACCCTATGGCAACCTTATGTTGGCCGATTGAGCAGCCTGAGCAAATAGAAAATCCCAATGTGGTGAAACTGGTACGGGATTGCAATAACAATGCCCTTTATTTCTCCAGAAACCCAATTCCGGCGCATCGAGATGATCCGAAATCGATTGCCCATTTATTTCGTCATATCGGTTTGTATGCTTATCGCGCAGCTTTTGTGCTTGACTATGTAACTTGGCCAGTCTGTGAACTTGAAGCCTGTGAAGCCTTAGAACAACTTCGCGTTCTTTGGGCGGGATACAAGATTAGAGTTGAACAAGCATGCACAGAACCCTTACAAGATATTAATACCTGGGATGATTTAATTCTAGCGCGGAAACTACTGCGTAAGACAAAAGCATCAAATCAAACGTAACCCCGTTAGCGCGATAACGATAACCGGGTTTACACTGAAGTCTCGGTTATCGCGGCGCGCTAACCAGGCTACCCGGTTTGACATTATTGTTGATCTTAGGCAACCACGTGAAACTTGGGTTGTATCTCTTGGCTTTTACTAAGCGGCACTTGGAGAAGGTTGTAAAATGTGTACAGCGTCGTTACCCATTTTCACCATTTCAGCTTCTAGATTAGTAGCGAAAATAGTAATAGGGTGGTGAGTTTTTTCCTTACTAAACATAAAAACCATTGAATTTATAAGAGCTTGCAAAGGTTTTATGACATAGATTCGAATAAACTGTGTTATCTCCCAGCGCTTATCCTCGGAAAAATGCTCCATTTGGTTGTTATGCAAATGCTCATTTACTGTGCTTAAGAGGAGCTTAATATAACACTCATTGTCATCTTCTTTTGACGGTTCTTGGTGTATTTTTAGCAATAACTTATACAAATCTGGATGGATAAGATTTAATGGTTCCTGATAAAGATCATACAGGCAAAATTTCTCGAGCAAAAATTGAAAACCCCTGTTTTTGAGATCACTAAGTATTTGATTTGCCTTATTATTTATCATTGCCTCATCAATATGAGCCGCAAAAATGTCCTTAAATTCATCCCCCCACCTACTGATGCTACGTTTCTGGGAAAGGGACTTAAAATCCAATTCTTCATTAATATAATCTTTATTGATCTGGATGAATTCATTCCTAATGGCGAATAATTTAACTAATTGGACGTCAATTGTATTTAAATAACTAACCTCATGTTTATCAAGAGTTTTATTTTCCAAAAGCAACTTAACATTATTTTCGTGTTGAGTTTGCTCCTCTTTTGGCTCAAATTTCTTTTTAATGAATTGCGAGCTTATCAATGTATATTGAGCTTCTAATTTTTCAATAATCTGTATCGAGGTTTTATATTTATTCGATCCTAAACGCTGTTCTATTTCCTGGGCTCTTTTGAGAGTGTCATCCCAGTCATTTATAGTTTTTTCTGCTTCTTTGATTGCATTATCAATGACAAGACAGTATTCAACGAGTTTGTCTGCTTTGGTATTTTCCAATAACTTTAGCTTATCCCAAGCCTGCGCAATTTGAGCTTCTGCACTATTCTTTTTTTGATTTAATTGACCTTCAAAGGGATTATTCTTGTCAAACTCAGGTTTGCTCAATTTCGAAAAGTTCCCTTGAATGTTTTGGTAAGCTAATAGCTTATTTGCCGATAACCTAGTTCTTGCGTTTTTAACACATTTTTCTAATCCTTTTATAATCGTATCTCGTGATGGTTCGAGTAAGTGGAATTCCGTATTTAAAGCAAAATTCTTTATTTCAGCAAGCTTGTCTTTGTAAGGCACAAGAGAGGAGAGATCCACTGTCCCATCTTTATTGATGTAAGTAATTTCTAGAATGGCTTCAGCTTGATTAACTGCTGTTTCCAAGGATGTGACTAAATTTTCTTTTTCTTTGACGTAAAGCGATGATAATTGTTGATTTACCAGCGTAGCTTCTTCACCTAAGGCATTGAATTTATTTTCTAATACTTGCAAAGCGTTAAGTGTTTGTTCTTGCCTGCTCGTTATTTTTGATAAGCGTTCAGTGAGGATCTCAATGGTAAGTAATCCCTCTATTTCCTTCTTATTGTTTTCATAGAGCGTAGTGACTTCAGGACTAAGGTTCGTAAATTTCTGGGAGATTATACGGCTAGATTTAATGATTAAATTTTCATTATAGGTCATTGAAAAAAGATTCGCCGCATTAGTTATTGTCAGTTTTTTCGTATCAATACAAGCTTTTAATTCATCTTTTTTACCAATAATAGCATCTGTCTGTGTGTTCATTAATTGTTGTAGTTTAATATCAGTTTGATCTCTGAGGTTTGTATTTTGGATATTTTTAGCAATTTCTTTCTTTCTATCTTCGATTTGATCTCTAATCTTTGCGATTGGGAAATTATCTATTCTATCTTTGAGGCCACGTAAGGCCACATTTTGTCTTTTTAGCTCATCTATATTTTTTGATTTTTCCATCGGAGGAGTAAAGCTATTTCTGATAAAGGAATCAATCTTTTCCTGTGTTAATGTTGATTTCTTGCTTAGATGACTTAAAAAACTCTGATTGTATCCAGATAAGGGATTCTTATCGACAGGCATATCAGCAAGGTTCAAATTGGTGTGTATCACATTAATTATTTCTGAAAGTTGGTTTGTAGCTTGAAGGATAATGGGATCATCGTGATTGGTTAATTCAATACTATAGAAAATCTTAAAAAAAGATTCAGATGAGTTCCATAATCCACTGTAGCCTTTAGATAAATCGACCTGTAAGTTCTTTACCTCTAATTGTTCCTCAGGAGTTAGTGGAGTGCTGTAACCTGAGATATATTTGACACTAGTTGTGATAATACTCGCAACACTACCCACCACATTCCCAACTGTATTTAAAAAACCAGGACTGGAACTTTGCTTGTTTTCAGTTATTTCTGGTTCTAAATCCTTTTTTTCTAGCTCAGGTTCTTTTTTCTCTGGTACAGCTTCTATAACTGTGTATGAGGGGGGAATTAATATCGTTTGCCTGGTTAAACTTGCCTGTTTTAAATTGCTTTTTTCAGTATCGAAATCAGTTAATTGCTTAATGGATTCAATAAGCAACTTAGCTATAATTTCATCTTGATTGGTCGTCATTCTATCCCAAGAAATCCAAGATTTTTGTGTGGTTGCAAGTACCTCAGCGGATTGTGCCTCAAGGTCTTCGAAACGTTTCAGATTTTCATTGATAACAGGATCATTTTGGCAATGGATATTGATTTCGCTTTTTTTAAAAGTGAATTCAGCATTCTTTTTAGCAGCTGTTTCAAATGCTTGATAGTCAGCTTCTATTTGGTTTCTTAGAGTTCGTCGTCGCTCTTTTTCTTTATCGACTGTAAGTGGAGATATGTTTCCAAGGTTTGTTTTTGCAGAAGATGTTTTGATTTGGACTGGTTTAATATTAGTCGCAGTTTTTGCCGGTTCATATCCGGGGTTTACCACTTTTTTCCTTCGAGAAAATATCAGTGGCTGCTTTAGATCTTCTTTTTCGGGTAAAATTTGCTGGTTCTGAACTTTATCAGTTTGAACAGGCGATTTAGCGTTTAGATCACCGCTAGATTTTTTCTTAAGTTTGGGCTCCTCTTGTACCTGTAGCAATTTTACGATATCTATTGGCGAAACAGCGAGCTTAGTCAGATCTCCCTCAATTGTCTTTATCGTTTGATTGATTTGATCAATGATGGTTTGATCGCTTGTTTTGAATTCTCTAAGTTGTTTGAGATAAGTTTCATTGCTTGTTGGAATTATCGTTTTGAAATCGTCTAAGAGATGGGTTAACAATTCCATCGGTGGTTCAGAGTTGTTGCTAAAATTTTCATTAGAATATTTTTGTTCAAATAAATCTGATTCAATGTTCATTATATGAATGCAAGTTCGTAGGGTAGTACTCTCGAAGTCTCTGAGCTTATCGTTTAATTCTTTAGCTGAGTCAAGGTCGAGCTCGTCATGGTTTTCTGCTTGTGTCTTTAAATTTTGAATAATTGTTTTAAAAGAAAAAAAATAATCGGTTGTATTTGGGTTAATGAGAGCCTTCAAATCACTGG
Source organism: Tatlockia sp. (assembly GCA_013697645.1). GTDB lineage: Bacteria > Pseudomonadota > Gammaproteobacteria > Legionellales > Legionellaceae > Tatlockia. Next base: position 9,606 of record JACCWL010000178.1, on the reverse strand, counting down.
TTTTAGTTTCTATGTTAGCTAAAGCTTTTAAAATATCTTGGCCTATTTTACTCATTTAATACTCACCTTTTGAATAGATTTCTATTTTTTCTTGAACGAAGATTAACATCGAAAGCTTAAGTAAATCTTAAGAATGATTCACAACGGTAAATTATTCTGAAAGTATTTTTTACACTCATTCGCTTGCGGCTTTAGAATACATCAAAAGAAACAATATTTGAACATTTAATTGAAAAAATCTTTAATTTGTTTGCGCTTTGTCATTATTTTTCTTGCGTAAATAGAGGAGAAAGGCTGGAAGAATCATAATGAAAATACCACAAGCAAAAATCAAGCGAAAATGGTTTGCGCCACCGATATCCAAATTAGTTTCTGGAGGAATAAACCCTACTATTAATGTTAAGGTACAGCCTGCCAGTCCCAGAGCACAGGTCAGATAATAACCGAATCGCCCGCCAGGAATTACAAAATGACGTGGTAAAGCCGCAAATTTCCTTTTGAGGTGCCAGGCTGCGATAAACATTAGCACATACATTAGTATATAAAGTTCGGTACTTAAAGCGGTGAATAACCAATAAATAGCATTAATGCTGGGAAAAAGTAGAAAACCACTACAGAGCAAAGTAACAAGAACTGCTTGCAAGATGAGAATTCGTGAAGCAATCCCATGCTGATTTAAACGAAAAAGCCAATGCGGTAGAAAGCCATTATCGGCAGCAAGCAGCAAACCTTTTGCCGGAGAAATTATCCAATTAACCATTGAGCCTAAGCTACCAAGCAGTAATAAAATCACGATGACAGGCATGAGGAAGTTTAAATTGTAAGCTTCAAAAAAATTGGTAAAGGCTTGCATGACACCATCGACCAAACTAATTTTTGCCTGAGGAAGCACAAAAGCAATGGCAAGAGAGCCAAAAATCATGGTCGTTAGGATTAAAATTACAGAGATGAGCATGGCTTTAGGATAATTTTTTTGCGGATTATGTATATTACGCACATGAACAGCAGCTAATTCCATACCTAGAAAGGAAGTCATAATTGCGGTTAATGATACCCAGGATTGAGAGTCTTTCCAGTGAGGGATTAAATGTTGCCAGTGCAGATCAATCGCAAGAGGATGGCCTTTTAGCAGCCAAATGAGCGCTAGCACAATGATAAAACCCATAGGCACTATCATGCCGAGAATGGCAGAAATACTGGCAAAGGCGGCAGAGGCACGCAAGCCACTAAGGCCAAGGATAGTGAGTGACCAGAAAACAACTAGAATAACGCTGATTAAATAATATTTATTTTGGGCTAAAGCCGGGTTAATAAGGTAGGCCAGAGTACCAGCAATAAAAGATAAGATAGTGGGGTACCAGACCATCGTATTGATCCATTGCAGCCAAATTGTAAAAAAGGCGGCTGATTCACCAAAGGCATGCTTTACCCAACTATAGACACCGCCTTCCTCTTCAGGCCAGGTTGAAGATAATTCAGAAGATACAAGAGCCACTGGAATTAGAAAAATTATCGCTGAGAAAATAAAGAAAAAAATGAGTGATGAGCCAAAGAGGGCAGTGGCTGGTAAATTACGAATATTATCGATGGCTCCGGTAATTAATAATACGAGGGCTAGTACTGAAATTTTTTCGGAGGACCAGGCTTTCATAATTAATAATTCCAAGGAGCCAAATGGCAAATGGCTAAAAAAGAGACGCATTATAAGGGAATGATTGAAGCGATGAAAAGTATTTTTTAAAATCGCGGCTTAAGCTTCGTCAAATGACTTACATTCCAATGCCTTGCGCAGTAATAATAATTCGCCGTGCGGGAGCTCGATTACGATGCTCAGCCAAATAAATGCCCTGCCATTGCCCAAGAGCCAATTGTCCCTTTGTCAACGGAATGGTGAGGCTAACACCTAATACCACATTTTTAATATGGGCAGGCATGTCATCCTCGCCCTCCAAAGTGTGAAGATACAGACTGTTATCATCCGCTATGTTTCTAGTGAAATAGTTTTCTAAATCCTTAGGTACATCAGAACAAGTGTTTTCGCTAATGGCTAGGGAAGCTGAGGTATGTTGGAGAAAAAAATGAATCAAGCCGGTTTGTATTGGTGGCATTGATTTTAAGCATTGTTCCACCTCGCTGCTTATTATATGAAAGCCGCGTGATTTAGGTGTTAAGGTTAATTCATCTTGCCAATAAATAATTTTATCCATGACGAAAACCATCACGGCAAGCAGGGGATTTGGCTGTTATTTGCCCACTCGTTTGCCATTCTTTGGCTGTGTATAAATGCAAACTCAGAGCGTGTAAGCCAGAATTTAATTCCTCGGCAAGTAGCTTATTAAGTATCCGGTGACGAGCTATCTTGGTTAAATCATTAAATTTCTCCGAAACAATGGATAGTTTAAAATGAGTTTCCGCGCCATCAGGTACATGATGCCTTGAGGATTCGTCCTCAACTTCTAAAAAGCTAGGTTCTAATTCTTCACTAATTAACTGGTTAATTCGTTGTTTACGGGACATAAGCGAGCCCTATTAATTCAAACTTGTGAAAGTATACTGATTGATTCGTCTCTTGTCATATTATTGCAAAGCCCACCCTCATCTAAAAAATGTTAACAGGCCTAAGTTTATGGCATACTGCCATCTTTTTAATGCAAAGGAGAAGTTTATGAAACAAAAAGGACTAACTCTTATCGAGTTAATGGTTGTCATTGCTATTTTAGGGATTCTTATTACGCTTGCAGTTCCTGCTTATCAAAACTACGCAGTTAGGGCACGTGTGGCTGAAGGATTGAATCTAGCAGAGGGTGCGAAACTTGCCATAACAGAAATGTCTATGTCCAATCACTCACTGCCAACTTCAGCAGCAGAGACAGGTTATGTTAGTCCCGCAGCAACAGCAAATGTGAAATCAATAAAAATAGGATCAGGTGGGGTCATTACCATAAGTTATACCCAGCTTGCTGGTAATGGCACTCTCACTTTGGCGCCCACTTTACAGCAGGGTGGTGAATTAACCTGGAGTTGTAACGGCGGAACACTAGCACAACAATATCGTCCCTCAACTTGTCGAGGAAGCTAGGGTTTTGGAGAAACGAATAGAAACGTCACAGCGATTTTTGCTAATTCCAGAACTGTGCCTGGATGCCACGCCGCGAATACGGGAATGCCCTGCCACTGATGCCGGATCACACGGCGTGGCATCCCTATTGTTACCCATAAATACAGGCACCGTTGATATGTCGTTCCCGCGTAGGCGGGAATCCATCTATAAATTAAGCAAACTGCCTGAATAGAGATAGATTCCCCCTACGCGGGAAAGACACTGCAGAGTATTTCTAATCTACTGAACCATTACGACCTAATTAGACTAGGCTGCCAATGCTTGGCTTATGCAACGCCCTGGCCCGACGTCTCTTAAACTTACTGAGGACTGGGTGTTGTTGGCTGTGTATTCTGGTGAGGTATGGCTATCATTTGCATAATCCCTAAGTCGCCTGAAACCTTACGACCCACTAATAAATCGATCGTCAGTGGTTGAGTAAGCTTTTCTTTGTCATTCTGATAAACCACTTGCATAGGTACAGTGACTTTCCATTGATTGTCTTTGATTTCTGTAATCTTTGCCTGCCCATTAACCATAGGGCTTACTGTAAGCTGTTGCGATCTAATCGCATTGAGGTTACCTGATTTTTCTAAGGCATCATTAAAACCCGTCCAACCTTGTTCGGTATAACAAGCTTTTAATTTAGCAATTTGTTCATCTATGGTTTTGTAATCAAAATCAAAAGATTGCTCTGCAGCCTTCTCAGCCCATTTCATCACAATCGTTTGTTCGATTCTTGTAGTTTGTGCAGGTATACGATAATTACAATTAAGGGGTTGAGCCGGAGTAATTTCGGCAGCCGGAGTCTTCGTTTCAGTAGTCGGAGCTTGAGTGTCAGTAGCTGGAGTTTGTGTACCGGTGGATGGGGTTTGGGTGCTAGCAGCAGCTAGAGTTTTTATGCCAGGAGTTAGAGTTTCTGCTCCAGAAGTTGCTAGATTTTGTTGCATTGTCTTTAGTGCTTTTGTAGAAGGCTTTGGGCTTTTAATCCCTTTTGTCATTTCTGCTTTTGCATGACTATCTACTGCTTTTACACTCTTTGGATGACTGGAATTTTCAGCATAGGCTGTTGCACTTAAAATAGTCATTAATCCTGCACATAGCATGGATTTTTTCATCGCTCACTCCTTCAATTAAAAGTAATCTAACAACTCTGCTAAAAGACTAGCAGCTAATCGCGCAGTTTTTTGCCCTTCATCCAAAGGGGGTGAGAGCTCGGCTACATCAAGAGTTACCACTTTGCCAGTTTGCAGGATGTATTTCAACAGGGGGAGTGCTTGCCAAGGTGTTAAACCTAAGGCTTGGGGTGCACTGACACCAGGCGCAAAACATTCTGCAAAGACGTCAAGACAAAGGCTCAAGTAGAGATAATCATGTTCTAACATGAAATTATCCAAGAAAGCACATTGCCAAGCAAAGCTTTCTTGGTTAATTTGTTCTCGACTCAAATAAGAGACATTTAATTCTTGAGCCCTTTTAAAGATGCTATCCGTATTGGCAATAGATTGGATTCCAAGGCAACAATAATTGAAAGGCAGGTGATGCTGCAAACAATAGTCAGCTATTTGTCGAAAAGGAGTGCCTGAGGTGGAGTGGCTGTTTTTGCTGGGTCGTAAATCAAAGTGGGCATCAAAATTAATAATTCCCAATTTGGGGTAATGACTTGTCAAACCACAAAAATGGCCCCAAGCCATTTCATGTCCACCGCCAAAGGCTAGGGTTTTATAGCCCTGTTGATGGCAATAGTTAATTAATTTAGCAAATTCTGCTTGAGCAAGTTCGAGATTATTGTCAGAGACAATATTGCCGATATCAATAAATTGTTTAGAGCTGTGACAGGCAAGTTTGGCCAATTGTTCACGCAGTTGAATAGGGCCTAATTTAGAACCAAGTCGTCCTTCATTGCGTTTTATTCCTTCGTCGCTACAAAATCCGAGAATAATGGTTGCTGGTTGAGATTTCTTCAAGCTTTCCTTGCGCAGATCCACCATGCTTAAGCGCTGAAAAAAACGCTCGCCAGGCAAGCTATCTTTGCGTCCTTGCCATAAAGCTTGATTTGGTGGTTCGTAATTTAACAGCTTAGGTAGCATGGAATTTCTCAGTAATGTGTCGGCTTCTGCATATCAGCATTGGAGTTTCAAATGTAAACCGACCCTAATATAAGGTCTAAGATAATATATCGTAAGGGATCTTTTTGCACTCAATTGCTCTAAAATCGTGTCAATTGGATCCGGGTCTGCTATCATCGCGGCAGTTTAACCTAGGGTTGCTGGCAAACCCTAATCTCATAGGGAGATCCAATGTTTTTGATCACTGGGGGAGGCTCTGGAATTGGTCGTGCTTTGGCGCACTCTTTAGCTCTAAAAAACAAAAAAGTGTTAATTATTGGCCGACGTATACATCTACTTACAGAAACAGCTGCTTTTTCGCCGCTAATCACTTACCTTAAAGCTGATGTATCAACGGAGGAAGGGCGTCAACAGATTGTTAACTCTTTAGATAAAACTGATTCTCTTGATGGATTGATCAATAACGCTGGCATGGTTGAACCAATAACACCGATAGCTAACCTTAGTGAAACCGCCTGGCAGCAGGCTATAGCAACAAATCTCAATGCCCCCTTATTTTTAACACAAAGCTTAATAGCTAAACTTCAGCAAGGCCGAATTTTAAATATAAGTTCTGGTGCTGCTTATTTTGCAATCGCCGGCTGGGCAGCTTACTGTGTTTCCAAAGCGGGCTTATCAATGCTTACTCGCTGTTGGCAATTAGAAACTCCAAAACTAGCTATTGCCTCCGTTATGCCAGGAATAATTGATACTGAAATGCAAAAAATAGCTCGAAATGCGAAAGGTATGGATGAGGAACATCGAAATTTTTATAAACGATTACATCAAGAAAACAGATTAGTATCTACGGAAACAGCCGCGGAATTTCTTAGATGGTTATTGTTGGACGTTGAGTGTGAACTTTACCGATCTAAGGAATGGGATATTTATGAGAAAAGCCATCATCAAGCTTGGCTTAGTCCTGCTCATAAAGTGCCGGATTGGGAGTAGGTTATGCAGGCTTGCGAATATCTTCTAGAGAATGTCACAACAATTGATAGAGAGGGCAGGGAGCTAACCAATCAGGCCATCGCACTTGGCTCTGGTCGCATAATTTGGTGTGGATGGAATTCCGATCTTCCTTCTCATTATCAGCAACAAGCAAAGTTTCGGGAAAATTGTCAGGGGCAGTTGGTGACTCCGGGACTTATTGATTGTCATACCCATCTTGTTTATGCAGGGAATCGCGCTGATGAATTTAAGCAGCATCAGGAAGGGCAAAGCTATGCAGAACTTGCGCGTGCTGGTGGCGGCATCTTATCAACAGTGAAAAAGACCCGCGAGGCTTCTGAAGAGGAACTTTTTGAGCATTCCTGGCCTCGGATTTTAGCCTTGCGTGCTGAAGGAGTGACAACGGTTGAAATTAAATCAGGTTATGGGCTTGATTTGGAAAATGAATTAAAATTATTGCGTATAGCTAAACGATTGGGCGAGCAAAGTGGTTTGCGTGTTCGAACGACTTTTCTTGGTGCTCATGCTGTTCCTCCAGAATATAAAAAAAACAGCCAGGCTTATGTTGATTTTCTTTGTGCAGAAATGTTGCCAGCTATTGCAAAAACAGGATTGGCTGACGCAGTCGATGTTTTCTGTGAGTCGATTGGTTTTAGTTTAGAACAAACAGAGCAAATTTTTTTAAAAGCAAATGACTTGTCGCTTAAGATTAAATGCCATGCCGAGCAATTATCAAATCTCGGTGCAAGTGAATTGGCAGCTAAGATGAATGCTTTATCTTGTGATCACTTGGAATACTTAGAAAATGCAGGTGCTCAAGCGATGGCGTCTAGCGGAACGGTTGCGGTACTTTTGCCCGGCGCTAATTATTTTTTAGATGAAAAAATGAAACCGCCGGTAGCACTTTTAAGAGAGCTAGGAGTAGGAATGGCCATTGCTACGGATTCCAATCCCGGTAGCTCTCCGACGACTTCGCTATTATTAATGTTGAATCTGGCTTGCAAACGTTTCAAGCTTACCGTATCCGAGGTTTTAGCAGGCGTTACTTATCAAGCAGCAAGAGCCTTAGACCTTGATAAAGAGACAGGATCAATTGCTGTGGGATTAGCTGCTGATTTAGTGCTCTGGTCTTTGCCTGATAGTGCTTCTCTTTGTTATTATTTTGGCTATCCAATAGAGCATAAAACGATGATTGCGGGTAAATGGTTGGTAACTACGTCTTGAGAGTAGTGGTAGGTTGGGCCAGGGGCGCTGTCCTACGCGGTATAATTTGTACGGTAAATATGACAGGCTCAGGCTAGCTTATATAGGTCAAAAAAGATGTAATTTAGGCAAAATGCCTTAGATAAAATTTGAGGGTTATAAAAATGATAAGGTGGAGAATCCGATGAGAGATTCCTCTCCGCTAATTTCAGCGGATCAAAAAATTGCGGAATTAACTGTTCGTAGCGTTATTCTTGCTATTATTTTGACAATTTTTTTGGCCTTATCCAATGCCTACCTGGCTTTGAAGTTAGGTATTTTAACTTCTGCATCGATTCCAGCAGCTATTATTTCAATGGGTATTTTACGTTTTTTCAAGGATGCGACGATACTTGAAAATAATGCCGTGCAAACTGCAGCCTCAGCGGGTGAAGCCGTTGCTGGTGGGATTGTTTATACAATTCCCGCAATGATTATTATCCAGTATTGGCATCATTTTGATTATCTAACTAATTTTTTTATTGCAGCCTGTGGCGGTATATTAGGTGTTTTATTTTCCATTCCTTTGCGGCGTGTTTTGGTTAATGAACCCGCATTACGCTTTCCAGAAGGTCGTGCCATTGCTGAAGTATTAAAATCATCAACAGAAAAAGCGGGAGTCTCTGATATTTTTCTTGGCGGTATTGTTGGTGGCGTAATAGAGCTATTGCAAGCAGGCTTTAAAATCATTTCAAATAGCTGGAATTTTTGGTTTACCGCTAAACGTTCTCTCTTTGGTTTTGGAGTGGGTTTTTCGGCAACAATGATAGGAGCCGGTTATTTAGTCGGCCATGATATGGCCCTTTCTATTTTTCTGGGGGCTATTATTTCATGGCTCGTTGCAATGCCGATAGTTAGTCAGTTTTATCCTGATTTTCTTAACCTCTACCCTCCTGAAAAAGCGGCAACCTTTCTTTGGAATAGCGAAATGCGCTATTTAGGAATTGGTGCGATGCTTTTTGCTGGATCTTGGACTTTTCTGAAGTTAATTAAGCCTTTGGCTAAATCGATGAGCATTTCGTTTAGCGCGTTCATTAATAAAAATAGCAGCGCTATAATTCCGCGTACTGATCGTGACATTCCGATGCCTTATATTTTAATAGGTGTGGCTTTAATGGCTGCGATTTTATTTTTATTTTTCCAATTCATTTTGCCTTTGGAAATGGTAGGACTTGATGAGAATTATGGGCCTACTTTTGTTTTCGGGGCTGTTCTCTATGTATTAATAATTGGCTTTCTCTTTTCCGTAATCACTGGCTATTTTTCAGGAATGGTGGGCGTAACTGCAAGTCCTGGCAGTTCGGTGGTTATTGCTGGTATGCTATTTGTCGCTTGGATTTTATTAACTATTTTGAAATCAAGTTTTTCAATTCCTCTGACAGAAAGTCAAATTAAGGCTGCAGAAGCAATTACCATTATCATTGGCTCTGTGGTAACTGGAATCGCTGCAATCGCCAATGACAACACCCAAGATTTAAAAGTAGGTCAACTAGTTGGCGCGACTCCTTGGCGGCAGCAGCTTATGCTTCTCTTAGGTGTCGTGGTGTCGGCTCTGGTGATTCCGCCAGTCATGCAATTACTCTTTGATGTCTACGGGATTGGCGGAATCATGCCGCGCGAAGGCATGGACATTAGTCAATCACTGCCAGCCCCTACTGCCGCATTGATGGCGGCGATTACCGAAGCAGTATTTCGCAATACGCTTCCTTGGAACATGATGTTTATCGGCGCATTAATTATTTTTGCTCTCATTGCCATCAACTATCTGTTCAAGCTTGAACGGTTTTTAAGGCTCTCGACTCTAGGCGTTGCGATAGGAATGTATTTGCCCATTGCTTCTTCGTTTCCTTTATTTTTAGGTGGGATGATAGCGTTGGCAGTGCGCTGGCGTTTAAATAAACAAGCAATCCCCGAAGAAGAGAAGTCAGTCCGTAAACAAACAGGGGTTCGTATTGCCTGTGGCTTAGTTGCTGGCTCAGCCATTATGGATGTGCTGCTAGCAATTCCTTTTTCGATCTTACATTCTCCCAATGCTTTATCTTTGGTGGGGGCAGGTTGGCATCCTTATAGTGTTTTACTGGGTGTGTTTTCGACTTTGCTTTTAGCAGGATGGATAGCGCATAGGGTTTATGGAAAGAAATAAGTGGTGGATTGTTCAAGGCAAATTTTAGGGAAACGCGTAGGTCGGCGCCCCTGGCCCGACAT
>JACCWL010000177.1 GCA_013697645.1 Tatlockia sp. | reverse complement strand
TTGTCGGGCCAGGGGCGCCGACCTACTTGAGATTACCTATTTCCCCAGATTTTAAAATCTCTACACCCTGCCCCAACAACTCTCTTTTAATTTCTTTAAAATTGTTTTCATCAAGAGGACGGGTCGCATCTTCAATCAGTACACATTTAAACCCTTCTGCCAGCGCGTCCTTAATAGTGAAATAAACACAGATATCAGCGCATAAACCAGAGAAATAGAGGGTTTTAACATTTTTTGCATGAAGAAAATCGGCTAAGCCCGTATTTTTCAGACGACCATTGTCATAAAATCCGCTATAACTATCAATTTCCGGATCAATACCCTTTTTAAAAATGGCTTCTATAGCGCTTGTTTCCAGCCTAGGGTGCAATTCTGCGCCCTTTGTTCCTTGTACGCAGTGATCTGGCCAAAGTGTTTGCTCTAAGCCTTGCAGCAAGATTTTTTCAAAAGGCTTCTTATTAGAATGATTTGAAGCAAAGCTTTTATGATGGGCCGGATGCCAATCTTGAGTTGCTAGGACTAAATTAAATTTTGTCTGCAAGGCATTAATGACTGGAATAATCAAATCCCCTTCTGCCACAGCCAAGGAACCGCCAGGCATAAAATCATTTTGTACATCAATAATAATAAAGGCCGCCGTCATTTGGATCCTTTATGCTTCTCAATGAGCTCAGCGCGTTGGCTGTATAATTTTTCGCTCAGTCCCACTTTATAGAGATGAGGATTAATAATCCGCTTATATTCTATGGGCAGGTAATTTAAACGTTGTTGGCAGTACTGGCTTAGTTCGGTGAGCGTTTTGGCTGGGAACAAAGGCTTACCCTGTTCCATAACCTTTTGTAGTAACTTTTCCTTCTTACAATTTGCTAGTGAAATAGATTTAGACGGCTCAAAAGGATGGTACATAACTCCTAATTCTCGCTCATCGAACAAAGTAATAGCATCAGCACCCCAGAAACGACCGCCATTTTCCAAAATTCGATATACTTGCTTTTTATGCGGCAAGGATATTTTTTTTAAAGTATCGGAAATTTTAATGCAAGGCCTATTGTTGACATAGGCCAATTTATAAACCCCATCGAGGGCTGCATCAGGAACACCAATGCACAGGTTAGTCCCCACACCAAAGGTATCAATTGGCGAATTCTGCTCCAACAGGCTTTTTATCACGTATTCATCCAACTGATTTGATACGGAAATTTCCACCTTTGTTAAGCCCGCCTCATCAAGAATTTGCCGTGCTTTTTTGGATAAATAAGCTAAATCGCCGCTATCAATGCGAATTCCCTTAAGCTGATGTCCTTGTTTTTCCATTTCCTTGCCAATTTTGACTGCATTAGGAACTCCACTTTCCAATGTATTGTAGGTATCAACCAGTAAGACAGATTGCTCCGGCCAACTTTCGGCAAAGACACGAAAGGCGGATAACTCATCATCAAAACTTTGCACAAAGGAATGCGCCATTGTTCCCGCAATAGGGATATCGTAATCACGTCCAGCACGAACATTGCTTGTCGCATCGAAACCCCCAACTACCGCAGCACGGCTAGCATAATATCCTGCCGGCCCCTGAGCCCTTCGCAGCCCAAAGTCAATTAAATTTCGACCTGCAGCTACCTCTCGAATTCGACTCGCCTTAGTTGCAATAAGCGTTTGAAAATTAAGTACATTTAAGACCAAGGTTTCAATAAGTTGCGCCTCAATAAGATTGGCTTCTACACTTATGATTGGGCAAGTAGGGAAAATAACCTCTCCTTCCAAGCAAGAATAAATCGTACCTTTAAATTGAAAATTTTTAAGATAACTCAGAAAATCCGCATGAAATCCTTCGCCCTTCAAATAGTCTAAATCTACTTTATCGAAACGTAAATTTTCAAGGATTTTTAATAGATCATCTAATCCGGCATAAATAGCGTAACCGCCATCGAAAGGGAGTTTGCGAAAAAAATAATCAAAAACTGCCGAATGATTTTTCTGTCCTTTCAAAAAATAGGCTTGAGCCATCGACAGTTGATATTTATCGGTATAAGTTCCTGTATAATTAATCACTTATCTTGGATTCCTCTAGGGTGGGACTCAATGTTTTTAGTGCAGTAAAACTAAGATACTATGTAAAAATTAAAACATACTATGTTAATACAAGGATCAGCTAAAATGAAATGGTATTTTACCGCAGGCTATCCAATGTCTAGTTTGCCTGCTAATTCTGACCATTTTAAAAATGATCTTTAGTTCTGGTTTCGGTTGTGTGGTTTGTCATCAAAGATAGCCCTGAAAAAATACCTTTTCCTGATGCCTCAATGAAAGCTGTTGCCGAAGGGCAAAAAAAATACTGAGTCGTTGCCTCAGAATAGGTGTTGCTTTTGAGAGATTTTTTATTGTAATTAAAAAATAATTGTTATTGAGCCTGGTGG
>JACCWL010000176.1 GCA_013697645.1 Tatlockia sp. | reverse complement strand
TTTTGCATAATCTAGGGCTGTCAATCCTTCATAGTCTTTGCTGTCTATATCAGCGCCCTTCTTAAGTAAAAATAGCAACACTTCCTCGTTACCGGCTTCTGCAGCAAGCATTAATGGCGTTCTGTTCATTTTGTCTCTGATGGCTAGGTTAGTCATTGCTGCGTAACATTGTTCTACAACAGCAACATCAGAGTATTCCGCAGCATAATGAAGGGCTACTTTGCCCTTTGCATCCTTGAGTAAAGAGACCTCTGGAATAGCCAAAAGCAACTCAACGGCTTTCAATCGATTATTTAAAAGGGCTGTATGAATAGGAAAATGAGTATGATTATTGGCTTCAAAAATCATATCTTTATTTTCAATAATCAACTCAGCCAACAGACTTTCAAAACCATTCTCTGTCAGATTTTGCGCTATAGTTTCGCCCCCGCTATCTTTAACTTGAAGCGCTTTAGGATAAAGCGCTTTAAGCCGTTTAAAACAGCGGATTTTATTTTGAATAACTGTGGGTTCATCCTCTGAATACATAGGCATTACTAAGGTGCTAAATAAAGGATATTGATTAGATTTATTGGCTTTGTTTGGCAGGGCTCCTATGTTTAATAAAGCTTCCACGGTATAGACATAACCATGCAAGGCAGCAAAATGCAAAGAAGTCATGTCATAAGCGTTTGGTGAATCCAATGCATCAGAATAGGGTGTTTTTAATTGGCTAAGAAATCGCTCATAACCTGCAAAAGCTGCATATTGGACACAATTCATATTGTCCAAGGCAGGAAGAGGCTTTGCGAGGTCCTCAGTGATTGAGGTTAAAAATATCTCTAGATAGTGTTGCGCTAATTTCATGTAATTGGCATATTGCTCGTCTAATTGACCAGAATACACACGATCTCTAGAAACTTGTTCGAAGCACCAGGTTTTCAAATGGTTTAGCGAAAGTTCATCGCTATAATCCGGACTTAAAGATAGCGCTTTACATAGTTCTTGAAAGGAAATACTCATTTTTTCCTCACTCCTTTAGATTATCTAACCTCTTAAAAGTTTGGGCTATCCAATTCCAATTCCATGAGATCCTCAGTTAAATCTGCGATTTTCAATTCCTCAAATTTAGTTAAAGAGTCTGTCTTTGGCTTAGAAAAGAAGGTGTCTATAAATCCTGGAGCGCCAAATAGCCCTGCGACTATAACTCCCACTGCGGGTATCACCGTGATTGCTGCGATAATACCAATAAAGATTCTTAATCCATGAGACACCTCACTAAACCAATAACCACGGTGTTTAGAGAGTTCATTTTCCATATTGTTAATCGAAGTTATACAGTTTAGCTTAAATTCCTTAAGATTTTTTGGATTCGGATTACGAGATAGAGCATTCCAACTTAGAAAAATTGAGGTTGAATTATTAACTATACATTTTTTTGCTTCTGAATATTTATTATCTTTTTTACATTTATATTCCAATATCGTCTTTATTTGAGCTAGCTCTCTGATTAAGCTCTGCATCTGCTTTTGGGAATCGATGGGAATTTGATATTGCGGGATAGATTTATCCTTAGGAGTTCTTTGCGGTTGCTCTTTTACAATTTCCTTAGGTTGTTGCACAACTGAAGGATTTAAGTTCTGGTCTAGCACTTCTAATTGAACAAGCGCTTTAGCTACTGTTTTTCTGTAATCTGGATTGGGTTTAATTAAATCTATAATTATTTGTCTTAACTCTTTACCTTCTTCCGTCTTAAATATAGCAAATTCAAAATTATATAAAGCGCCCTCTCCATGTTCAAAAAGGTAGATATAATCACAACCAGTTAGGTATTGATATAAGTTTTTACCTAATTGAAAAGCATGGACAGGATCGGCATAAAATTGTCTCTTTTGAAATTCAGGAGGATTCATATAGCGAGTGGATAATAAGCTATACCATTTATTTTCTGGGCCATCTTTGTTGTAAAAACAATCCTTTGTAGGCAGAAAAGATTTGGTATCAGCTATTCTTAATTGTCTCTTTTCATCTATTAACCAATTGGTATTTTTCAAGTCAGGAAATAAAACATCTTGTTTTCGAATTGTCTCTAAAGTCTCTGCCATTTGGCGATAAATATTGACAGCGGATTTCAACTTTGCGCTAACATTTGGTTGTTTTTGAGCATGGGAATCCAGATCTCCACCAGCACAATATTCTGTAAATAAGAGTACTCGCGTTACCATTAGACCTTCATTATTTTTAAAGGTAGTTTGTCTTTCTGCATAAATAGGAGTCATGGTCTTTTTAAGCTCGACCATTAATTTTGCTTCCATTTGTTTTGGCGCGTTTAGGCGATTATCCAGCTTTAAAACATAAGACTTGTTGGTATAAATATTTTCAACTTTAAAGTTTTTAGAGTTACCACCGCCTAAAAAGCTTAATTTATGGGTCTTTAAAAAGTTGTCTATTAAGATAAATTCATCTGACTTTTTATTAGGATAAATTTTTCTTAAGAAATCTTTTAAGTAAGTAATATTGGAATTTTTACCATAAGCAAGAATCCTTGCCATTTCGGCAACCTGCTCTGAGGGCATCCTTGCAAGAATTTTGGGGAAATCACAACCCTCTAATTCATAAGGCTTAGTTTTTTGAGCCTCTAGATGTAACAAAACACCCATTTCTTTCTCAATAAGAGAAATCAGAGTTTTCAAGGTTAGTTTTCTGTTAAAAGAAATATCATTATCGGCCATAAATGAAGTAATTTTCTTTTTTAATTCTTGTAAATTATCGAGATTATTGAGTTCATTTGTTTTAATAAAATCGATAATTTCATTTTTTGCAGTATTTTTATTTGAAAGTTTAGATTTAGATTTTTTGCTGATTACAAGGTTCTTTGTTTCAGATATTTTCTGAGTTAAGGTATCCGATTTTTTTAGCGATTTTTTGCTTGACTTTGTCTCAGACGATAGCTCAGATGTGTCTTGCGGTATGCTACCAAAAAACAATTTTAAGGCCTGTTTTTTATCTGCTCCCATTTGCAAAAGTAGATTAAAATCCTTCTCTAATTGCTTTTCAGTTTTTTGGGCAATTTTTAAATACATTTCATTGACAGAAAAAAGTTTTTTCTTCTTGCTAGCTGCAGAACTTGTTAAATTTGTATTAGCTGGATTTATAGTATCAAGTAAAGTTTGAAAAGTTTTTTGGAATAATTTTTGAACCTCTGGGAGGTCGCTTGAATAATCAGGGGGGAAATTATATATCGTATCTTTTATGAGCAATTCTATTTTGGTTGATAATTTTGAGATTCCAGAATTCTGATTATTAATGGCATCATTATATATTTTAATATTAGAATTTATCTCATCTATGCACGCTCTTAATTCTACCTGAAATTCTCTCACCTTATTTTTATCTTGATATTCATAGTGAAAAGGAACTTTTATTTCGGGGTGGGCAAGGAAATTCAATTTTTGAACGGTTTGTTGAGAAGAATTTTTACCTTTTTTATCTTTATTCTTAGCCATACTACAAAGACTCCAAAATTATTGATACCGAATCAAACTATTAGCAACTTAAGATGCAATATACACTATGAATATTAACAGAACATTATGCAGAATCCTCCTAGCTAATCCAAATGAATATATCAATTTTAAAAAAATTCTTTCTTCTTCTTTCTGCTGAACAAAGATTATTTTTTGTACAAACACTAAAAATAATCTATAATTAAGATGTAGGCAAAAAGTACTATTTTAGTACTTGATACCAACAGCAAAAGCCACGGGCAGTGGCTTTTGCCATTGTAGGATTAACGATTGATTTTCAAAGATTTATTTACTGCTAATTTTCTGTGATTCCTCGCCGATTTCATCCTTTGTTATAGTACAAAAACCGGGCAACTCATCTTTTGTAAGTCCTGCGATTACTTGATGTTTTTCGTTTCCCTTAGCTAAAGAATCCTGAAAGGACAAACTAATTTTCGGTGAAGGGATGCGGATAGACCAAAGGCCTTCTTTGTCTTCTTTAATCGATACAAATTGCGACATAGGCATAACTGTGCCCTGCACATCGCGCCAGCCTGCTATGGCACCTTTTAGCGCATCTGACTCTTGTAAATTCACTGAGAAAAATCCAGAACCATCGTTAAATTGACATAAAACGCCCGTTAAAGGATGGAGTGATTCTTGTGATTTAGAAACCCAAATTTGTTTAAACCAGGCTTTTGGTGCAGTTACAAATTGATCCTTTGAGGACTTTTCTCCGACTTGCAAATGACCGTTCAAACGCCCTGTTTGATTAATCAATAATTCAATCCCTGAACGAAGTCCCTGGCTCATTGGCATTGAAAGCGCTTGTCCTAACATATCAACTTTAAAATTAAATCCTTGATTAGCCTTAGGCGTTACACCAAAAACCCAACTATCGTTTATCGGATTATATTGCATGAAAGCACGGCCAACACGCCACTTGGTGTCGACAAAATGTTCTATCTTGGCCGAACTTTCTTCAAATAACATTACCTTTTTGCTCTGACTATCGATAAGCGTGGCAACAGCGTGAAATTGATTGTCTTTGCGTTGCATTTGAAAATAGTAATTGTATTGATCGCCATTTTCTGTGCTAACCATTCCAGAAAAGGCCCAGTAGGCTTGTGAGGCGTTGATGGCTATCGCCTGTTTATTATCAAGGACATCCACCTTTGCTGGCTCTTGCGGTTGTGCAGCAGCAACATAATTCGTCATCAATAGAGTTAGGCACAACAATAAGCTTTGTCTCACTTTATTCATCTCAATTCGAACCCTGTAATTGTTTATGTGCCCATAACGCCTGCCAGAATGAGTCGCTTAATTTGGCTTCCACTGGTAAAAAATACCAGCTATCTGCTGCAAATAAACGACATTTGACCGCGTCCTTTTCGGTCATTATCACTGATTTTTCCGCGAATTGCATATCATTTTTACAAAAATGATGATGATCTGGGAAGGGATACTTTATAATTGTTATCCCTAAATCTTGCAAGGTTGTAAAGAATCGTTGTGGATGACCAATTGCCGCAACTGCTGCAACTGGCATTGATAATTGATCTCTATTAACCGCTTGACCAGTTACCAAATGAGTGAGTTGAGTGGCTTGCAAATCCATAGAATAAGCTCCCGGCCATTCACCACTATTAACCACTACGAAGTCAGCCTTCTGCAAACGGCTAGCACTTTCTCGCAAAGGCCCCGCTGGCAAACCTAAACGATTGCCTAAGCGCCGCACACCATCGATAACTACGATTTCAATTGCTCGACCCATCGCATAATGTTGTAAACCGTCATCAGAGATGATGATTTGGCTCTGATATTTATCTAATAAATACTGCACTGCTTGCACTCTTTTGGGTGCTATCACAACTGGGCATGCTGTTTTTTCTGCAATTAATAAAGGTTCATCGCCCACCTGATTCGCAGTATCGTCTTCCTTAATTTCATGAGGAAAGCGTTTAAGCTTAGCGCCATAGCCACGGCTAACAATGCCTACTCGTAAGCCTTTTTCCTTAAACTTTTTTGCTAGAGCAATTACCAAAGGAGTTTTGCCAACGCCTCCTACAGTTAAATTGCCAACCACAATCACTGGCACTGGAAATTTATGTTGCGCAAAGGTTAGAAAATAAGCGCGTCGTAGATGAGTAATGGCTCGATAAATCACAGCAAAAGGCCACAAACCCCAACGTAAGGGATGTTTACCATACCATAGTTTATCGAGAGTTAGAGTCATACTAGAGCATCTTCTGCATTTTCTAAGGTCAAATTTTGTACGCGATACAACTGGGTATAATGACCACCTAAAGCTAGTAATTGTTGATGAGTTCCTTGTTCAACAATGCGCCCTTGCTTCATAACGACTATTTTATTAGCGCGTTTAATCGTTGATAGGCGGTGAGCAATCACCAAGGTGGTTCTGTTTTTCATTATCTGTTCCAAGGCCAGTTGGATATAACGTTCTGATTCGCTGTCTAAGGCCGACGTTGCTTCATCAAGAATTAAAATCGGTGAGTCTTTTAAGATGGCACGGGCGATAGCCAAACGTTGACGCTGCCCACCTGAGAGCAGGACACCATTTTCGCCTATTCGGGTGTCATAGCCATCCGGCAAGCGCTTAATAAATTCATCGGCGTAGGCTGATTTAGCTGCTTGTTCAATTTGCTCACGGCTAACATCAAAACGGCCATAACAAATATTATTGGCCAGGCTGTCATTAAATAAGGTGACATTCTGACTGACTAAAGCAATCTGCTCGCGCAAAAAGCTTAAGGACAAATCTGCGATGGATTCACCATCTAAGCTTATTTGACCCTGTTTAAGTTCATAAAAACGAGGCAGCAAGCTAGCAATAGTTGACTTGCCTGAACCGGAATGCCCAACTAGTGCCACTGTTTCTCCTGCACCAATAGTGAAGCTCACCTCATGCAAAACGGATTGCCCCTGTCGATAAGCATAACTTATCTTATCAAATACAATTTGCCCTTTAACTTTTTGCTCAAAGCGTCGTCCTTTGTCAGCTTCAACTGCTTTATCGAGCAAAGTAAAAACACTCTCAGCCCCTGCTAAGCCTCGCTGGATAGTTGCATTGAGTGTGGTCAAGGTTTTCATCGGTTTAATGAGTTGTAACATGGCGGCAATAATGGCAAGAAAAGAGCCTGCTGTAATGGTAATGACAGTCGATAATTGAATAGCTGCGAAAATAATGGCAGCAATACCAATTGCAATTACCATCTGCACTCCGGATACATTAATAGCCTTGGAAACCGCTACTTTCATGTCATTTTGGCGCGAAATTTCGGTAGCCTGATTGAATTTTTCTACCTCATGCTGCTCACCACCAAAAATACGCACTTCGCGATAACCTTCAATCACTTCACTAGCAATTTCAGTAACATCCCCCATCGATTGCTGGACTCTGTGGCTAATTCGGCGCACTCGTCTATTGGTGAAAGTAACAATCAATCCGATAAAGGGGATAGTGATTAAAAACATGAGTGACAATTGCCAGCAAATCACCATCATTACGGTTAATAAGCCAATAACCAAACAACTGTTTTGGACTATATCTGTCAAGGCATCGGCACTAACATGCGCGACCTGTTCAACATCATAGAGAATTTTTGAGAGGAGCTGTCCTGAGGTTGCTTCATCATAATAATCAGCCGGCAACTTAATAATATGACCAAATACACGCTGACGCAGAACTTTCACCACTGAGCGGGCAACCCAAGTCATGGAATAACTACCGATAGAGCTGACCAAGCCGCGGGCAGTGATTCCTATCAAGACCATAAGGGGAATTTTTTTAACAAACTCGAGATCTAATTGAATAAAGCCTTTATCCAGAAAAGGACGCATCATATAGGTGAAGCCAGCATCGATTAGAGAGTACAAAATGTTAGCAAAGATGCCTAATAATAAGACCGGCCAGAAAGGAGTAACATAGGTAAATAGCTGTTTATAAAGTGGACCTGTTTTGCCCAGAGGCTTTTTATTCATCAGCGGAGCTAAGGTTGGCGTGTAGTGAACGAATTGTACCCTTAAACTGGTTCATGCGCCAAGTTATCTTAGAATTCGAAGATAGATGTATTAATTATTAATAATTTTTTAAATAGGATGGAATCTAAGTCAAGCCCGTGACCACCTCCCTCACCAAGGCGGGCCCCTGATAGACCAAACCACTATACACCTGCAACAAATCAGCTCCAGCTTCCAATTTTTGCTTTGCCGTCGTGGCGTTTTCAATTCCGCCTACACCGATAAGCGTCACTTCATTGCCCACGATTTGCTTCAATACCCTTAAACATTCAGTCGCACGATCAAATATAGGTCTGCCGCTTAGACCGCCCTGTTCATTGCCATGCTTTAATTGGTCAACGCCTTCGCGAGCACAAGAGGTATTAGTAGCAATAATTCCGCTAATTTTCATTTCAACTATTACTTCCGCCATTTGCTTTAAAATCTCATTAGGCTCATCCGGTGATAATTTAACCACTAGAGGTACAGCGCGTTTGAATTTATCCGCCAACCTTTTTTGTTCTTCACACAATTGCATCAATAAAGCTCGGAAAAATTGTTCTTGCTGCAAAAGCCTTAAATCAGGCGTGTTCGGGGAGGAAATATTAATCGTGACATAAGAAGCAAGTGGATATACCCTGCGTAAGCAATAGAGGTAATCCTCCGCTGCTTGATTCAGAAGAGTGTCTTTATTTTTGCCAATATTAATTCCCAAAATGCCTTGATAACTTGCTTTTTGGACATTGACAACCAGAGCATCTACGCCCCGATTATTAAAACCCATTCGATTGATTATTGCCGACGCCTCAGGTAAGCGAAAAAGCCGTGGCTTAGGATTTCCTAGTTGAGGGCGCGGCGTGACAGTTCCTAATTCGATGAAGGAAAAACCAATTTTAGCGAGAGCAGACAAATGCTCTCCATTTTTATCCAGACCTGCTGCCAAACCCACCGGATGAGTAAATTTAAGACCCATCGCTCTAACGTCTTTTCCCTTCGGTTGTTTAAAACACCATTTAGGAATCCAGTCTAAGGCTGATAAGGTTAAATTGTGCGCCCTTTCTGCATCTAAGCTAAAAAGTAGCGGGCGAATTAAAGAATACATCCCAGACCTCTAAACATGACAGACTTGCGCCCAAACACGTAGCATGGCATTTCCGCCTTCCTGTAAGTGATAAGCAACTTCTTTAACTTCCACACCAAAGTTATCTTGTTGCAAACCAAGGAGAACAGGCCCCAAAAAAGGTGAAGGCTGATTGTGGCGATCAATTAGGGGGAAAATCCGGACTTCTTTGGCAACACGGGCTAGCTCTTTAATCACTTGTAAATGAAAATCCACATCCTGATCATCTAAATCTGCGAACAAATAGTGCGCACTTAAAGCAAGATCAAAACTAAAATCAGCAAAGGGTAAACTGTATTCGCTAATGCCAAGATAACGCTCTTCTTTTTTGCCTTTATCATAGTCAGAAAAAAATTTAAGCATGCCTTCTTGGCGTTCATCCCTAAGCAATTTCAGGCTTCCATAGCGACTAAAATCAAATTTTTCCTTATCCTTTTCTATTTTTGCGACCATGTCGGCAAAAATTAGGCTTGCCTTGCTAAATAAAGTATCTTTGTCCAAATTGAATAGAGGATCACAACTTACAATATGCTGTCCCTGTTTGGTTAACTCGGCATTCACAGCAGTTGGCCCACATCCGTACTCTAATAAATTAGTCGCCATATCTTTGGCAGTTAAATCAAACATTTCCAGATATTCATCGACATGATATCCCCAGAGTACAAGTTTACGCATGAACCACTCCCTCTTCATAACAGAATCTTAAGACAGACATTAAAATGATGTTGCAAGATCAATTTGATTGGGTATAGTCTAGCCTATTTGCTTTAGTAACAGGAAGTCATCTATGCACATCGGTTTACAATATCAACTGGGTGAAACTTATGATCTCTTGAGAGACAGTGTGTACAATTTCTCCAAAAAAGAAATAGCTCCTCTAGCTTCCCAAATCGATATTGATAATGCTTTTCCCCAAGAATTATGGCGGAAATTAGGCGACATGGGATTACTTGGTATTACTGCCAGTGAGACCTATGGTGGTTCCAACATGGGCTATCTTGCCCATGCCATTGCGATGGAAGAAATCTCGCGCGCATCTGCCTCTGTCGGGCTAAGTTATGGCGCCCACTCCAATCTCTGTGTCAATCAGATTTATCTTAATGGCAATAGCGAGCAAAAACAGCAATATTTGCCTAAATTGATAAGTGGAGAACACGTGGGGTCTCTCGCGATGAGCGAGTCCAACTCTGGTTCAGATGTCGTGTCTATGCAACTGCAAGCCCGTGCAGAAGGTAATAAATTCATTCTAAATGGCACAAAAATGTGGATCACTAATGGTCCTGAGGCAAGTGTCCTTGTTGTTTATGCCAAAACTGATAAGCAGGCAGCAAGCAAGGGGATTAGTGCTTTTATAATTGAGAAAGGTTTTCCGGGTTTTCGCACTGCCCAAAAACTTGATAAGCTCGGAATGCGTGGTTCTAATACCTGCGAATTGGTTTTCGAAGATTGCGAAGTCCCTGCAGAAAATCTATTAGGCGAAATGAATAAAGGCGCAAAAGTACTAATGAGCGGCCTTGATTATGAACGAACAGTTTTAGCAGCAGGCCCTGTGGGTATTATGCAAGCTTGTATGGATGTGGTTCTGCCTTATGTTCATGAACGTAAACAATTTGGTCAGGCGATTGGAGAATTCCAATTTATCCAGGGAAAATTAGCGGATATGTACAGCGAACTGAGCGCCTCACGCGCCTATCTTTATGCAGTGGCATCTGCCTGTGATCAAGGCCGTGTCAGTCGTAAAGATGCCGCGGGAGTGATTTTATATGCTTCAGAAAGAGCAACACAAATGGCACTACAAGCTATCCAAATTTTAGGCGGCAATGGTTACATCAATGACTATGCAACTGGACGTTTACTGCGGGATGCAAAGCTTTATGAGATTGGGGCGGGTACGTCAGAAATCAGACGCATGCTGATTGGACGGGAACTTTTTAAAGAAACTATATAGGGAGATGAATATGGAACAGAATGACATTGTAATCGTAGCAGCGAAAAGAACTCCGTTAGGAAATTTACTCGGGAGTTTATCATCTCTTTCTGCGCCTGAATTAGGGGCCATAGCTCATCAAGCTGCTATCGAACAAGCAGGTATTTCGCCAGACGAAATTGATGAGGTGATTTCCGGTTGTGTCTTACAAGCAGGCATTGGTCAAGCCCCTGCAAGGCAAGCTGCGATTAAAGCAGGAATACCAGACTCTGCCAATGCAACAACGATTAACAAAATGTGCGGTTCTGGAATGAAAGCGGTGATGTTAGCCCATGATTTACTCAAAGCAGGCTCAACAAATACCATTCTTGCCAGCGGCATGGAATCCATGTCGAATGCACCCTATCTGCTTGCTAAAGCACGTGCAGGATATCGCTTAGGTCATGGGGAAATGAAAGATCACATGTTTTTAGATGGCTTAGAAGATGCCTACGATCGAGGTAAATTGATGGGTTGTTTTGCCGAAGCCACAGCGGATAAATACCACTTTTCCCGCGAGCAACAAGATGAGTTTGCCTCTCGCTCTTTAATCAAAGCTATAACGGCACAAAAAGAAAATGCCTTTGCTGGTGAAATAGCACCTGTCAAAATTAGCGGACGTAAGGGTGAAACTGTAGTGAGTCAAGATGAGGGTCCTGACGAGACTAAATTAGCCAAAATACCCCAATTGAAACCTGCTTTTAAATCCGACGGTACGGTCACGGCTGCAAATTCAAGTACCATCTCTGATGGTGCGGCAAGTCTGATTTTAATGACTGCTGCTCAGGCAAAAAAAAGAGGCTTACATCCTTTAGCCCGAATTGTAGCCCATGCAAGCCATGCACAAGAACCACAATGGTTTACCACAGCACCTGTTGAGGCTATTCGCAAAGTGTTAAGCAAAGCCGGATGGCACCAGAATGATGTTGATTTATTTGAAATCAATGAAGCCTTTGCTGTGGTTACTATGGCTGCTATAAAAGAGCTTGAACTTGACCCGGAAAAAGTAAATATCCACGGCGGCGCTTGCGCCCTAGGCCATCCGATTGGAGCATCTGGCGCACGGATTATAGTCACTTTGATAAACGCCTTGCGGCAAAAGCACTTATCCAAAGGAGTGGCTTCTCTGTGTATTGGTGGTGGAGAAGCAACGGCAATTGCTATTGAGCTTGTGTAGTTTTATTAATAGGTCGGGCTAATGGCTCGACCTACGATTATGAAATCTCTATCATTAAGGAATTACATGCTTAAACAAAGTTTTATTTATCTACTTTTAAGTATTCTACTGGTCACTTTTGCTAAATATTTTCAATGGCTTTTAGCCCATATTGATAAGGTCTATAACTTCGCTAACCTTAAGTTGACCCCAATTTTTAACTATGGAGGTCTAGGAACTGACCTGCGTAAAACTCTTCTTTTAGTCTTAATACCCATTGCAATTACTGCTGTTCCTGCCCTCAGTTACCAAGTAATCAAAGGCAAACACATGCCCTACTTAATTGAATCCACTTGGTGTGTATGGCTTGTTATTGTTATGAGCATTATTTTAATTCCCTAGTAAGGATTATCCATGACTAAAATTGTCAGTCAGTTAAATCCCGCATCTGAAGAATTTAAACAAAATCAAGCCAGCATGCTGGCCTTAGTTGAAGAATTGCAAAAAACCATTAGAAAAATCGCTGAAGGCGGCGATGATAAAGCACGCCAAAGGCACCTTAAGCACGGGAAATTGCTCCCTCGTGAACGCCTACAACAGCTACTTGATCCCGGCACTCCCTTTTTAGAATTATCACAGCTCGCAGCCTTTCAAGTTTACGAAGACAACCTCCCTGCTGCCGGCATTATTACGGGTGTAGGTACAATTTCTGGTATCGAATGCATGATTGTGGTCAATGATGCTACTGTAAAGGGCGGTACCTATTACCCTCTCACAGTAAAAAAACATTTACGCGCACAGGAAATAGCAAGAGCTAATCATCTTCCTTGCGTCTATCTTGTTGATTCAGGCGGTGCTTTTTTACCTCTTCAGGATGAGGTTTTTCCGGATCGAGAGCATTTTGGCCGAATTTTTTATAATCAGGCAACCTTATCTGCGGAAAACATCCCGCAAATCGCTGTAGTAATGGGCTCTTGTACCGCAGGAGGCGCCTATGTCCCTGCGATGGCAGATGAGTCGATCATGGTAAAAAATCAAGCGACCATCTTCCTAGGCGGCCCACCTTTAGTCAAAGCTGCAACGGGTGAAATTATTTCTGCTGAAGAATTAGGTGGAGCGGATATTCATTGCCGTCAATCCGGTGTTGCTGATCATTATGCAGAAAATGATACTCATGCTTTGCAAATGGCTCGAGTAGCAATTAGTCATTTGAACCGCAAAAAGAAAGACAGCCTTTGTCGAATTGAAAGTCGTGAGCCTCTGTATGAGGCGAAGGAACTAAACGGGATCATTGCGAGTGATCCACGAAAGCCCTTTGATATACGCGAAATAATCGCCCGCTTGGTGGATGCGTCTGAGTTTGATGAATTCAAGTCCCTTTACGGCACAACCTTAGTCTGCGGCTTTGCACATCTTTTCGGTTACCCAATTGGTATTGTTGCCAATAATGGCATTTTATTTGGTGAAAGCGCCTTGAAGGGAGCGCATTTTATCGAGCTATGTAGTCAACGCAAAATACCGCTTATCTTTTTGCAAAACATAACCGGCTTTATGGTTGGTTCTAAATACGAAGCAGCAGGAATTGCTAAACACGGCGCAAAAATGGTTACTGCAGTGGCCAATACGAAAGTTCCAAAAATTACAGTGATTGTTGGCGGCAGTTTCGGTGCAGGAAATTATGCAATGTGTGGACGCGCCTTTGAGCCCCGCTTTTTATGGTCATGGCCTAATTCACGCATCTCCGTGATGGGCGGTGAACAAGCAGCAAATGTCTTAGCTCAGGTCAATCAGGATAAGCACAGCAAACATGGAACCAGCTGGCCTGCCGAGGAAGAAGAACAGTTCAAAGCACAGTTACGTGCTCAATACGAGGCTCAGGGTAATCCCTTATATGCTAGTGCTAGATTATGGGACGATGGTGTAATAGCCCCCCAGGATACACGGATTATTTTAGGCTTAAGCCTTTCGGCAGCATTGAATGCCCCGATTAAAGTCACTAAATTTGGGGTTTTTCGTATGTAAAAATTGTCAACCTAGGAAAGGAATTATCCTTAACTCGAACGGATATGTGCCGAATGAGAGGACAACGCCTTAGCGAGGTTCAACACTGAGGGAAAGATTTTGAGCGATTTACTGAGCGAGATACAAGAGTCTGTTTTTAGTATCACTTTAAACCGAGTCAGCAAGCACAATGCCTTTGATGATCAATTATTAGTTGCCCTACAACAAACATTTGAACAAGCAATCGCCAATACCAAAGTTCGAGTTATTATCCTCAAAGCAAATGGCCGCCATTTCTCAGCCGGAGCTGATCTCACCTGGATGCAAAAAATGGCGGAATTTAGCGAGGAAGAAAACCTCAAAGATGCTCTAGTGCTAGCTCGACTCATGTATACCTTAAACCAAAGTCCCAAACCAACCATCGCAATGGTTCAAGGCGCGGCTTTTGGTGGTGGAGCAGGCTTAGTAGCAGCTTGTGATATTGCGATCGCCTCCTCATCGGCACGTTTTTGCTTTTCAGAAGTCAAGCTTGGTTTAATCCCTGCTGTAATAAGTCCTTATGTAGTTAAAGCCATCGGCGAGCGCGCTGCAAAGCACCTTTTTATGACTGCAGAAACCTTTGATGCGGCAGAAGCAAAAAGAATTCAACTAGTGCAACATTGTATAGCCGATGAGGACTTAGAGACTTTTACCTTAGATTACGCAGAACAAATTGCTCAATTAGCACCGCTTGCAGTTAGCGCTTGCAAAAGCTTAGTCGAGCAGGTTGCAGGAAAAGCGATTAATGAAGACCTTATGCGCCAAACTGCGGCTCTTATTGCAGAAAAACGTGTTTCTGCGGAAGGCCAACGGGGTTTACGAGCCTTTCTTAATAAGGAAATACCTGATTGGAGGTAGCCTGTATGCGTTGCCGCGTAATCCGGGATCAGTGGCAGGAAAACCTTGATTACGTTATCGCTACATTAAGCTACACTTGTTTTATTTATAACGCGTAGGTTCGCACCCCTGGCCCGACAT